>JALHNK010000041.1 GCA_022843565.1 Phycisphaerales bacterium
ACCACGGGGGGGGGGCGGGGGGGTGATCAGATCGATTCTAGAAGAACGTCGCGATTTCCTTGAAGACCGTGCGGATGTTCTGCGGCGTGCCCTTGTAGAACTTTGCCTGTGTCGCTTTGGCGATATCTTCGAGCTGCTTGGCGTTGGCCTCGTTGCCGTAGCCGATCGTGAAGATCCGGATCGAGCGCTTTTCCTCGTCGCTGCGGACTTCTTCGAGCAGTTGAGTGATGCTCTTGCGGCTGTCGGTGTCCTCGCCGTCGGTCAGGACGATGATCGCCGAGATGCGATCGGATTTCTGGCGCTGCTGGAGATGTGTAAACGCGGCGGACACCGAGTCAAACAACGCCGTGCCGCCGTCGGCCATCAGTGAGCCGGCCTGGGCCGACAGCTTTGCGCGCTCGTCCTTGAGGCGGACCTCCTCGGCGAGCCAGACCTGGCGGTTGCTGAAGGCCAGGAAGCTGAAAACATCCTCATCGCCGAGCATTTCCAGAAGCTGCTGGGCACCGGCGCGCGCGTTCTGGATGCGCTGGTCCTTCCTCATGCTGCCGCTGGTGTCCATCACCAGCACGACGTGGCTCTTCTTCTTGTGCTGCTTCCAAAGTTCTATAACACTGTTGATGACCTCGGCCGACGGGGTCTGGAGCGTTGTCTTGGGCTCCGCGGCGTTGACGCCGTTGGCCGCGGTAAACGGCTCGCCCAGCGGGATCGACACGTCACTGGGCCGGAAGCCGAAGCGCAGGGCGGCTTCCTGCTGCGGGCGATCCAGGAGATAGGCGATGTACTTCTTCGCGGCGTCCTTGTGCTCCGGCGTCACCCATGGCCGGTTGATGATTCCCACCGGGTGCTCAGACCAGAACGTTCCCTCTTTGGGGTAAATGGCGACCACCGGGAAGGGCAACGTGTACTTGCTTGGGTCTGAGGACTCGATGACGACGCTCTCATACAGCACCGCTGCGGAGAGGAACTCCGGGCCTGAGGAGAACATTTTTCGGCCAAAGAAGCCGGTGGATTCCCCGTAGTGAACGATGCCGCGCTGAACGTCGGACATCAGGTCGATGACGGGCTTGGATTGCACGTCGGCGACGGACAGGTCGTTGAGCTTGCCCGCGCCGGCGTAGGCCTGGGCGATGATGGCCATGAGTCCGGAGTTGCTGTACTCCGGGTGCGTGTGGCCGAACTTGAAGCGGCCCCATTGCGGGAAGCCGTACTTGGCCCAGCCCTGGTCGGATTTGGTCAACGCAATGATGTCCGACCAGCCGACGGGCTTGTTCGGCCAGCCCAGGGCCTCGGCCATGGGCTTCCACATCGCGATGACAACGGGGGAGAGGACGAGATCTTGGGTGGACTCGACGAGCGGGCCGCCGGTCGCGGCTTGGCTGCGAGCGTTGGCGAGCTTGATGAAGGCCCCAGATGCGGGGCTGATCAGGTGGGCCTTGAGGCGTTCGGAGAGCGGTTCTTCGACGGTCTCGCCGCTGCCCATGGCGATGGCTTTGACCACGATCGGGCGACCAGATTCGGTCTTATTCTGAGCCGCGTTAAAGCGATTGGTGACGTCCTCGAGCCAGAGCTTCTTTTCCGAGCCGTAGGGGAAGACGAGTTCGATCGCGTCGCTCGGGATCGGGGGTGCCGGGGGGGTCGGTGTGGCTCGGGGGGAGCGATTGGCATTCGGCGCGGCGGGTGCCGCGGCTCCGGTGGGAACGGGGGGGGCGGGGGGCTTGGCGTCTTCGCAGCCTGCGATGACGACCAGGGCAAAGAGCAAGCCGGCCAATGTCCCCCAAAACGGAAGACGCCAGCCACGGTTCAGCGAAGCACAAAGTGCGGTTCCCACGGTCACACCTCCCGAGTCAGTTCGTGCGAACGATTCTGAGCGGTGTCATCGTATCAGATCGGGCCGCATTGGGGCGGCGGGTGTTGGATGGCGCATCGGGGTGAATATGTGCAGAGAAACCACCACGATCGCGGAGAAAGCCTGCGGCGTGCGCGTCTGAGAGTCTTTATACTGAGCGGCAGACGACCGGACGAGGGTCGGTCTCGGGTGGGTGGACGGTGCGGGGGCATGCGGGGGGGGGGGAGTGGATATTGGCGCAGAGAGATCTTGATCG
Organism: Phycisphaerales bacterium; assembly: GCA_022843565.1. Lineage (GTDB taxonomy): Bacteria > Planctomycetota > Phycisphaerae > Phycisphaerales > UBA1924 > JACVCS01. The sequence continues at coordinate 2,103 of JALHNK010000041.1, forward strand.
CGGCAGACACGGATCCCCGGTCGCAGGTGGAGAACTTCATGACGCAGAGTGCTTCAGTCGCTTCGACGAACTCAACCATGATCATTAGCGGCACGCCGACGCCCGGGCCGGGGCTTGCGCTCGCGGCTCGCGTGCGCGATCGCGTGGGCAAGACGGTGGTGGGTCAGGAGAAGGTCGTTGAGTCGATCCTGATCGCGCTGCTGACCGGCGGGCATCTCTTGCTTCAGGGTGTGCCGGGGCTTGCCAAGACGCTGCTGGTGCATTCGGTGGCCAAGGCGATCGATCTGAGCTTCGGGCGTGTGCAGTTCACGATCGACCTTTTGCCGTCGGACATCGTCGGCGCCGAGATTCTGGACGAGAAAACGCGCGAGTTCCGGCTGCACAAGGGGCCGATCTTCACGAACCTGCTGCTGGCCGACGAGATCAACCGCGCGACGCCGAAGGTGCAGTCGGCGCTTCTGGAGGCGATGCAGGAGCGGCGTGTGACCGTCGGCAACGGGACGCTGGCGCTGCCGGTGCCGTTTCTGGTGATCGCGACGCAGAACCCGATTGAGCAGGCGGGCACGTTTGAGTTGCCCGAGGCACAGCTCGACCGATTTATGATCTGCCAGCGGCTGGATTACCCGACGCCGGATGAAGAGGTTGAGGTGCTGCGCCGTTCGCTGGGCTATGGGCTGCATCGTGCGACGGCGGCGAGTGCCGCGGCGAGCAATGGCGTCGGGCACAACGCGCAGGGTGTGAGCGGCGTGCGGGCCGAGGGCGCGGTGCCGCGGAGCGCGTTTGATTCGATCTCGGATCGCGCGGAGTTGCACCTGGGTGATCTGACGGAGGCGATGGAGCAGGTGCAGCGCGTGCATGTGTCGGAGGTCTTTGTGCGGCACTGTGTGGAACTGGTCGGGGCGACGAGGCGGCATCCGGAGATTGAGCTTGGGTGCTCGCCGCGTGCGGGGATTGCGCTGGTGCAGGCGGCGCGGGCGCGGGCGTACATCGAAGGGCGCGACTATGTGGGGACTGCGGACCTGTTTGCGCTGGCCGAGGGTGTGATGCTGCACCGGATGCGGCTGAGCTATGACGCGCTGGCGCGGGGGCGCAAGTCGAAGGACATTTTGAATGAGTTGCTGGACCCGGCGAGGGCGTGAGGGGGAGGAGAAGTGGCAGAGTGGCAGAGTGGCAGAGTGGCAGAGTGGCAGAGTGACGGAGTGATTGGTGGGTGGTTGATGCGGGCGGAAGACCCCTCTCGGAGAGAGGGGGTACCCGAGCAAGACCCCTCTCGGAGAGAGGGGGTACCCAAGAGACACCGATGCAGATGTTGGCCCATGCGGACAACGTGAGACTCTTGTCACAGCCGGCGCACCTCAGCGCTGCGCGGTTTCATCTGGTGTCGCGTCGGATCGCCGATGAGCTGACATACGGCACGGACCCGTCGCGGTTCTTTGGCTCGGGGATCGACTATGCGCAGAGCCGCCCGATGAACGTGGGCGATTCGGTGCGCTCGATCGACTGGCGCGTGACGGCGCGAACCGGGCGGCTTCACGTCAAGGACTACGAGGCGAGCAAGCGGCTGGGCGTGTATGTGCTCGTGGACACGTCGGCTTCGATGAATGTTCGATCCACCGAACTCAGCAAGCACGATGTGGCGGTGTGGGCCGCGGCGGCGGTGGCGCAGCTTGCGCTCAATCGGCGCAGCCCCGTCTCGATCGAGAGTTGCGGCGAGCGCGACGTGGGGGCCAAGCCGACGAGCTCGCGATCTCAAGTGACTCAGTGGATCGAGTCTCTCCGGCGTGGCACTGTCACCGAGGGGACGCGCATCGTCCAGAGCCTGCGCCGGATCGAGACGCTCGCGCGGCATCGCTCGATCATCGTGGTGATCAGCGATCTGTACGAGGCGGGCGCGGTGGATGCGATCAAACGCGTGGCGCAGCGCCACGACATGATCGTGCTGCGCCCGCTGGACCCGTCGGAACGGGGCGAACTGCGCGCGGGGTTTGTGCGCGTTGCCGACGCGGAGGCCTGGGGGGCCGGCGGGATGGATTCGGTTGCGACGGGGCGGCAGCGTTGGTTCGGCGATGAGGCCGGTGGCGTTGCTAACGGGCTCGATGAGCCGGTCGAGTTGACGGGCGCGGGGATTGATGTTGCGGTCCTGGCGACGGATCGGCCATTGATGCCGGCGCTGCGACGGGTGCTGAGCGCCACGCGTGGTCCCTCAAGGAGCGCACGGTGAGCGGTGCGGGCGCGACAGCTTGGCAGGGTGCATGGACGCGACGAGCGTGCGCTCTGGCGTGCGTCATCGTCGCGATCGTGATCATGCTTGCGACCCCGATCACGCTGCGTGGGGCGGCCCCGGCGGCAGCGAATGAGCTCACGCAGACACCCGTCGGCATCGAGGGGCGGCACATCCTGCGGGTCACCGGGGCGCGGGCCGGGTCAGTGATGCTCGCGACGCTGGGCGAGCGCCCGGCGCTGCTGGTGCGGATCGCGGCGACGCAGCGCGAGGGCGACGCGATGCTGTACGACTTACGCTACGTCGGGCGGCGAGGGGGCGAGTTCGACCTGCGCGAGGCGCTCCAGTACGTCGATGGCGGGCGGCTGGATGATGTCGTGCCGGTGATCGTGGGGATCAAGGCGGGGCTGCCGGACGATCACGACTTGCTGATGGTGGAGCTGGCGGCCAAGACGCCTTCGATGATGCGCTGGTACACGCTGGGGTTGATTGTGGTGGCGACGCTGTGGCTGGCGCCGATCGTTGCGCTGGTTGTGCGGCGGATCGCGGCGGCGCGGGCGGCTCGCGCAACACCGGCGGGGCCGCCGCCGAGTTTGTGGGATTTGCTGCGGCCGCTGCTGGAGCGCGCGGCGCGAGGCGAGCTGAGTGTGCAGGAGCAGGCGAAGCTGGAGATGCTGGCGCTGGGCGCGTGGATCGAGCGGCTGGAGCTGAAGCGTGAGCGGCACGCGACGGTGATGGCGAAGCTGCGGGAGCATCCGGACGCGAGCCGCGCGGTCGATGTGTTGTCGCGTTGGCTGCACGCTCGGAACCCGGACGTGGAGTCGCTGCGGGGCGAGCTTGGTCTGCTGGTGCCGCCGGAGCGATCGGCCTCGGGGGGCGCGATTGTGGGGGGCGTGGAGGGTGGAACGGGAGCGGGCGGTGGCGGCGCGACGAGCGCGCTTGCTGGCGCATCGAACGCTGGGGGTGCGGCATGACGTTCGCGCACGCCTGGGTGCTGTTGTTGCTGGTGATTCCGGCGCTGATGGCGATCGCGGAGCTTGGCGGGCTGGTGGGCGGGCGGCGGGTGGCGCTGCCGCTGGACCTGGCCACGAAGCGATCGAGGCCGGTGCTGGGTGCGCTGCTGCGCGGCGCGGGTGTGTTGCCTGCGACGGTGCTGGCGGTGGTGCTCCTGATCCTGGCGGGGCCGCAGATTGTGAACCCGCCGAAGGAAGTGCGATCGCTGACGAACATCGAGATCGTGCTTGATGTCTCGGGCTCGATGTCGGCGCGGTTCCCGTCGGGCAAGGCCGAGGCGACGCGCTACACCGCGGCGATGGACGCGATCACGGCGTTCGCGGCGCAGCGCACCGGCGACGCGGCGGGCCTGACGATCTTCGGCAACGAGGTGCTGCGGTGGCTGCCGCTGACGAAAGACCTGCGAGCGATCAAGAACGCGGCGCCGTTCGTGGATCCGTCAAAGGTGCCGCCGGAACTGGGGGGCACGCGCGTGGCGCACGCTGTGAAGTACGCGCATCAGGTGCTGGTGAATCAGCCCACGGGTGATCGGCTGATTGTGCTGCTGACCGACGGCGAATCGCCCGATCTCAGCGGCGGCGCCGGGATCGAGCTGGCGAATCAGTTGAAGGCCGACGGCGTGGTGGTCTACGCGATCAACGTCGGCGGCGGGCAGGCGCCCCAGGGGCTGGCAGATGTGGCGATCCCCACCGGCGGCGGGGTGTTCAACGCGACGGACGCCAACTCGTTGTCCGGCGTGTTCACGCATATCAACGCGATGCAGCCGGCGCGGGTGAAGCAGGGAGCGTCGGAGGTGGTGACGAACGCGACGCCGTTTGTGATCGCGGGGTTGATTCTGCTGGGTTTGCATCAGATGTGCTTGTTCGGGCTGCGGTTCACGCCTTGGTAACGCTCGCGCGGTGCGACGGGCGAGTCTTGCGGCGATTGGGATCGCAAGAGTCGTGAGAAGTGTTCGGTGAGAAGCGATGTTTGAAACGGCACACATCTTGATCGCAGCCAGCGCGGCGGGCGCTTGCGCGCTGGCGGAGTGGCTGCATGCACGCCGCGCGGCGAAGGTGGACGTGCTGGCGTTCTCGGCGACGCCTCGGCGCGCATGGGTGAGCGCGGCGCCGGCGCTGCGGGTGATCGGGTGCGGCGTGCTGATGCTCGGGCTGCTGACGGTGCTCGCGACCGACGGGCAATCGACGGCCAGCGCCGACACGACCGCAAAACGGCCGGCGGACAAGCACGTGGTCATCGCGATGGATGTTTCGCCGAGCATGTTCCTGATCAAGGACGCGGGGCCGAGCGGCAAACAGTCGCGCCGCGAGCGAGCGCGGGATGTGCTGTCGTCGACGCTGCGGCGGCTGGACCTGAGCCGCACGCGAGTGAGCGTGGTGGCGTTCTGGGATTCGGCCAAGCCGGTGGTGATCGATACGTTCGACATGAACATCGTGACGAATGTGATTGGTGACCTGCCGCTGCACTACGCGTTCAAGGGACCAAAGACGGACTTGAACGCCGGCGTGCGAGAGGCGGCGCGCCTCGCGACGCCCTGGAATGCCGGCTCGACGACGCTGATCGTCGTGTCCGATGGTGGAGATAGCGTCGCGGGCTCGGCGCTGTCGTCGCTCCCCGCGGCGATCAGCGATGTGCTGGTGGTCGGCGTTGGTGATCCGTTCCGATCGTCACCGGTCGGGCAGTCGATGAGCCGGCAGGACCGCGAATCGCTGAACACGCTGGCGGTGCGGACGCGCGGGCAGTATGTGGATGCGAACTCGCGGCACTTGCCGACCGATACGCTGAGCTCGCTGCGCATGCTGATGATGGCCGAGCAGGACAAGCTCGCGCTGCGGACGATCGGGCTGATCTGCTGCGGCGTGGGCGGGGTGCTGCTGGCGGGTGTGCCGGCGGCGCTGGCGTTGTTCGGCAGTGCGCAGAGCGTGCGGACGCGTGCGGGGCGCCGGGGGCGCGGAAGTAGCAACGTGATGAACAACGCTCGGGCGACTCAAGAGCCCGACGTGATGGCGATACGAGACCCGCGTGCGGACGTTGCCGCGGCGAGTTGATGATGAGTACCCGATTCCCGATTCCCGCTGACAGGAGCGCAAGCATGAGTACAAAGCGAACGATGATGTGGTGGGCGTGGGGTTTGGTGCCGCTGGCGGCGCTCGTGGTTCATGCGGGGCCGGGGCAGGCGCTGTGGACGCGAGATCGAGCCGCGAGCGTGCTGAGCGAGGCGCGGGCTGCGGATGCGAAGGAGGAGTGGGAGACCGCGGCTGCCAAGTACGCGCAGGCGAGGCAGCAGGTTCCGGCGGATGAGGCGCGGCTGATCGCCGAGCTGACTCTGGCCGAGGGGCGGGCGCGGGCGTGGTCGGGCGATCTGCTTGCGGCCGGTGAGCAACTCGACACGTTGCTCGCCCAGCAGGTGAGCGATCCGAAGGCCGATCCGGGCTTGCTCAAGCGCGTGCGGGCGGAGCTTGCGTCCACTGCGTACGCGACGGCGTGGGCGTTGCGTGTCGAGGGCGCAGGGCCGGAGGAGTGGATGCCCGAGTCCGAGATTGCGCGCCAGCAGTACCGGTTGCTGGCTGAGGGCGCACTGGCGAGCACGGATGCTGATGCGCAGTTGCTGAAGGAGAACCTCGAAGCGGTGATCCGGTTCCAGGACATTCCGTCATCGGCGCTGAGCGAGATGGACGAGCCGGGCCAGTGCAAGAACGGCAAGCCGGGGCTGCGCCAGGGCAAGCGGAGCCAGAGCATGAGCAAGAGCAAAACGCCGGCGCCGAAAGACGCGCGAGACAAGATCAATCAGGGCTCGGGTGAGAATCCGTTTGATCCCAAGGGCTCGTGAGCCAGCGCGTGCTTGTGCGTTGCTCGGCAGATGGTCGTGTGTGGTCCGGGTGTTGGCGTGTTGATGAAGCGGGGCTGATGGCCCGCGTGCGTCGAAGGAGCTTTCAGATGCGATCGATTCTGAGCGCGGCGGTGTTGATCTCGGTGTGCGGGCTGGCGCGAGACGCGGCGGCGCAGCCGGGCAGCTTCTCGTTTGCGATGCCTGTGATGGGGCGCGTCGTCAATGACGGGTCATTCGAGGAAGAGGACTCTGGTGCGAGCTTTGATGAGAGCATGATGCCGATGGGGCGCTCCGGCTCGGGCGACAAGCCGCTGGTCTTCAAAACCGAACTCGGCAAGCGGTTGCAACGTCTGGACCTCACACGCAACCCGCAGACGATTCTGGCGGCGCGCGTCACGCTCGCGGCGGAGAAGCGAGAGCGGCGTTTGATCGAGGCCGGTGTGCTCCCAGACCCTGATGCGCCGAAGCCGGGTGAGAAGGATGCGAAGGACGACAAGACGGGCGCGAGCAAGGCCAGCGGTCGCGAGACGCCCGCCGGTGCTGGCGGCGTGCCCACGGTGGTGCCGGGTGACGGTGTCGAGCCGCCCGCCGATGAGCCAGACCTGATCTTCGGGCCGCCCGCGACGCCATCGACACCCGGCGGCGCGGCGGTGCCGGGGGGGATAAACCTTCCCGCCAACGTCCAGTTGCCCGAAGCGGTGATGGCGCGCCTGCGTGCGCTCTCCGGCGGCGGTGGCGAGCCGGCGATGGGTGGTGAGGGCGCTGGCGGCGATGAGGGCGGCGATGAGATGGGCGAGGGCGGGCCGATGATGCCGGGGATGGGGGGGATGGATGGGCCGGGCGGCGGTCCGGGTGGTCGGGCGATGACGCCAGAGCAGCGGCAGGCGAAAGCCGCGGCGGCGAAGAAGCTCGCCAAGAAGGCCGAGCAGTTCCGACTCGCGGTGGTGGCGGGCGATTGGGCGGGCGTGCGGGAGTTCATCGCGACCGAGGGTGGTGAGGATAAAGAAGCGATCTACGCCCACGTGCTGAACTCGCTGGTGGCGATGGATCAGGCGATCACGCCCGACGAGATTCTGGAGGTCTCGACGCTCGGCCCCGGTGAGTTGAATGAAAAGCTCATCACGAAGCTCGGCCTGCTGCTGAAGGCGACGGCGCAGCGCGGGTCGCAGGCGTCGGCGGTGGCGGCGGAGATCAAGCGAGGGACGGCGCACTTCGGGGGCGTTGATCCGGGCAAGCGGAAGAACGCCGCGACGCTGCTGGTGGCGGCGGGGTTGCCGATCCAGGCGCAGGAGTATCTTCCGGCGCTGGAGATCGCGCGCGAGAGCAAGGACCCGGAGCTTCTGAATCTCTACGCGGTGTACTTTGATGCCCTGAGCAAGACGAAGCAGGGCAAGGAGCGAGAAGAGGCGGTGGAGCAGGGGTGGAAGGTGACGATGGAGGTCATGCGGCTTGAGAAAGCGACGACCGACCAGCGCGGGGCGGCGCTTTCTCGGGCGATGGGCTTCATCGCCGATGTGCCCGGGCCCGATGGCGAGGTCTTCCTGAAGCAGATCTTCGAGCAGGAGCCGGACCTGGGATGGAAGGCGGTGGACGAGGTGAGCAAGCAGTCGCGGACGCTGCGCCAGCGGAACGCGAAGGCCGACGAGCGGCTGCGGGCGCTCCTGGCCGCACGCCGCTTGGGCGAGGCGGTGCTGTCACTGGGGCCGGACAAGGCGGCGTCGTGGCGCACCGGCATGAACCTGCTGACGATGCTGATTTTGGAGGAGGCGGAGGCGACCAAGCGCGGCGCGATGACGGCCGGGCGGGGCGGCGAGGGCGAGGACGGTGCCTACGGCGGCTATAACCCCTATCAGCCCGGCGGTGGGCAACAAAACCGCCCGCAGTTCATCGCGGCGGATCAACTGAACACCGCCCTGCCCCCGGCGGCGTGGCTGCGCGTCATCGATCCGGGGCTCGCGGCGAGGCTGGAACTGATGGTCGCCGGCACCAGCGCCGCCAGCGGCGAGAGCGAGGGCGTGCTCGCGATGATCCGGCCGATCGTCGCGGTTGATCGCGAGCGGGCGCAGAAGCTCGGTGATTCGATCATCGCGTCATGGCCGCAGTACGCCCGGAAGGGAACGACGCCGTTCGGCGGCGGCGGGCGCATGGGCATGTACCGCGGCTACGGCGGTTACGGCTACAACCCGTACGGCTACGGCGGGTACGACGGCGCGGTGCCGCTGACGCGAGCGCGGCAGGAACGCACGCTGGGACAGTTGAAGGACACACTCAGCGAGCTGGCGTCGGTCGGGCTTACGAAGTTCAGCGCGCCGCAACTGGTCGACGCGTTCGCATCGAGCCACTCGGACGCCGAGGCGTACACGCGTGCGGATATCGAGGCGGTGTTCGGAAAGCTCGACGCGATGAACGCCGATGTGCGTTCAACGCTGGCGACGAACATGCGCCAGCGCCTGGCAGGGGCCTGGCGACAGCCGCAGGTGCAGCAACAAGCGGGCACGAAGCGCACCGACAAGCAGCTCAGCGAGATGGTGCGCACCGGCTACGCGACTGCGATCGCGCTAGCGCAGGCGTGGGGCACCGCGGACGAGAAGTCGTGGGAGGCCAAGCAGACGCTCGGCGATCTGCACTACGACCTCAGCGAGTTCCTCTACGGGCAGAAGGCCGAGACGCCGGTGTATGCCGCCGAGCGGGCCAACGCCTTTGGGGCGTATCGCGAGGCGGCGGAGCTGTACAGCGCCGCCCTCGCCGCCGGGACGGCCAAGCCGTCGGCTCGCGTCTTCTCGCAGTGGTTCAGCAGCGCGCTGGGCGCCAGCGACCTGGCGCAGCTCACGCGGCAGGATGACGAGGACACAGCGCAAATACAGTCGGTGGTCGGCGCGATTCAGTCGCTCGGCGGCGAGACGGCAAAGAAACACCTGGGGCTCTTCGCGCAAGAGATCACTCGCGCGATGGCCACAATGAACCCGGAGCTGAAGGCGCGGTACGTGCGCGCGGCGGCGCGGGTCTTCGGCGACAGCCCCGAGGGCAAGGACGCGCGGGCCTTGCTGTCGTACTACGACGATCTGACGAAAGAGATCCAGCTCTCGCTGACGCTCGATGCCGGGACGAACGTCACGCCCGGGCAGCCGTTCGGGGCGCAGCTCGCGGTGTGGTGTACGCGGGCGGTGTCGCGCGAGAGCGGGACGTTCGCGAAGTACCTGACCAATGAGTACTACCACCCGATGACCGGCCAGCAGGTTTCGTACAAGGACGAGCTGGAGAAGAAGCTGCGCGCCAAGCTCAGCGAGAAGTTCGAGATCCAGTCGATCACGTTCCACAAGCCGACGGTGCAGCCAATGGGCATCGAGCGCCAGGGATGGGAGCAGTACCCGCTGGCGTATCTGGTGCTGAAGGTGCGCGACGCGAGCGTCGATCGCATCCCGCGATTGCAGATGGACATGGACTTCGCCGACGGACAGGGCCAGGTCATCCTGCCCATCGTGAGCGAGGAAGTGCTCATCGACGCGCGAGGCCAGGCATCGGCCCCCGCGGCGTTCACGGAGGTCGCGGTCGAGCAGGTGCTCGACGATCGCGGCGCTGTGGTGACCTCCGGCTCCCCGGCGGCCGGCGGGCCAGGGGCGGCAAGTGAAGCGTCGTCGCCCGTGCGCCTAGAAGTGCGGGCCAAGGCCAAGGGGCTCGTGCCAGCGCTCGAGCAGGTGATCGACACGAAGTCACTCGGCGGCGCGACGATCGACCGCGTGGACGATCAGGGCTTGAACATCGCGGACCTGGACACGACCGGCGAATCGGTGGTGCCGGTGAGCGAGCGGGTGTGGATCGTGCATCTGACGCCGAATCCCGGCGAGAGCGAGTTCCGATTCCCCAGCGTGCTGGACACCAAGGCCAAGGTCGCGCTGAAGCGCTACGCCGATGCGGACATCGTCGAGGCCAAGCCGACGGTCGCGATGGCCGGGACAAGCTCCGGCGGCGGCGCGTGGCTGATGTCCGGCGCGTTCGTCGTGCTGCTGCTTGGCGGCAGCTTCGCGTGGCTCTACGCCCGTTCACGAAGAAGCGTGGGCGACGGTCCGATCCTGCCGCGATTCAAAGTCCCCGAGAGCCTGACGCCATTCTCGGCGGTCGCGACGCTGCGGAAGATCGAGACCACCACCGACGCGGCCCTCAGCGGCGAGCAGCGGCGTGAGCTGACGACCGTCATCGGCGAGCTGGAGTCCAAGTACTTTGGTCCCGGTTCGGTCGAGCGCGACGTGCGGACCGCCGAGCTTCGCACGATCGTGCAAGGCTGGGTCGATCGCGCGGGGAACGGGCGGTGACGGCGCACGCCCGGTCCGCATTGTCGCGCCGCACCGTGCCGGTCGTCGCGGGCGTCGCGATGATCGCTGCGTGCGCCGTGGTGTTCGCTCGCGAGCCCGCCGCCAGCTCCGTGCCAGCCGCTGACGGCGGCGCTGCGCCGTGGCTCGTTCGTCTAGATGTGCCGGCGATTGATCGCGATCAGGCCGCGCCGGGCGGTGGGGCGATGACTGCGGCGGCGCAGCCCGATGCGTGGTTGCGGGCGCTCGGCCAAACGATCACCGGTCCGCAGGCGGCGATTGCTCCGGGCGTGATGACCGCACTTGCCGGTGCGCTCCCGGTCGGCACCAGCGGGCGATTGGGCGTGCGATCCGTGGCGTTGACCTCGCTCCGATCGGACGCGAGCGGCGGGCGCATCGCCTGGACGGTGTCGGTGACCGGTGATCGCGCGATCGCCGAGGACGTCTTCGTCACGACGCCACCGAGCGACTCAGCCGTGGTCCGAGTCACGCGCCCCGCGGGCGCCTCTGCCGTGACGGGTCGCGTCGTCGTCATCGAGCGCGGGACCGACGTCTCGGCGATCGCGATGACGTCCCCCGCGTGGGAACCCGTCCCGGATATCTGGGCGGCGCACGACGCGGCCCTGGCACGCGTGAAGCCCGCGATCGTCGGGCGGCGTGTGCTTGATCTTCGCGTCGATCTCTCCGGGCTGCGGCGCAGCGCGCCGGAACTCTTCTTTGCGCCCGCATCGCCCGATGCGAGCGACAGCCAGCTCGGGCGAGCGCACGCGGTGCTGCGTGCGCTCGGGCTTGCGAGCGGGAGAGCCGCGAGTGTGCGAGCCACGATCGTCGCGCCGTCGGATGTGAAGCTCACGGATCCCAGGGGTGTGAATGAGATTGCGCGCCAGGGCGGATACGCCGGGCCGGCGCTGCTCCGCCTGGACATGACGCACGCGAGCCGGGCCGATGCGTTGGAACACGCCGCGGCGATGAGCGTCGCGGGCGGCTTTTATCCTGCGGAGCTTGCGGTGCTGCCGCCGCGTAGCGCGCCGTGGGCGATGGTGGTGCGATGTGATCTCGGCGGTCCTGGCGCCAGTGAGTTTGGGGCGGGCTTTGTCGGCTGGACGCGATGGCTCAGCGGCGTGTGGATGGCGTCCCGCGGCGCCGGCGAACGGGCAGATGCGCTGCGGCGACTGAGCGCGTGGCAGACGGGCGGCGGCGCGTCGCTACGAACGGTGGCACAAGCAGCGGGGCGCTGGGCGGTAGCATGGCCCCTGGCGGAGTCAGGCGAGCCGGCGCCGGGTGCGGCGCAGGCTTCGGCCGGGCAAGCGCTGGTGGTGTGCTGCCCGCTGCGAACGCCGGTGAACCTGGCTGATGTGCGCGCCGCGATCAGCAAGCTCGGCGAGTCGATCGGGGCCGAGCCGATTCCGATGACGCCGGATGACAGGCTGTCGGCCGGATGGACTCTCCGTCGCGATGCGGGCGCCGATGGATCGCGCGTCGCATTCTGTGCGACGGTGGCGGTCGCGCGGATCGAGGGCGTTGAGGGCGGCGCGCTGGTCGGCGTGATTCGCGTGGGCGAGTCCGGCACGCCCGCGGGGGATGCGAGCGCGTTGCGAGCGCAGGTCGGCGGCGTGCGGGCAGCCGGGAGCGCTGCCTCGTCGCGATGAGCGGGCTCGCAACGCCGGTCATGACTGCGGTTCAGGCGGCCTTGGCCTGGGCGGCTGGCGCGTGCGATGGGTGCTCGATCGTGCCCGCGTGGCTGGGATCGTCAAGGACATCGACCGGCTGAGCTTCCTCAGCCGGGCCTGAGCCGGGTTGGCCCGCCGCGGCCTCTCGGGCGGGGCGCCGTTCGGTCAACTCGCGCATTCGCCGGTCGTAATCCGCGCGGAGCGATTCGCAACTGATGTGGAACTTGACCAGACGATCGTGCTCGCGAAGGAGCGAGGCCAGAACGTGGGCGCAGCAGGTGAGCGTGATCGCGCCGATGATTCCGAGAATGACCCACGTTTCGAGGCTGAGCGGTGTCATCGTGAGCAATGGCATCGGTTGAAACCGAGGGTCGCTGAAGTTCGTAGAATGATCGCATGAACGCAACGGGTGGACATTGTGGGTTATTGGATGTTCCACCGGGCGGGTGGGCGAGCGGTGATGGCGTGGGCGCGGGGGGCCGGGGCGTCGGGCGGGGCGCTGCCAGGGTGCTCGCGCTGGTGATGCTGCTGGCGATGGCGATCTGCTGGCCGCGTGGAGCGTGGGCACAGGTGCTCGATCCCGGCGAGGTGCGAATCCAGCCGGTCGCGCTGGGCATTGGCGATCGCCCGCGTCCCGGCGAATGGGTGGGCATTCAGTTGCAACTGACCGAGACCGCGCCGATCCCGCGTGAGGTGATCGTGCAATGGTCGGTGAAGGACTCCGATGGCGACACGGCGCAGTACCGGCGCGCGGTGACGACGAACCCGGGTGTAAAGCAGAACCTGTGGTTGTACGGGCGGTTGCCGTTTCGGGCTGGCGCGGGCAGCGAGCTTTTGTTGGAGGCGTATCTGGCCGGTGATGGCGCGGCGCGCGAGGCACCGGTGACATCGCAGGGGGCGCTTGGGCGACTGGTCGGTCGCGTCCAGGTGGCCCTGCGGTCCGATCAACTGACGCCGGTTCATAGCGGCCAGATCGCGATCGTCGGGCGACAGGTGGCGGGGCTGGATCTCTACGCCGTGTCGACGCAGTCCGCACGCGCGCTGCCCCGGGGGCATGAAGCGAGCGTGATGATCGACGGGCTCCGCGTGGTGGATTTGCCCGATCGCTGGATGGGTCTGGCGTCAACGGGCGTGCTCGTTTGGACCGCGAACACCGGCGACGCGGACCCGGCGACGCTGACGGACCCGCAGGTTCAGGCGATTCGCGAGTGGGTGCAGCGCGGCGGGCACCTGGTGATCATCATGCCCAACGTGGGCCAGAACTGGACGACTCCGGGGGGGAAGCTGCTGGATTTGATGCCGCGGGTGAGCGTGGAACGACGCGAGCAGGTGGATCTGAATGCGTATCAGGCGATTTTCCGCGATGCGGAGCAGGCCAAGGTGCGCGCGGCGCTGCCGAGCAGCGCGTCGATACACGTCTTCACGCCCGAGCCGGGCGCGAAGCCGGGCGAGGGCGTGATTGTTCTCGCGGGGCCGAACGGCGAGGGGCTCGTGGCGCGTCGGTCGCTCGGATCCGGCGCTGTGACGCTGATCGGCGTGAACGTCGCCAGCACCGCGATGCTCGGCGCCAACGCGACGCAGGCGGACGTGTTCTGGCATCGCGTGTTGGGTCGCCGGGGCGAGTTGCTCACGATCACCAAGATGAACGAGCTGGTGGGCGCGAACAAGCTCCGCGAGGTGCGCGAGGCCATCGATCTGGATGATGGCCTCAGCGCGTCGATCGCCAAGACGGGTGCCGCGGCGCGGGGCCTGTTGCTGGCGTTCGTGGTCTTCGCGGCATACTGGGCGCTCGCGGGGCCGATTGCGTTCAGGGTCCTGAAGGCCAAGGGCAAGCAGCAGCACTCATGGGTCGTCTTTGTGCTGTTCGCGGTCCTGTTCACCGGCGTGGCCTGGGGCGGGGCGTTGATGCTGCGGCCGACGCGCACGGAAGCGACGCACCTGACGTTTATCGACGAGGTCTACGGCCAGCCGACGCAGCGGGCCCGCGCCTTTGCGAGCGTGCTGCTGCCGCGGTTCGGGCGGATGACGGTGGGTGTCGGCCCCGCTGAAGAGGGGAGCACGGACACGATCGCCAGTTGGGAGCCGAGCGACCCGGGCGCCGGGAGCGAAACATTCCCCGACGCGGCCCCGTACGCGATCGAGTCTCGCAGCCCGAGCGAGGCGCGGGTGCCATCGCGATCGACAATCAAGTCCGTCCAGATCGACTGGATGGGTCTGGCACGCCTGCGGATGCCGATGCCCGCGGTCGATGCACCGGTGCGGCTCGGGCCGGCAACGGAGGGGAGCAGCAAGCCGACGATTTCCGGAAAGCTCGTCCACGAGCTGCCGGGGGCGCTGACGAACGTGCGCGTGATCGTGGTGTACTCGCAGATGAGCCTGCCGTTTGGATTGAAGGAGGCGGTACTGGCTTCGGCCGATGCGCAGGTGATCCCCGGCGAGTGGAAGCCGGGCGAGACGCTCGATCTGGCGACGCTGTTTGATCGCAGTCGAACGGGCGCTGACGACCGAGCGACGAGCCTTTCGAGCATGCTGGAGAACCTGAGCCCGCGAGCGACGGGCATCGCAAGCGTGGGACAGACAGCGCGCGCGCTGACGGCGGATCGGCTGACGGCGATCTCGCTGTTCTCACTGCTGGCACCGCCGAATGTTGAGCCGATGTCGGGGGACTCAACGCTCTTCCGGCGCGCCAGCACGCACAACCTGGATCTGTCGCGCTGGGTGACGCAGCCTTGCGTGATCGTGATCGGGCAACTGGCCGGCACGCCAGAGAAGCCGAACGCCAGCCCGGTGCCGATCACGGTGGATGGGCAAGCGATTCCTTCCGACGGGCGGACGGTCGTACGCTGGGTATATCCGCTCGGCTCGCGCCCGCCGTCGGTCGGGGTGTTTGAGGCCAAGGGCAAGCCGTGAGACGGGTTTGGTGGGGCGGGCGGTTCGGCGCCAGCGAGTCGTTGAGGTTGAGGATCGGGCGGTGACGGCCGATCGGCCGTCGGTAACACAGGACTTTGGAGCTTTGTCCCATGCCGATGATTGAAACGATCAACCTCTCGAAGCGCTACGGCGACTTTGTCGCGCTGGACAATCTCAACCTCGCCATTGATCAGGGCGATTGCTTCGGCTTCATCGGCCCCAACGGCGCCGGCAAGACCACGACGATCAAGATCCTCGCGACGCTGCTGAAGCCCAGCAGCGGGCAGGCGATGATCGATGGACTCACCGTGGGGTATCAGAACCGCCAGATCCGCCCGATCATCGGCTACGTGCCCGACTTCATGGGCGCCTACCAGGACATGGTCGTCACGGAGTATCTGGAGTTCTTTGCCGCCTGCTACAACATCCACGGCCCGCAACGCAAGAAGGTCGTTCAGGACGTGCTGGACCTCACCGACCTGAACTACAAGGCCGACGCCGAGGTCAACAGCCTCTCACGCGGCATGCAGCAACGCCTCAGCGTCGCCCGAGTGCTTTTGCACGATCCCAAAGTCCTGCTCATGGACGAGCCGGCCAGCGGCCTTGACCCGCGCGCCCGCATCGAGATGCGCGAGCTGCTCAAGGAGCTCAAACGCATGGGCAAGACCATCATCATCAGCTCGCACATCCTGCCCGAGCTCGCGGAAATCTGCAACGTCGTCGGCATCATCGAGCGCGGCAAGCTGCTCTACAACGGCACCGTCGCCGAGGCGCTGCGACGGGCCAAGGTCGGGCACATCGTCCACGTCGCGGTCGTCAATCGCGCCAGCGAAGCGGCGGAGGTGCTTGCAAAGCTGCCCGGCGTGGGCAAGGTGCAGGTCCGCGATGGGGAGGGGCCGGTGCTCAACGGGGCGGCGGCGTCGCCGCTGATCCATGTGACCTTCGAGCCCGGCGCGCGGTTTGACGTTTCGGACGTGCCCAGCGTCTTGGTGAATCAGGGCTTCCGCGTCACGCAGTTCAGCGAGGAGGCGGTGAACCTGGAGACCGCGTTCATGCGGCTGACCAAGGGGTTGGTGCAGTAGCCAAAGCGGAGTGGCGGCAATGCTGAGACGACTGCTCTCGTTCTTACGCCCGGGTCAGGCATCGAAGTCTCGCGCGGGCCGATTGATCACGCTTGAGCCGGATCGGGTTGAGTTTCTGCTCACTCGGCGCGAGGGCCAAGTCGTCGTTGACTGGGAGATGGCCGAAGCGTGGGTGAACACGAACTACGCCGACGCCGCAGACCACCCGCACGTCCTCCGGGCGATCGCCGCGGCATGGCTCGACGCGCTTCAGCGTGAATCACGCGCCGACTTGCATCGCTGGAGACACGCGGTCGTTGAGGGTCTGGCGCCGATCGATGACGGCATCTCCCGGCGAGTCGCAGCCGCGGGCGATAAGTCGGCGTTGATCGTGGGCGAGGCCATGTCGAAGATCACCGGCGCCCGCAGTGTCGAACCGGTGTGCATCATCGCCAGCGCGACGACCGAGGACTATTACACATTCATCGCTCCCTACTACCCCAGCGAGGGTGAGTTTGCGACGTCTGGCGGGGTCTACATCAATCAACGCGGGCCGGGTCTGGCGTTTCTCGCGCTCCCCGTGCAAGGTCAGCGACGAAACATCGAGCAAGTCATCGCTCATGAGATGACGCACCACGCCCTTTACCGCCTGCGTCTGCCGCTGTGGGTGGAAGAGGGGCTCACGCAGATGATGGAGGAGCGGGTCACCGGCTCTGCGCCGGTCGCACTCACGCCACAGTTGATCGAGCGGCACCGCGCGCACTGGGATCCAGATCATCTGGCGGCTTTCTGGAGAGGCGAGTCCTTTCACAGCGCCGCCGGCGAGGCGCAGGAGCTTTCGTACTCCCTCGCGGACGCAATCGTTCGCACGCAGCTCAGCGACCGCAGCACGCTCTTCCTGCGGTTCATCCGTGCCGCGGCGGGTGACTCGACGGGTGAAACCGCGGCGCAGCAAGTACTCGGGAAATCGTTGGAATCGCTCGCGGGGAAGCTGGTCGCAACCGATGACGACTGACCTCCAGCACGCGAGCTCGCTTGTCCTTGCTGATCAGTGTACGAGAGAACCCGAGGGATCAGGGCTTCGGCTCGGCGATGAACTCGATCTTGGCTTTCAGGTCGTTGGCGGTGCTTTGCAGCATTGCGTCAACGCCCTGACTTAGCCCGCCGGCCAGTTGCTTCTTGGCGCCGGCCATGAGCATGCGGTCCATCATGCCCGCGTTGTTGTTCTGGATGTCCGCGCGGAGCGTGACGCGCGTTGAGCCCGCGTTGATTGCCTCGAACGACACGTTGCTCGACGGGCCCATGCCGGCACCCGCCATGCGGGTCTCGACGGTGAGCGAGCTGGGGCGCTGCGACTTGTCGACGTGGACTTCGATGCTCTTGAGGATGTCGTCAACCTTGTCGCCGGACATCTTGGCCAGTGGCGAGAGGATGTCCTTGATGCGGGTGAAGGAGTCCTCGTCCAGAGCCGCGGCGTCCACCATGTGCTTGGTCAGCGCGTCGTAGACCGCCTCGCGCGGGGCGTGGATGATGCACACTCGACCCGAGGGCTTCGCGGCGGCTTTGCGGAAGAGATCAAGAACACCCATGCTCGCTCCTAGCGACGTGAAGGCTGTGTGTGCGTACGGGAAACGACGGTCAGCAGAGCGTAGCCGGAGAGGGACGACGGAGGGAGTTCACGCTCATCGGGATCTGCTCGCAGAGCTCCTGCGGGAGCATCCCGCCCGGGGCGGATTCGTGCTGCTCTCGCCACAATCGCGCCGCGCGATGGTGAGCCAAGACGCCGAGGACGGCGCTGTGAAAAAGCGAGAGTGTGGCCGATTGGGCGGCGCTGCCTTTGTTCACGCCGGCGAGAGCCGCGTGCTGCGCTCGCAGCGCCGCCAGCGGGCCGGACTCTTCGAGCTTCACGTACTGCGAGGCGAGGCCCGCGATGATGCCGGCCAGCACATCGCCACTGCCGCCCACCCCGAGCGCGGGCTCCGGGTCGTCAAGGGTGAACGTGCGCAGCGCATCGGCGACGACCGTCGCGCTGCCCTTGAGCACGACCACGCACCCGAGTCGCTGCGCCATGGCCAGCGCGGCGTGCTCACGCTGCGCGGGCTCCTCGCAATCGATCGGGAGGTTGAGCGCCGAAGCGAGCCGACGGAACTCGCCGACGTGCGGCGTGAGAATGGCCGCGGCGCGAAAGTCGCGAGAGACTTCGGGAATCGATGCCAGCGCGTTGATCGCGTCGGCGTCCAGGATCACGATGTGGTTGTCCTGCTGGATCGCGCGAAGGGTGAGCGCCGAGGCGCCCTCTGACACGCCGAGGCCGGGACCGACCAACAGCACGCCAGCGCCCGCCGCGGCGTGGTCAACGCTGCGAGCCGCTTCGGACGGGGCGTAGGTGTGATCAAGATCGCAGGCGATGGGCTGAACGGTGCAGTGCGGCGCAAGCGCCAGCGCTCCGTGCGCCAGCGGAGCGGGAACGACAAGGCGTGCGAGCCCGCAGCCAGCCCGGAGCGCCGCGGTTGCGGCGAGCACGGGCGCGCCGAGCATGACCATCGGCGGGTGGGCGCAGCCGCCGAAGACCGCGACGGTGCCGAAGGTCCCCTTGTGCCCGCGCGGATCGCGCCCGGGGATTGCCGGGATCGGGTCACCGTTGGAGTCGAGCAGCGGCGTCGCGGGCTGGGTCACTTGATCTCCTGCACGTCGATCTTCAGCCGCCCGAGCATGGGGACCATGTTCACCATCAGGTTGTCCATCACGCCGCCGTTGAGCGACGAGGTCTGCAAGAGGATGTGCGTCGCGTCGAACTTGGTGTCGTCCGGGAGTGTCGCATCGAGGCTCAGCCACTGCGAGCGGCCGTCGGGGCCATCGACGAGCGCCTGCGTCCAGAGGTGGTAGCCGAAGATCCGCTCAGCGCCGGCGAACTCGTCAACGTAGATGAGGCCGCTGGCAACGCGCGCGGGGATGCCGGCGGCGCGAAGGAGCGCCGCGAGCAGCACGCCGTGCTCGGTGCAGTCGCCGGTCTTGGTGCGGGCGATCTCGCTGGCGCTGGCGAAGCCGACTGAGAGATCCTTGGCATCGATGTACGAATGGACGAAGCGGCGGAGCCGCTCGCAGCGCTCGCGAGTCTTGAGCGTCGGGTCATCGGCCTGCTTCAGCAGCTCGCGGATCTTCGTGTCCTCGTGCGCAAGCATCGCGGAAGATTGCAGGTGCGTGGCCTTCAGAGCCTCGTCCGCGGCGAACCACTCAGAGGTCGCCGGCTCCACCGTCACCTTGGCCTTGTGCTCGGTGAGCATGTCAACTTGTTGACCGGCCCCCGCCTCGATCGTCAGCGGCTTGCCGCCATCGACGCTCAGCACGTAGACGGCGCGGGTCGTCTTGCGAGGATTCGAGATCGGCTTGTTCGGCTTCACGAGCGTGGAGATCAGGAGTTCCGGCGCGTCGAGCTTGCTGAGCGCCAGGGCCTTATCGGCCAGCACCTGCTCGACTTTCATCACGCCCATGTCGATCACGCTCTTGATGCTCACGCCCTCGAGCGTCGTGTACTCGACGACATCGATGCCGCCGAACTTGTCGACGTGGACCGAGCACTTCAGCGCCGGCACGTCGCGCCCCATGACGGCGATCACCGTCTGCTCCAGGAACGTACGTCGGAAGGTGATCGGTTGGTCGCCGCTGGAGGGGTCCAGCACGGTCATCGTGATGACCTTCTCGCCAGCATCGACGCGACGCTTGAGCTCTCGTGCGCCCGCGGCGGGCGTGAACCACTTGCCCTCGGGCAGCGGGGCCTCTTCGGTGACGGTCTGATCGCCCTGCGTCCGCACCACGCGCACGCCGGTCTCGGTGAACGTGCGCTCCTGCGTGATCGCCTGCGCGCCGAGCTTCTGGATGGACTTCATCCGCAGGGGCTTGCCGTCGGTGGTCTCCTCGAAGATCGACGAGATCTCCACGCCCATGTTGATGGCCCCACGCTTGATCTTGAGCTTCATCTCGATCTCGGTGGCGATCGTGGTGCCCGTGGTCTTGACGCGCGACATCATGTGCCCGGCGCGAGCGCCGTCGAGCATGAGCACGTGCCAATCCTCGCGGTCCGATGTCGTCGAAGTCGGCGCGGGCGCAATCGCGGGCGGAGTGTCGCGTGCGGCGGGCGTCGCGATGGCCGGTTCGCTCGCCAGCGCCGGCAGCATTGGCTGCGCGAGACCGCCGAGCGACAGAGCAACGATGATCGCGACGCGGGCGGCGCGACGGCGGAGCTGATCCGCAGCGCACGCGATGAGGCGCAGCGATACAGCACGCGTGCGGGCGCGGGCGAAGATCGACGCGAGCGACGCGGGCAGACTCGTGAGCGTGTTCATGGTCGGGTCTTCTTGGGTGAGTGGTGTTGCGGCAAGACCGAGCTGACAAAGGGTATCGCGAGCCGCACCCGCATCACGGGCGGGCCTGTGTCGTAGCGCGGGCGGCGGCGCGCGGCGGACGAACGTTCATCTGGGTGATCACCATCGTGAGCATCGTCGGGGTCGGCGGGCGTCCGGGCTCGGCTGGAGATCGTCGGCCCGATTGCGGCGTGGGTGGCCCGCCTCGCGCGCCGGCTTGGCGCATCGCGGCGACGGAGGAGACGAACGCAGCGTCCACACTCATCCGCTTGCACACCACCGAGACGGTGCAGCCGGTGATGCGCCGGCCGCGTTGATCGTCTGCCCCGAGCATGTCCTTCGCCAGAACATCGAACGCACGCGTGTACTGCTGCGCCGCCTCGCGCACCAGCGCCTGTGACGAAACGACGTCACCCGCCTGAGGTTGCGCGCTGGCGGGAGATCCATCGGCAGACAACGGATCGGTTCGCTGCGAGGGCGAAGCGCTCGCGGCGCGAGCTTCCAGCAGCGCGTCCTGCAGCGATTCGCGGAGCTGGTCCAGCTCCTGACGAAGTTCCTCGCGGACATCGAGGATCGAGTGCCCATCGGCGGCGCTGAGCACCGGCATCGAGAAGCTCAGCACGGTCTCGCCCAAGACGCCTTCGGCACGCTGCGCGAGCGATGTTCCCGGCGTGCCGGCGCGCGGCGCGGGCGCCCCTCCGGATCGGACAACGACGAAGCCGCGCGTCGCGGCGAACGCGTCAAGACCCGCCGCGATCGGCACGCAAACGCCCGGATCGGGCCCGGCCTTGAGCATGTCCGACGCGACAGTGTCCAGATACGTGCGCTCTGGCGAAAAGAGCGAGGCGTGCCGAAAGGCGCGGAGCTCGCTGAAGCGCGAGTCGGTGCCCAGCCGCGTCTCGGCGTGGCGGACGCTCAGCAGCGGGTCAGTTGCCGGCAGATGAGATGACGGCACGCTGCGGGCTGGCGCGTCCAGAGAGGACATCACACCGGCGCGAAACAGCGGCGCCGCCCATCGCCAGGATTCGAGTAATCGCAAGTACCGCGGCGACGTGCCCATGGCGCGACGCACGCCGGCGCGATCGATCTGTTCCGGAACCGGCATGTACGTGATCAGTCGCGCGCCCAGGAGCGACGCCGTCATGGCCGGCAACTCTTGGAGCGTGATGTGATAGGGACTGACGACGAGTGTCACCGGTTCGCGCTCCGGGTGAGCGCCAGCGTCGCGGCGTCAGGAACTCGTGGCGTTGTCGTGCCCGTGCGCGGGCGCGGCGCTTCGGGCGATGGGGGGGCGGTGGGG
>JALHNK010000042.1 GCA_022843565.1 Phycisphaerales bacterium
GTAGAGGGGGAGGGAAATGGCAAAGTTGCAAATTTGCAAATGGCAAATTCGGAAGGGGTAGAGGCGTGGTCGGAGGCTACATTGCTCTGTGCGGCAGCGGACGTGGATTTCGCGAAGACACGACCGCCGCTGTGGATGGTGCGGCGTCCGGTCGGCGGGCGTGGGTGTGGAGCTTTGGGATGACCTTGGGATTGCGGGGCGAGGTCGATCGTGCCGTGGCGCGGCGGGATGTTTCGCTGCGGCGGGCGACGCAGGCAGCGACGATCTCGGCGCGGTGGATCGGCGTGAGCCTGATCACATACGTCGCGGTGATATACGTTGATTCGTTTGTACTTCGGCGCGAGTACACGAACTCGCTGGCGCCGGTTGGGATCGGCTCGCTGCTGCCGTGGGTGGTGCGGATGGGGTTCTATTTCTTCGGTGCGAGAGCGCGGCGGTTTCGGCATCACGATGTGCGGTGTTTCGCGGCCAGCATACTGCTGTTTTGCATGAGCGGGATTGTTGTTGTCGCGGTCTCGGTGGGCGTGCCGCCGGGGGGGTTTGAAGTCGGAGCGAGGTATCTGGTCGCGCAGGTCGCGTTCGTGGCGTGGAGCAACGTCATGGTGTTGTCGCTGGTGTATCCGTGGATGTTGGCGGCGCGGTCGCGGCCGCGCGAGTCGGCGTTTGGGCTGTTGCTGGGCGTGATCTTGTTGAATGCCGTGATGTCGCTTGGGTGTCTGGCGATTCAGGTGCGCTCGCCGGATACCAAGCTCATGTCGACGACGCCGTTGCTGTTTTGGATAACGATTGTGGTGATGACGATGCCCGCGTGGGTGCGATACGCGAAGCCGCGGCGAGAAGGGGTGTTTGCGCGGGTGAGCGGCGCGCTGGCGGAGCGAGTGGGGAGGGGCGCGGCGCGAGTGGTGCGATGGGCGCGTGGGAAGCGGAGCTAGGGGATGATGGCACGGCGCCACGGTCATGCTCAGAAATCGTCGAACCACTGACACCAGAGCTGCGGCGGGTCGAAGTCCGGCGCAAGGCCCGAACGCGAGATCTTGTCGCTCGCGGCGTTGCATCGAGCGATGAGGTCATTCGGCAAGACACCAATGACGTCGCGGTGTTCTGGTCCGAGGTGCGCGATGATGTCGCCGATGTAGAGAACATGCGCGGCACGCTGGGCGTCATTGACACGGTCCCACCAATAGCGCAGGCCGGCGGCATTGGCCTTCTGCACCCACGGGTGCCGTCTGAGTTCGAGAGATTCGAAGCCCTCGAAGTCTTCCCCGAAGAGCTTGCGGACTCCAAAGATGACCATGCTCGACGGGGCGCTCATGAGTTGAGTGTAACCGCGGCGGGCTCGCAAGCTCTGTGTTCAGTCAAGGGTCGATATCGGGGAAGGCATCGAGGCAGGGGGCATCGAGGCATCGAGTGCAGGCAGGCGGGACGCCTGCCCCACAGGGGGCGTTGCCCGCCTCGTGATCACTTGCGGTTGAGAAACTTCGTCAGTTCGCTCGCCGGGATCACGAACGAGATGTTCTCCAGGCCCGGGCCGACGAGCTTTGAAGAGACGGTGCCGATCCAGTTGCCCCGTTCGTCGAAGGCGGGGCCGCCGGAGTTGCCGGGGGAGACCGCGGCGGTGATTTGGATGAGTTGGCTGGCTTGGACTTCGCCGCTGGCGCGTTGGCCGGAG
The DNA here is from genome assembly GCA_022843565.1 of Phycisphaerales bacterium. Taxonomy (GTDB): domain Bacteria; phylum Planctomycetota; class Phycisphaerae; order Phycisphaerales; family UBA1924; genus JACVCS01. Next base: position 1,670 of record JALHNK010000042.1, read on the forward strand.
ACGATGCCTTGGGTGAGGGTCCAGCCGAGGCCGGCGGGGTGGCCGATGACGTAGACAGTGCTGCCGACGACGGGGAGCTGGGCGGTTGAGGGCTGGATGCCGGACCATTTGACGTCGGTCGCGGCGGTGGTGAGCAGGGCGAGGTCGATGGATTTGTCGCGGCGGACAACGCTGGCGCGGGCGGTGGTGCCCTTGTGTGTTTCGATGGTGACGGTCTCGGCATCGCCGACGACGTGAGCGTTGGTGAGGACGGTGCCCTGATCATCGAGGACGACGCCGGTGCCCAGGCCGGTCTCGGTGCGGATGCGGACGACGCAGCCGCGACGGAGTTCGTAGATGTTGCAGACGGGGCAGAAGCCGCGGGCCTCGGCGATGACGTGGACGTTGCCGGGGTGGATGTGGGCTGGGTCGGCGGTGGGAACTGGGGGGGCTGCCGGGCATCCCTCGGCGTAGCTATACACGTTTGAGCATGCCGTGAGGGTCAGCGGCGCGAGTGAGAGGAGCGCGAGCGTGGCGGCGTGGCGGATGGTCATGGTGTGGGCTCGCGGAGATGGGGGAGCGCGGCGGTGGCGGGGGTCTGCGGGAGGCGGGCGGGACGCCCGCCCCACGGGAGCACGGGGAGTTCGGGGGCGGTCGCCGGACAGATATCATCTGTGGAGATGGATGCCGGGCGCGAGATCCGGTGACGGTTTTCTTTTTGAGTGGATGGCGAGTGGCACCATGAGCGATGAAGTGAAGCGGAGTGTGGGTGGTGATGAGGCGGGTGCGGGGGCTGGCGGGAAGGCAGGCGGGACGCCTGCCCCACAGGGGGCTTTGCAGGCAGGCGGGACGCCCGCCCCACGGGATGGGGATGAGAAGGGGTTGAAGGGGACGTTGAACTTGCCGCGGACGGGGTTTGCGATGAAGGCGAACCTGGTGCAGAACGAGGCGGGGAGTCTCAAGCGGTGGGGCGGCCTGAGGGCCGAAATGGCAAATGGCCAAATGGCCAAATTGCCAAATTCGGATGAGCACGCGGGAGGCGCGGGTGGTGCGGGGGTCAGCGGGGAGGCAGGCGGGACGCCTGCCCCACGGGATGGGGTTGGGCTGTACGCCGCGGTGCGGGCGGCGCGGGCTGGCGCGGCGGAGCGGTTTGTGTTTCATGATGGGCCGCCGTATGCCAATGGCAGCATCCACATCGGCCACTTGATGAACAAGGTGCTGAAGGATCTGGTGGTGCGGAGCAAGACGATGCAGGGCATCGATTGTCCGTACGTGCCGGGGTGGGATTGCCACGGCCTGCCGATCGAGCACAAGGTGATGCAGGAGATGCAGGAGAAGGGCAAGCTGGAGAAGCTCGGCACGCTGAGCGAGGACCAGCGGCGGATGGTGGTGCGGCGCGAGTGTCAGGCGTATGCCGAGAAGTACGTCAAGCTGCAGAGCGGGCAGATGCAGCGGCTGCTGACGCTGGCGGATTATGGCGACCCGTATCTGACGATGAAGCCGGCGTTCGAGGGCGCGACGCTGGAAGTGCTGGCGGGTTTGCTTGAGCAGGGCTTGGTGTTCCGCGCGCTGAAGCCGGTGCACTGGTCGATCGCGAACCAGACGGCGCTTGCGGAGGCGGAGCTGGAGTATGAGGACCGCACGGATCTGAGTGTGTATGTGGACTTTGAGGCCGCGGACGCTGGGGCGGTGTACGAGGCGTTTGGATTGGTGGAAGAGGGGAGCGAGGAAGAAGAGGACAACGACGGGGACGAGCCGAAGAGCGCTGCGCCGAAGGTTGGCGTGCGGCCGGGGCAGCGGCCGTGTTTCATGATCTGGACGACGACGCCTTGGACGCTGCCGGCGAACCTAGCGATCGCGGTGAATCCGAAGTTTGAGTACGCGCTGGTGTGGGTGGATGGGAACGTCACGGTGGTGGCGGTGGAACTGGTTGAAAAGGTGATGCAGCTTGCGCGCGCTGAAGAGGTGGTGGTGCTCGGGCGGTGCAGCGGCGAGAAGCTGGTGGGGCTGCGGTATAAGCACCCGTTTGTGGATGTTGGCCGCGGGGAGGGTGTCGGCGCGGCGGCTGCGGGGGCGAGCGGGAAGGCAGGCGGGACGCCTGCCCCACAGGTGGCGGTGTTCACGATCGTCGCGGCGGATTATGTGACGCTGGAGGATGGCACCGGCCTCGTTCACACGGCGCCGGGGCATGGTGTTGAGGACTACCAGACGGGTTTGCGCGTTGGCCTGCCGGTGTATTGCCCGGTCCGCGGCGATGGCACGTATGACGACACGGTGCCCGCGTGGCTGCGGGCGGCGGGTGTTGATGTGTGGAAGGCCAACGGGCTGGTGACCGAGCACCTGCGTAGCAGCGGGCACTTGTTCTTTGATCAGTCGTTTGTGCACAGCTATCCGCACGATTGGCGCAGCAAGACGCCGGTGATCTTCCGCAGCACGTATCAGTGGTTCGTGGGTGTGAACACGCCCATGAAGCGGGCGGGCACCGGTGGGTCAGACACGTTGCGCGGGATGGCGCTGGAGATGACCGAGGCGGGGCGCGATGGTGCGGTGAAGTTCGTGCCCGAGTGGGGCCGCAACCGCATGCGCGGCATGCTCGATTCTCGCCCCGACTGGTGCATCTCGCGCCAGCGGGCCTGGGGCCTGCCGATCCCGGCGTTCAAGGTTGTTGATGAGAAGGGTGATGAGCAGGTGCTGATGACCGGCGCGAGCGTGCGTGCGGTGGCGAAGGTCGTGCGCGCGATGGGGAGCGATGCGTGGTTCACGCAGACGCCTGAGGCGCTGTTGAAGGAGTACGACGTCAACGCGGATCCCGACGCGCCGGCGTTCTTCAAGTCTCTGCTCAGCACTCAGCGCTCGTCGGTCAGCACGCTCAACAAGGCGTATGACATCCTGGACGTGTGGTTCGAGTCCGGCTCGTCGTGGAACGCGGTGATGCGTGAGCGCAGCGGCGGCAAGGACTTTCCGATCGATCTGTACCTCGAAGGGTCGGACCAGCATCGCGGCTGGTTCCAGCTTTCGCTTTTGCCGAGCCTGGGGGTGATGGGTCGGCCGGCGTTCAAGACGCTGCTGACCCACGGCTTCATGGTCGACAAGTTTGGCCGCAAGATGAGCAAGAGCGAGGGCAATGCCCTTGAGGTTGAAGACCTGCTGAAGACCTACGGCGCGGATGTGGCTCGCTGGTGGGTCAGCTCACTGGCGTTTGAGAACGATGTCAAGGTTGATAAGAGTTACTTGGATGTGGCGGGCGAAAGCTATCGTAAGGTTCGCAATACGTTGCGGTTTGTATTGAGTAACTTGTTTGACTTTGACGCTGAGGGGGCAAGCGGGAAGGCAGGCGGGACGCCTGCCCCACATCAGACAGCGCAGCCTGCCCCACAGAGTCTTGATGCGTGGGTACTGGGCGAGCTGGATGCGTTGTCTGTTGCGGTCATCGCGGCGTACAACGCGTATGAGTTCAAGCGGGCCAACGCGTTGCTCTATGACTTCTGCAACGACACGCTGAGCGCGCGATATCTGGCGGCGGTGAAGGATCGGTTGTATTGCGATCGGCCGGATTCGGCGCGTCGGCGGCGGACGCAGGCGGCGTTGTGGGCGATCGCGCGGACGTTGTGCGGGCTTTTGGCTCCGATCATGCCGCACACGGCGGATGAGGCGTATCGGGCGATGCTGAAGGCGGATGAGGCGGGCGGCGGCGCGAAGGGTGCGGAAGCCGACGCGGCGTGTGTTCACTTGCAGACGTTCGCGCCGGTGACGGGCGTGAAGGCCGACACGGCGTGGGCGAAGGTGTTCGCGGTGCGTGAGCGCGCGATGGCGGCGGTGGAGCAGGGCAAGAAGTCACTGGGCGTGGAGAATCCGCTGGACATCGGGCTGGTGTTGCCGGATGTGGAGGGGGAGCTTGCGCGGTTTGACGTGGCGGATCTGGCGGATGTGATGAATGTGAGCCGCGTGTCGGTCGGTGCCGGCACGGAGATCGGCGTGGTGGACCTGCGCAGCGAGCCGCGGTGCGAGCGATCCTGGAAGCGTGATGGCACGGTGAAGCTGCGCGAGAATGGGGCGTGGCTGAGTGAGCGGGACTGGGCGGCGGTTGCCAAATGACCAAATGGTCAACTTGCCAAATGAGAACGGGCTGACGGTCGCTGGCGTCGTTGCGAGGGTGGTCGTTGGTGGTGTCGGGGTGACGCTGGGGAAGGCATCGAGGGATCGAGGCATCCAGGCATCGAGGCTGATCGCTGCTTGCTGCATTCTGCTTGCTGAAAGCTGACCCCTGAAGGCTGACGGCTGGCCGCTCCCCCTATCCTCACCAATGGCACGCAAGGCAACGGCGAAATCAGGCGGACGCGCGGCGGGTGATGCTCAACCGAAAGCGGCGGAAAAGTGGCGTTTGCATCACGCGCTGGCGGAGGTGGGGGTTGCGAGCCGTCGAGCGTGCGAGCAGATGATGATGGACGGCAAGGTGTTCGTGAACGGGCATCGGGTGGATCGGTTGCCGGCGTTTGTGGATCCGGCGGTGGATCGGGTGCTGGTGGCGGGGCGAGAGGTGAGTTTGCGGCCGCTGACGCGTGAGCGTGCGCACGGGGAGACGGGGCCGCTGAAGCGGTACTTGATGGTGAACAAGCCGGAGCGGTATCTGACGAGCACTGCGGATGTCGAGGGTGAGATCCGCGGGAGCGAGCGCAAGACGGTGCTCGATCTTGTGAAGATGCCGGGGCTGGGGCGCATGGTGCCGGTGGGGCGGTTGGAGTTTCACGCATCGGGGCTGGTGCTGCTGACCAACGACGGCGAGCTGGTGAATCGGCTGACGCACGCGCGCTACGGCGTGAGCAAGACGTATCGCGTGTGGGTGCGCGGCGGGCTGGATGTTCCAGCGGTCCAGAAGCTCAGCGAGCAGGTGGACAAGATGTGTGTGCGGATGGCCAAGCGCGCGGGGGCACCGCTGCGCGCCGGCGCGAGCATCGCGAGCGTGGAGCTTGTGAATCCGATGAAGAGCGCGGGCGAGGCGGGCGCGGACGTGGGCATGAACGTGAAGACGAACATGAAAAGGACGGCGGGCGGCGATGAGCGTGGCAAGCGGGGGATGAGTGGGCGGGCGTTAGACGCCGCGGCGGAGCGGCGGTTTGTTCGGGAGCAGCAAGAACGCGCCGAGGTGTTTGAGGGTGTCGATGATGATGGTGACGAGGCGGCCGAGGCGGCACCGACGGGAAAGGTCAACGCTCGCGGCGTCGGCGAGGTGGATGTCCGCACCGGCAAGCGCCTCGGCGGGACGAAGACCGCGATCGATGTGACGCTGCGCGGCGCGGCAGGGAAGCTGAAGCTGCCGGCGATGCTGACGTATCTGGGGCTGCGGATTGACAAGATCATGCAGGTGGCGATCGGCGATGTGGAGCTGCGCGATGTGGGTGTCGGGCAGTGGCGGCCGCTGACGGGGCAGGAGATCAAGTCGCTGAAGAAGTCGTCTCGCGCGCCGGAGGAGACGGCTCCGCCGGTGCCGATGTCGAAGCACCGGCCCGCGGAGGGGTCGGTGGCACGACGAGCCGAGGGCGCGTCGGTGGAACGAGCGGCGTCCACGCCGCAGTCGCGCGGCAACGATCGCGAGCGGGCGCGCCAGGCGGCGCTGGCCGAGCGCGCGGCGGTGGAGATGGCCAGTGGCTGGGGTGAGGAGCTCGATGCGCTGGATGTTGATATCAACGCCGGTGGCGAGGGGAGATTCGTGGATGAGCGGGCTCGCATGAGCGCCCGCGGGCGCGCGGAGGCCAAGGCGCGTCAGGAGCACCGACCCGAGGACGGGTCGGTGGTACGGAGCGAAGACCCCTCGCAGAGAGAGGGCGTACCCAAGGCGAAGGCAGACCTCACGCGCGGGCCGTTGATCAAACGGTTTGGTTCGGCGCGCCGGGGTGGTGGCGGTGGGGGTGGTGCAACGGCTGACGGCGAGTCGGGGCCACGAGGTGGGGAGGATGACGCGGGGGCTGACGCTTGAGCGAGCAGAACGACAATGTGTCGGCAAAGACGCCATCGCCATCGCCAATGCCGGCGCGGCGAGGGCTGATTGCACGCGCCAGCAGCGGGCTGGATCGGCTGTGGGTGTACTTCGCCAGCGACACGATCCCGGTGATGGCGGCGGCGCTGGCGTATCGGACGATCTTTAGTTTGATCCCGCTGCTGGGCATCGGGCTGCTGGTGCTGCGGTTGTTTGGTGATAGCGAGGCGCTGGTGAAGCGCGTGCTGACGCATGTTTTGGATCTGAGCGGATTGAGCACGCTGATTCAGGCGAATGACGACGGGAAGTTTCGGCTGGATGCGTGGATTGAGCAGAGCGTGAGCGGGCTGGGGAAGTTTAGTTTTACGGGGCTGGGGATTGTCAGCGCGCTGGCGTTGATCTACGCCGCGATGGGGTTGCTGGTGGAGGTGGAGAAGTCGTTTAATGCGATCTTCGGCGTGGAGAAGGGTCGCTCGTGGGGCGGACGGATCATGCGGTATTGGCTGGCGATCTCGCTGGGCCCGCTGCTGGTGGTGGCGAGTTTTCTGGTGGGGGAGCGGGCGTCGGCGATTGCGCGTGATGTTGCGGGGGCCGGCGGCGTGATGGGGCCGACGCTGGTGGAGCTGTCGGGGTATCTGGTGAGCGTGGGGATCAGCGGGACGCTCTTGACGGTGCTGTATCTGGCGGTGCCGAACACGCGGGTGCGGTTCAAGGCGGCGGTGAGCGGCGGGATGGCCGCGGCGGTATTTCTTGAGCTTGCGAAGTATGGCTTCGGGCTGTTTGTGAGCGGCGCGGGGTACTCGTCGATCTACGGGCAGCTTGCGCTGCTGCCGCTGTTCATGTTGTGGATCTATACGACGTGGTGCATCGTGCTGCTGGGGCTGCGCGTGAGCTACCTCATGCAGCACCGCGGCAGCTCGCTGCTGCTGATCGCGGCGCGCCTGGGTGGCGGGGCACCGAGTGATGGCGTGTGCATCGAGCCGGCGTCGGCGGTGGCGGTGGTTTCGCTGGTGGCCAAGCGCTTTGAGCGCGGGCAGGGCGCGATCAATGCGGAGCGCGTGGGGGCGGAGCTGTCGCTAGACACGGTGTTCGTGCGCCGCGTGCTGGAGATGGCGGAGCGGCGCGGCATGGTGGTGAGCGTTGATTCGGAGCGGAGTGGAGCGGGCGCGGGCGGCGCTGATGGCGGCGGGTATGTGCTGGCGAGGCCGGCGGCGGGAATCCTGTTGCGCGATGCGCTGATGATCGGGTTTGACCTTGCGCGCCTGCCGTCGGGAGCCGAGGCGCAGGCGGTGGTGCGGGGAATGCGCGAGGAGCAGTTGGCGGGTTTGGGGGAGCGGGTGGTGGGGGGCGAGGTGAGTGGGCAGAGCACGAAGCCGCTGAGCACCAGTGGCCAGGGGGCGGCGGGTGTGGTGGTGTGAGCGTGGTCAGCGCGGCGGTGGTCCGGCTTTGCGGATCAGTGTGCGTTGACGTGGCGATGCTCCTTGAGCACCCAACGCAGTGCGGGCTGGTAGCAGATCCGTTTCCAAGTGCCCTACCAGTCGGAACCGGAGAACTCCCGAGCTCCGAATCCCGGCAACGCCTTGGTGACGATCTTGCCCACCGATTCGATTCGTCCTGAGACCGCCGGACCGCCAAGAGACGGACGCCGATCTCGCGTCGGGCTGCCCTTGGGGCCGAACGCGGGCAGTGCGGCAGGCTTTCCGAAAGCAACGAGGTTCGCAAAGACGCAGGTTTGAGTCAGATACCTAAGCTCCGCGGAAAACCAGCGCGCGCACCGATCTGAAAACAGAGCCTCACACGGCGTGAGATTCACGACTCGCTGCCTGACGAACTGGTTGATCTCGTCAACGCGGGCCGTTGGATTGAGAAAAGCATCAGCGAGACCGGCTCTCGACCAACTACGCAACAAAAAGCAGTCCGGATAGGGTGGCGGGATCCCCTGCACGGGTCCATACTCGCTGTTGCCCGGCGGAATCGCCTCCAACTCAGGGAAGACGTGCCTCCCAACTCCATCGCGCCAGAAGTCTTTCCATTGGAGCTGAAGTGCGTCGCTCAGGGCGAACGCGAACTCGGCGCGTGCGTGCATCGTAAGAATCACCGACATCGAGAACGCAATGTTGTTCACCGCACTCAGGTCCATGTCTCTGGACCGAAACGTCCCGATTGCGCGTTGCACGTCTCCGCCATTGACGGTGATGCGGTGAAGCGAGTTCCGGATCACCGCACCAAGCTGGTCCGTCATCGAATAGAACGAACCGGCGTACGGATTCTGCGGAGCGACCTGAAGCTGGCCGGTTGCGTCTGGATTTGGCGGCTGGGCTTGGCGCCCGGCGATCGGTACCGCCGCGGCGTTCCCGAAACCAGCGAGGACGTTGACGTAGTGCCGATCGGGGATCTGCAGGGTCGTGGGTTGGCGGAGCGCGATCGCGACGGTGCCGTTGCGGTCGACTCGGCTGCTGCTGTTGATGACCAGCCGCTCGCCGATGTACGCGTTGCACCAGACCGTTTGCCCCGAGGCGTTCTGTGCATCAATGCGAACGCGGAGCTCGTCCGGTCGATCGCAGACCTGGGCTCCATTGGCGAATGAAATGTCGCCGATCGCGAGGGTTGGGCGAGCAGCCTCGAACGATGCCTGTCTGGCGGCGGCTTGCTGCGGGCGCTGGGAGGATTGGTTGGGTTGGATCGGCATGATGAACTCCGTGCGTGAAGTGAGGGCGCAGGGGACCAGCCATCGCAGTCTAACCGTGGTGCGTTCTACGTAGGCGTGGGGTTTGAGAATCGTGGAAACCCCGTGTGTTGCTGATGTCAGGTTGGGGGTTGTGCGGGGGTGCTGGATCCGCCAAGGCGACGGACCACTGATCCGGCTTTGCGGATCAGTGTGCGTTGCCGTGCGATTGCCCAAGGGCACTGAACGCAGAGCCGTTCAGTGGGACGTCAGATGCGAGGCCCGCGACGATGTCGGCTTCATGGAGTTCGTCACAGAAACCAATTCACTGGGCCGATGAACTGGTTGGACTACGGGGTCAGGGCTGCGTTTTCCCAGACAACTGCGGGGAAGTACGGACGCCAAGACGCCGGTAAGTTGTATCGAGCAAAGATGGGTCCGACCGAGACGATTCTTCCGGACAGGGCTGGCCCTCCGAGGGCAGCTCCGAGGACGATCGCGGGTGTTCCAAACGCGGTGAGATTATGAAAGCAGGTTGCGAGTGTCCAGTCCAAAAAATAATATCGAAACCAATATATAGTCCGACTCACAAACTCGGCCTCGCATGGAGTCAAGTCAGGAATACTGTTTGCGACAACGGCCGTGCCATCGCGCACTTTGCCTTGAATGTTTATATCAAGCCCGTGGCGCGGCCACATGGCGTAAACAGAGCTGCGCAGAGGCATGCCAGAGGTGCCGAGTACGGGACCAAACTCCAAGTTGCCGGGGGGGATCGCCTGCAATCCCGGGAAGAAATGAGTGCCATAGCCATTGTCCCAAACCTCAACGAACTGTGCTTGGATCACTTGGCTCAAGGCACCGGCGACTTCGTGGCGGAGATGAATGCTGAAGATCACCGAAATCGAAAAGGCGATGTTGCGAACCGATGTCAGGTTCATGTCTCTCGAGGTAAAGGTGCCGGCGTCGCCGCGGACACTCCCGCCATTAACAGTAATGCCGTCAAGTGAGTTGCGGATAACGGAGCCTAGTTGCTCGGTCACGGAGTGAAAGTGATCCGCGTACGGGTTGCGTGGGGTGATGCGAAGCTCGCGGGTTGCAGCCGGTGCCTGCGACGCGGGCGTTTGACCGAGGACGGGGGCCAAGCGCGGGAATCCCGCGAGAACCTTCACGTAGTGCGGTTCTGCGATTCGCAGGCGCAAGGGCTTGGTGAAGGTGATGCTGCCGGCGTTGGTGGTTCCGGTGGTGTCCATCACCAGACTCTCGCCGATGTAGACCCGGCACCAGAGGGTTGTCGGCGCGGCGTCCGTGGCGTCGATGCGGACGCGGAGTTCGTCGGGCCGATCGCAGAACTCAGCGCCATGTGCAAATGAGATATCCCCGATCGTGATCGTCCCGCGCGTGACTTCGCCGCGCGAATACTTGACCCCCGCGGGCTGAAGGCCCTGTTCGTGAGTTCGTTTGGACGACGGATTGGGTTGGATGGGCACGGTGACCTCCGATCGCAGAGGGAAGGCAGAGCGAAGCCGCGATCGCAGTCTACCAGCGGAAGGTCTGTTGAAGTTACGCCGCGACGCGAATCGTGGAAACCCCGCAGAGCGATCGCGGGCACTGATCCGGATGTGCGGATGACTGGCCCCACGACAATCGATTGTCTTCGAGCACTGAGCGCAGAGCCGTTCAGTGGTACGGAGGATGCGACGCCCCCCTTCAAAAACAAACAACCCCGGGGCCGTTGCCCCGGGGTTGAGATGGAAGATGGGATCACAGAGAGATCTCAAGCCCGACGACGGCGAGACGCCAGCAGCGCGCCGACGATGGCCATCGCACCGACCGAGGGCGCCGGGATCACGAGGTTGTCAATCGCGCCCGAGCCGCCCAGACGCAGTACGACGCGATCGAAGCTGCCCGCGCCGAGGTCAGCCATGTTGATCGGCTGGATCCGGTTCGCGGAGTTGTCGCCGAACACGATGGTCGAGTCGTAGAACGGGTTCCCGTTGTTCGTCACAAACTGTGAGAAGTTGACGGTGCCCAGATTGGTCGCGCCGGAGAAGAACGTCAGGCGGCTGCTCTCCTGGATGACGCCTTCCAGGTCGATGATGTCAAAGCCGAAGTAGGTCAGGGGCGATGCGAACTGGAACGTGATCGAGCCGGCGGGGCGGCTGCCCTCGTCATCGGGGTTGTTGAGCACGCCATCGCCATCGCCGGTGTTGTTCTCGGCGATGATCAGCACGTTGCGCAAGATCGTGGTCGATGCCAGGTTGCCGCCGTCCCACGGATCCTCAAGGTCCGGGTCCGCGGTGCCCGTGCGCGTCGTATCAAAGATCGCGGCGTAGTCGAACGAACGATTCGGGTTGTCCGCAGTGATCATCGTCAGGCCCTGCGCGGCGAACTGGTTCGACACGATGCGGCCGTGCTGCTGGCCCTCGAACGTGATCACCACCGTGCCGAACGCGCTGCCCGCGAAGGACAACAACGCCAGAGCCGCCACCGATTTCGCAATCTTCATCTCTCTCTCCTCAAAATGGTCCCCACAAGCCCAGAATCAAAACAAGCCCTGAGAGGCTGGTTTTTGACTGCACCAAAGATAAACCAGCCTGAGAGGGAGTCAATCCCGCGAGCCCAAAAATTCCGAGGAAAGCAGGGCCTTTACGAAAACTGCACATTGAGTTGCCGTGAATCTGGGGGATTCAAGGTAAGCAGCGAAGCTTCATTGGGGTTATCACTGGCCGTAAAGACGCAAGCTCTCGAAGCTGCCACAGGGGCGTCGCACTGATCCGGCTTTGCGGATCAGTGTGTCTTGAGATACGACTGCCCACGAGCACTGAACGCAGAGCCGTTCAGTGGCACGGGGAACTTACGACCGCATCCCCGACGAAGGCGGTCCCCCCGGCCTCGGCCCCGACGGCCGCGGGCCTCGTGGTGGGCCGCCGTAGCTGCCGCCGCCACCGCCGGGTCGGCGTGGCGGGCGTTCGCCGGTTTGGGTCGGGTGTTCGCCGGCGTCCATTTGTTGGCGTTCGTAGCGTTCTTTGTTGGCTTTGCCGTCCATGAGGAACTCGATCTTGTCGGCCTTGGCGCGGCCGAGGATCTTTTGGAGTTCGCTCTTGGCGATGGCGAGGTTCGTGCGACGGCTGACGTGGCCGAGGACGAGCTTCTGGCATTCCAGCACGCGCGTCCACTCGACGATGTCTGAGACGTGCATGTGCATGCCGGTTTTGGCGCGGGCCTTGTGGTCGTTCTCGAAGAACGTGCATTCGCTGAAGACGATCGGGGCCTTGCGGACGTCTTCGCGCACGAGCCAGGGGCCCGGGAGCGTGTCGGAGATGAAGGCGAAGAGGGGGATCTCGTGGGTTTTGGTGATTTCCTCGCCGCGCTCTTTGAGCTCCATGAGCTTTTCCTGCGGGAGGCCGACGAGCTCGGGCTTGAGCTTGCTGCGGCGTTCGTAGATGGTGTAGCCGTAGGTGGGGACGGTGTGCTCGAGGCTGAAGCCGCGGAGGAAGATGTTGTTCTTGATCTCGACGGTGCCCTCGGGCGGCAGCGGGATGAGGTTGTACTTGGTCTGCTGGCGTTCGAGGTCGATGAAGCCGTCCATCATCTTTTTGATGGCGGGTGCGATGGCTTCGGGAACAATGATGTTGCCGGGGGTCATGCCCTGGAAGACGCGCTGGGAGCAGTAGTACGCGAGGCCGCCGATGTGGTCCATGTGGCCGTGGGTGATGGCGACGTAGGGCATGGCGAGCATGGGGCGCGGGCATGCGCCCATGTCAAAGCAGATGTCCAGCTCGGGGATCTGGAGCGTGGTGACTTCGCCGGCGACGGAGTGGCCGATGATGCGATAGGGTGGGATGTAGAGGAAGCCGAGCTGCGGCTCGCGTGGGGGGGGCTTTGGAAGCATGAGGCGGAATCTCCAGGCGGGGGCTGTCGCCCCGGCGGAAGGCGTGGGTACGGAAGGGCGTCGGCAGGGTAGGCGGGGGAGGGGAGGGCGAAGGGCGCGTGAACGTGAAAAGGAGGTCAGCAGGAACGCGAACATGAAGATCAAGATGAACGCGAAAGAGACGAGCACTGGGGAGCAGTCATTGTTGCGAGGGATAGTGTGGTTTAGTCCCACCAGATGTTGGCGGAGCCGGGGCCGCCGGTGAAGCCGGAGCCGGTCTGTGCGAACGGGGCGCCGTTGCCGTTGCCGCCAGAGGACACGGCGAGCGGGCCGGAGATGGTCCGAGGCTCCCCGCCAGAGCCGCCGCAACCCAGATAGTTCTGGCCGCCGCCGTTGCAGATGCCCAGCGCCGGAGAGCCGCCGCCGTTGCCGTTGAGCAGGGCGATGGGGGTGACGCCGGTTCCCGGAGCGGAGGCGAGGCCGGGTTGACCGGTGAGGAACTGGGACTGGGCGAAGGTCCTGCAGGCGTTGGCACCACCTTGAACGCTGAGGGCGAGGGTGCCGGGGCCACCGCCTTTGCCGCCGCCGGCGATGAGGAGGTTGACGGTGTCGCGTCGGAGAATGGTGTCACCGCCTGGGGCACCCTGGGTGCCCGGGGTGGAAGCGCCGGCGCCGCCTTGGCCGACGATGATGGTGAGGGTCTCGCCGGGGGTGACATCAACGAATGCGCGGAGCGCGGCACCGGAGCCGCCGCCGTAGCCCGCGGTTGAGCCGGGCGTGACGCAGCCGTCGGTGAGGTTGCCTGCGGTGCGAGCGCCACCGCCGCCGCCGGCACCGCTGAGATTCACACCGATGCGGGTGACGCCGGGCGGGACGACGAAGTTCGTGGTGGTGCCGGGGTTGAAGTACTGGACGTTCGCGGGCGCGAGCTCGGGGCCTTGGGTGAGCGGAACCCAGAAGATGCCGGTGAACCCTTCGAAGCGCTTGTCGGTCGGGTTGTATCGCAGTGCGCCGGGAACGCTCGGGGATCGCTGTGTGATGACGGACGCGGCAACGGCGATGGGGGCTGGCGTCACCGCCTGACGGCGTGCCAGCGCGATGTAGCCTTCGGAGCCGCTGCAGTCTTCGCCGTTGTCGAGGCGGGTGGAGACTTCGAGGAAGACGGGCGTGCCGGACGTGAGCGCGGGGAGGGGGATGATGACGGTGAAGAGGCCGCTGGTGACCTTCACGTCGTTGACGCACAAGGTCGGGCTGATCTTCTGGCCGCCCTGGCGCGCGTCGTAGAGCTCGAAGCGGATGTCGTAGATGCCGGTCACCGGGAGGTCGTTCTCGGTGAGCACGCCCTGATAGGTGACGCTGGCTGCGGATTGAGCCGCGGCCGGCGAGGGGGCGCACAGCACTGCCAGCACGACAATCAGAACGAGCGAGCCGAGTGTGGCGAACGGGCGGCGTGGGGCAGTGGGTGTGAACATAGATGCTCTTGATCGGAAGGGTGATGTTTGAGCGGTTGTTTGGGGCGGGGGATGGGGTGCGATGTCGCAAGATCAGTATGCGTGAGAAGTGGCGCGTCGGCAACACTTCGAGGCGTGCTTATCGGCCGAGGGGGGGTGCTTCGAGAGGGGGCGGAGGTTGCTCCGTTCAAACGGTGGGCGTTGTTGGGACGAGATACGTTGACGCGGAAAGCGAAAAGCCCCGGCGAGGGCCGGGGCTTTGAGGTGGTGGGCGAGCCTGATTGTCTGCGGCACCGACTTGAGGACAGGTCGGTGGCACGACGAGAAGGGCTCAGGTCGGCGGGACGGGATTCAGGTTGATGATGCGGTTCTCGCCGGTGGCGGGGTAGTTGTTGGGGTTGATGTTGCCGCCGAGCCACTGGCGGATGTAGTTCGAGAGGGCGCGCTGGTAGTTGACGCCGAGGCGGGTGTAGGCGGTGCCGCGGCCCCAGGGGTACTGATCGCCGCCGAGGCCGTCGGGGTTGAGGGTTGCGGAGGAGTCAGCGGATTGCACGAGGAAGTCGATGGTGGCGATGTTGACCGAGGGGGCATTGGGGACGACGACGCCGTTGGCGACCAGGACGCGCCCGTCGTTCAGGACGACATCGCGAACGCGGGAGCCGAAGTTTGTGATCGTGGTGACGTTCGTGGTGAGGTTCGTCGTCGCGGTGAAGGCCGGGAACGAGCGATCGAAGGAGAACTGGAAGCCGGAGATGTGGGCGAAGCGGCCGTTGCCGTTGGTGGTGCCGTAGCGGCTCACGGCGTTCTCGAGGATGTTCTTCAGCGTCTGGGCTGAGACGTTGGGGACGATGGTGGTGACGTTCTGGAAGGCCGCCATCGTGAAGAGGTTGAGCTCGCTGACGTTGTTGTTCGCGAGGATGTTGACGTTGTTGCGGATGCCACCGGCGTTCTGAATCGCGATGTCCGGAACCGGCGTGCCGAGCTGCTGAGCGAGCACCGTGGCTTGCCAGAGGGTGCTATCGGCGAAGAGGTTGCCGACGTTTCGCTCCTGCGAACGGATGCCCAAACGCCCGTCGACGACGCGGCCGTCGAGCTGGACGGTGGTGAACGCGGCGATGTTGGTGGCGAGGCTGGCGACGTAGGCCGCGACGGGCTGCTCGATGGTGGTCAGGGCGGTGTTGTCCGGCGTGGTGGTGGCGAGGACAGGGATGGGTCGGGAGGCGTTGGCGTCGTCAAAGACGCCCTGGAGCACGCCGTTGTTATCGAAGTCGAGCACGAGCTGGCCGAGATAGCGGTAGTTGCCGGCGGTGGTGACGGCGGGGATCTGGTTGCCGTTGGCATCGGGGATGAAGCGCGGGTAGCCGGTGCCGCCGAGCGCGGCGCCGCCGGCATCGGCGCTGTCACCGGGGAGGAGCGCGTCGCCGGGCGAGGCGAAGAGCTCGCTGCCGCCGCCGGAGATCACGGCATCGACCTTGGTGAGCTGCGCGATGGTCGCGATCTCGGTGCCGAATCCCTGGAGGTGGGTCGAGACGATGATGATCTTGACGCCCAGCGCGTCGAGCGCGTCGATCTCGGCCTGGATGGCGCTGACGACGGCGGTGTTGATGGCGATGTTGGGGCCGGGGCTGGAGATGAACGGGAGGTCAACGGTGGTGGCGCCGACGATGCCGACGAGCCGACCGTTGACATTGCGAACGGTGCTCTTGGCGATTCGGGGGCTCGGGCCGGTGGTGAACGGGGCCAGGAGGGGCTCGCCGGCGAAGTTCAGGTTCGAAGTGATGAAGGGGCCCGAGGGCGGGACGTTGAGGCCGCTGATGACCGAGGCAAGGACGCCGGGCCCGCCGTCAAAGTCGTGGTTGCCGAGGGTGATGGCGTCGTAGCCGATGAGTTGGAAGGCGCGGGCGTCGTAGAAGGGCTGGCCGGGGGCGAGCGTGTCGTTGGCGTTGAAGTTGGCGCCGGGGAGGGAGTTGTCGCCGGAGGAGATCATGACGACGCCGCGGGCGACGGAGTCGCCGGGGTTGACGAGGGCGGCGGCCTTCTGGTCGCCGACGATGGTGACGAACTTGGCGATGCCGCCGGCGCCAGCGGCGAGGCCGGTGGAGACGGGCAGGAGGTTGGTCTCGCCGTCGTTGTTATGCAGGACGGTGAGGCGGAAGGTGCTGGGGGCGATGCCGTTGCGCGGCGCGGCGGGGGTCGCGGGCGTCTTGTCCTTGCTGATCTTGGTGGTGCTGCGTGAGAGGGGCTTGGTGGTGGGCTCGGTGCCCTTGGTCTGGGCGAGTGCGGCGGCGTGTGCCGCGAGCGAAACGCCGGCGGCGAGAGCGAGGAACTGTACGAACTTCATGGGGAGCTCCTGAGTGGCGAGCGGTGTGTGTGGACAAAGCGGAACGAACACAGGGCGCGTGGGGTTCAGGTCGGCGCGGCGGATCCGTGTGGCGTCGTTGCCCCTTGAGGCGTGCGACGCGGGCGCTGATCAGCGACGGCGACGCGCGGCGGAGAGGCCGGCGAGCGCGAGGATCGCGGCGGCCGAGGGCGAGGGGATGAAGGCGATGCCGGAGAAGCCGGAAACGCCGTGGGCGCCGATGAGCGTGCCGCCGGAGCCGGGGGTGAAGGTGAAGAGCTGGCTGCCGTTGGTGGCGTAGAGGGTGCTGCCGGTGTAGACCATGCCGGCGATGCTGGAGCCCTGCGAGATGACCGGCTGCGAAGCGCTGAGGCCCGAGGCGGAGTCAAAGGCGACGAGCGTGTCCGCGGCGGTGTTGTTGAGGGCGAGGGCCGCGTAGTTGTTGCCGCCGAGCGCGGCGAGGCCGGAGAAGTCCTGGCCGGTGGTGCCGATGTTGGCGACCGTCGTGAGGGCGGCGGTGGTGCTGTTGACGCGAGAGAGGACGCCGGAGCCGCTGAGCAGCATGAGCGAGCCGTTGGCGAACGAGAGGTCGCCCTCGGGCACGGTGTTGGCCTGTGCCGCGACGAGCGTGGAGGCGCCGGTGGTGATATTGATGGTGTAGAGGTCCGCGGCGACGGTGTAGGCGTAGAGCGTGGAGCCGTCGTAGGCGATGCCAGAGATCTGGGCGAGGCCGGTGGAGCCGATGACGGTGGCGGCGCCGGTGGTGGTGTCGATGGAGTAGAGGGACTGAGTTTGGAAGGCGTTGCCGAAGTTGCCGACGCCGAGCAGTTGCTGGGCGAGGGCGGCGGGGGCGAGCGCAAGGCTCGCCATGAGAACTGAGATACGCGTGAGCTTCATGAATTGCTCTCCTTTGGCTCCGAAAACGGATCGGAGTGGGTGTTGCTTGCGGAGAGTGTCTGGCGATTCGGCGCGCTGTCAACAGGCGAGATGAGATACCGCGGAGGTCTCACGGAGCGCTTACGAAGTGCTGGCGAGATCTTCACAACTTGGGCGTTTGGGGGGCTGGTGTTCGGTGGGGCGGGCGGGGCGCGTGTGTCGGTGGCGCGACGTCATCGAAGGCGCGATGGTTGTGATGTGTGGAGTTTGGACGCGCGGCGAGGCGGCGCGTTGCTGGTGCGATGGCGCGTTCCCGAGCGTTGCGAGATCGAATGCCGATTGGTAGGCTCGGTTCTATGGACATTCGACCTGGCGAGCAGTTCACGATCCGACGCAAGTTCTTCAAGCTCTTCGGAGCGGCGTTTTACATCTGCGACCCACAGCAGAAGGTCATCGCGTATTGCAAGCAGAAGGCCTTCAAGCTCAAGGAGGACATCCGCGTTTGCACCGATGAGTCGCAGAGCACCGAGTTGTTCAGCATGAAGGCTCGGAGCATCATCGACTTTGGCGCGACGTACGACGTGGCTTTGCCCGATGGCACCAAGATCGGCTCGATGCGCCGCAAGGGGCTGGCGAGCAGTTTCCTTCGGGATTCGTGGGTCGTGTTCGGGGCGGGCGACCGGCCGATCGCTTCGCTGCAAGAGGACGGGAGCTTCCTGGCGTTCTTGCGGCGGTATGTTGAGTTTGTGTCGTTCTTTTCGCCGCAGAAGTTCACGCTGGCGCGGACGGGGCCTGATGGCAAGCCGGGCACGCCGATCGCGAGCTTCCGCACGCACTTCAACCCGATCCGCTATCGCCTGAGCATCACGGTTCTGGCCGATGACCCGGAGCTTGATGACCTGATGATCCTGGCGGCGGGCTCGCTGATCGCGGCGATCGAGGGGCGGCAGGGGTAGCGCGTGCCTGAACTGAACGAGTCACCTCGCTGCGAATGGATGGCGCGGGGTGGGCTCAGTTTTCGCGTTCTGGGTTGTGGCGTGGGTATGCTGTCTGGATCGCGACCTGATGGGGGCGCGGTTGTGGTCCGCTGCCTGCGCCTGCAACTTTCAGGAGCATTCCGATGAAATCGAGTTCAACTGTTACTCGCGGCATGGCGGCGGTCGTTGGTGTTGCGGTCATGATCGCTGCCGCGGCGGGGGACAATCTTGCGTACTTGAACGATGAGTTCGGCGCGGACACGCGGGCGAACTGGCTGCAACGGAGCGCGACCGAAGGCGGCGAGAGTCAGCTTGAGCGGTGGGAGGTCAATCCCGTCGATGCGCCGGGTCAGATGGTGATGATGCCGTATACGTCCACGTGGTATCAGCCGTTTCGCGGGCCGCTGGTGTATCGGAATGTGACGGGGGACTTTGCGATCACCACGCGCGTGACGGTGACGAACCGGGCGGGGACGGGGACGCCGTCGGCGGATTACTCGCTGGCGGGGATCATGTTGCGGGTGGCGCCGAGCGGCGCGGCGGGCCCTGAGAACTACGTGTTTCTGGCGATCGGACATGGCGTGGGCGGGTCGCCGCAGTTTGAGGTCAAGTCCACGATGAACGGCACGTCGAACCTCTCGCTCTCGGCGTCGGGCACGCTGACGGCGCAGCTTCAGGTGGCGCGCGTGGGGGATCAGATCATCACGCTGTACCGGCGGCCGTTTGACGCGGGTTGGATCGTGCATCGCGTGTACGACGCCGATGCGCTGAACCCGTTCTTTGATCACACGCTGGGGGCCGGGGAGTTGCAAGTGGGCCTGATGACGTACAGCGACTGGCCGAAGGCGTCGACGTTTACGCCGGCGTATCACAACGCAAGCGCGCTGACGATTGCCGACAACGGGCAATCGAACAATCCGGCGCAGGGCTTCAACCCGGATCTGATCGCGCGGTTTGACTACGTGCGCTTCGCGCGGCTGCTTGTGCCGGGCGGATTTGCGAATGGAGCGACGAACGCGGAGTATCTGGCGGTGCTGGGGGAGAACGCGGTGCCGGTTCCGTGCGTTGTCAATGGGATTGCCAACCCTTGCGACATCGCAAACGACGACGGCACGCCGCTGCCGCCCTGGGGCGTACGCGGCGTAAACAACGGTGTCACCGAAGGGGACTACAACGCGTTCTTCAGTGGGTTCTTTACGCCTGAGCCATGGTGCGACATTGCCAATGACCAGGGCCAGCCGCTGCCGGGGGCTCTCGGAGCTCCGAACAACGGCGTGACCGAGGCGGATTACAACGTGTTCTTTGCGTACTACTTTGAGGGCTGCGGCGGCTGAGCGGTGGCTTGCTCTGCGACAGGCTCGCTGGCTGTCATCGCTGACCGGTGGACATGAGGGTCGCCTCGCCGGCGCGCAGGAGCGAGGTGAGCGACGCGGCGTCGGCGGCGTTGACAGCGCGGTCGCGGTTGACGTCGCGGGTCGGTGTGCGGATGTGGGCGTAGAGATCCTCGATGTCGTAGCGGGCATCGGCGTTGATGTCGGCGTCCATCGACGGTGCGATGCGCATGAGCGAGAGGAGAATGAGGCTGTCCTTGGCGTTGACGATGCCGTCGGCGTTCAGGTCGTAGAGGTGCAAGGTGGCGACGCCGGGCGCGGCGCTGTCGCCCCAACATGCCATGAGCGCGTCAAGGTCGCGCGGGTCGACGCCGTCTTCGCCGAAATGCCAGCGTGCGAACTCCGCTTTGAACGCGACGAAGTCGTTCTCGTTGATCACGGCGTTTGCGTCGTAGTCGAGTCTTGCGCTCGCGGGGGTGACGGCGACGGGCGTGCCGGTGTACACGGCGGCGAAGGCGGCCCAGTCGCGGGCGTCGATCACCAGGTCGCTATTGAGATCGCCGCGTTGGCGCGTCGCGTTGGCGGTGAGCCAGCTTGACAGCTCGGCTTGGCGTGCGGGCGCGAGGAAGACGTCGGATTTGAAGATCGCGATGTCCTCGACGTTGTTCGTCAGGGCGGTGTTGAGTTGCGAGGTGAGGTCCGGGTGTGCGCTGCTGCCGGTGAGCGCCAGGGCCACCCAGAGGGGCTTGCCCGCGGCGTGCGTGCGCGTCGTGGCGATCTCTGAAGCGATGCCAGAGAGCGTGGAGGAATAGCACATGGGCGAGACAACGTCGCAGATGCCGGTCGAAGCCCAGGTGGGCCAGTCCTGCATCTTTGCGAGTTGCGCGGCGTTCGTGGGGGGCGACGGGGGGACATCGATCGCGAAGGTCATCGTCGGGTTGGTGGTCTTGACGCTCTGATAGAGCGCGCCGACGGTCTGCGTGATGCCGTCGCGTCGCCAGGAGACGAACGTGTTCCATCGGCTTTGGCCGGGGGTGGCGGCGGTGAGGAGCGGGTCGGAGCCGTAAATCGATTGGAAGGTCGTGCGTGACCAGGCGTCATAGGACCAGGGGCCGGGGTAAGCGTCGGCGGTTGTATCGTCGGTGGGGAATCGGCAGTAGTCGGCGAAGACGGTGCAGAGGCCGGGCACACGAGCGAGCTCGGCGACGTATGACACGAGCTTCGCTCGCGGGCCGGGGTGCGCGAGATTGACGAAGCCCTGGTCTGCCACGTCGCCGGTGAGGGTGGTGGCGGGGTTGACGTGCACGACCTTCCACGCGGGGTCGCCGAGACTTTGGCCCGGCGGGTTGATGGTGAAGTTGTACGCGCCGACGGATTGGTACTGCCAGTATCCCATCTGGCACCAGGCGTGAACGCGAATGCCGTAGCCGGCGCTCATGCGGATGGCGGCGGCGAGGTAATCAAAGTTGAAGCGAGCGTTGAACGTGCCAGCCTTGCCGGTGGAGACGCCCCAGTAGAACGTCTCAAGGAAGACGTCGGTGATGCCGGCGTTTGCACACGCGCGAAGGGACTCGTCAAGGCTTGCCGGGCCGGTGAGGTTGTCAGGAGGGCGCAGTTTCACGCCACGCATCGGGCGGGTGGTTCGATATGTGTCAGCAACGGCCGGCGAAGCCGCGGCGAGTAGGAGCATGGCGGCGACGCCAACCGCGATCGCTCTGGATCTCGGAGCGGGTTTGGTCGCTCGGCATGGCGGCACACGTCGCATGGACGGTTCACCCTATCACGCAACGGCCCGCACGGCCACAGAATTCGAGCGTTTGGCCGCAGTGCTCCGGGGGAGCTTGAAGCGATCGCGAGTTTGTCAGCGACGACCAAGACGCTGAATCGCCGGCGCGTGCGTGGTGCTGCGGGGCGCAACGAAAAACCCTCGCCGCGGGGCGAGGGTTTGGTGTTGGGCTTGGGGCATGTTGTGATCTGCGGCACCGACCTGAGGACAGGTCGGTGGCACGGGATCAACGCTTGGAGAACTGGAAGCGGCGGCGGGCGCCGGCCTGGCCGTACTTCTTGCGCTCGACGTCGCGCGCGTCGCGGGTGAGCATGCGCTTGTCGCGGAGCACGGCCTCGGTGGTCGGATCGTAATCCTTCAGGGCGCGAGAGATGGCGAGCATGATGGCCTGGGCCTGGCCCATGTAGCCGCCGCCGTCAACGCGGATGAAGACTTCGAGCTTGCCGTGGGTGCCGGTGGCCTTCAGCGGCGAGAGCGCGTCGGTGCGATCGCGTTCCTCGGCGAAGTACTCTTCGATGGTCTTCATCTTCTTGGACTTGGACTGCTCGGTGTGGATCATCACCTTGGCGACGCCGTCCTTGGGCGTGCGGAGGCGAGCGCGGGCGACGGCGGTCTTGCGACGGCCGGTGCCCCACCACCAGCCCTGCTTG
>JALHNK010000043.1 GCA_022843565.1 Phycisphaerales bacterium
TCCCCGCGACCGATGGCGCGGTGAGCGTGAGCGTCGGGCTCGCCGCGCCGCTGAAGACTCCGCCGTTGCTGATGTCCGCGAACGCACCGCCGTCGACCGATCGCTGCCACTGATGCGACAGGCCTGCACCCGTGGTCGTCACGCTGAAGCTCGCGCTACCGCCCGAGCAGATCGTCTGGGAGACGGGCTGCGTGGTGATGGCCGTCGTGGCTTGGACGTTGAGGGTGGCGGCGTTCGAGTTCACGTTGCCGCAGCCGTTGCTGACGCGGCACCGGAAGCTCGCCCCATCCAGCGTGCCCCCGGCCGGTGGTGCGACGATCGTGAGCGTGTCGCTCGTCGCGCCGCTGATGCTGCCGCCGTTGATCATGTTTGTAAACGCGCCGCCGGAGACCGACTGCTGCCACTGGTACGTCAGGCTTCCCCCCCTGGCTGTGACACGGAAGACCGCGTCGCCACCCTCGCAGAACGTCTCGTCGATCACTTGGGAGATGATCGCAGGTGTGCTGTCGATACTCAGAACAGCCGCCGAGCTCGTCGCCACACCGCAGGCGCCCGTGACTCGGCACCGGAAACTGGCGCCGTCGTTGTCACCGTCGATTGATGGCACCGTGATGCCGAGGGTCGCGCTCATTGTTCCGCTGAAGGTCGCGCTGTTGCTGATACTCGCGAACGCACCGCCGGAGACGGATCGCTCCCACTGGTAAGTCAGGCCGGACCCGACAGCGGCGACGCTGAGGAGCGCATTGCCGCCCGCGCAGATCGTCTGGGAGACCGGCTGCGTGGTGATGGCCGTCGTGGGATTCACCGTCAGGATCACCGCCGAACTGGTGACCGTGGTGCAAACGGTGCTGAAGACGCGGCAGCGGAAGCTGGCGCCGTCGTTCGTCCCGCCATCGCCGACCGTCGTAATCGTGAGCGTGGGGGTCGTCGTGCCGCTGATGCTCGGGCCGTCCGAGAGACTCGCGAACGCACCGCCGGAGACCGATCGCTGCCACTGATACGTCAGGCCTGTGCCGGTGGCCGCGATGCTGAACACGGGGCTGTCGTCATCGCAGACCGTCTGCGCGACGGGCTGGGTCGTGATGGCCGTCACGGGATTGACGGTGAGGGTGACGAGAGTCGCGTCAACGTTCCCGCACGGGTTGAAGACCCGGCAGCGGAAGGTCGAGCCGTCGTTCGCGCCGCCGTCGGCCGCTGACAACACCGTGAGCGTCGGGGTGTTGGTGCCGCTAAAGCCCGGCCCGTCGTTGATGTTCAGGAAGCCGTTGGGAGGGACGGCCCGTGCCCACTGATACGTCACGCCCGTGCCCGTGGCCACAACACTGAACACCGCGTCGCCGCCGTCGCAGACCGTCTGCGCGACGGGCTGCGTCGTGATCACCGTCGGGCTGGTCACGTCGAGGGCGACAGTGCTCGAGTTCACGGTCCCGCACGGGTTCGTGACGCGGCAGCGGTAGTCTGCCGCGTCCGCAGAGTTCACGTTCGTGAGGGTGAGCGTGGGTGTGGTCGCGCCACTGACCCCGCTCCCGTTGACGAGATTGACGCTGTTCTTCTGCCACTGATACGTTGGTGCCGCGTTGCCCGA
Organism: Phycisphaerales bacterium; assembly: GCA_022843565.1. Lineage (GTDB taxonomy): Bacteria > Planctomycetota > Phycisphaerae > Phycisphaerales > UBA1924 > JACVCS01. The sequence continues at coordinate 1,586 of JALHNK010000043.1, forward strand.
GGCAACCACGGTGAACGTCGCGGTCGAGCCCTCGCACACAACGTCGGCGACGGGCTGGGTGGTGATGGTCACCGGGACGATGCACTGAGCCTGAGCCCCGGGAGTCATGGCCACCAGCAGCAGCGTCGCGAGCACGAACGCCGGAACAGCGCGGAGCACTCGCGTGCAGACGGCCGTGAAGTGATCGATCCTGGCAAGTGTCATTGTGGGTCCCTTTGTGTGATCGCGCGTGCTGGCATCGCCGCGATACTCTCTAGAACGGGATCGATTCAGGTTGGCGCAACAGAAAACCGTGTTATGCTCCAAGTCACCCGATCGCGGGTGCCTCACGCCGCCGACGCTGGCACGCTGGCGGCTTGCCCAGACCCCCAATGCGACTCTCCCGTCCAGGCCACGCGAATGCCGAACGAACACGACGAGCATGATGTCACGGTGCTGCTCGCTCGCGTTCGCGAGGGCGACTGCGAAGCCAAGGCCCGCCTGCTCAGCCTGACCTACGACCAACTCCGCCATGTCGCTGCCCAGATGTTCCGCCATCAGCCCGGCGATCACACCCTGCAGCCCACCGCCCTGGTGAACGAGCTGTGCATCCGCATGCTCCAATCCGATCGCGCATCGTGGGAGGACCGAAAGCACTTCTTCAGATCCGCCGCCCAGGCGATGCGAAACCTGCTCACCGACCACGCCCGAGCGCAAAGGTCCGAACGTCGCGGGGGGGGCGGCCGCTTTGCCACCATCTCGCTCGGCGAAATGGACCCCGCCGCCCACCAAACGCCGGACGCGGAGCTCGATCTGACCGCGCTCGATGAGACCCTGACCAAGCTGAGCGCGCTGGATTCTCGCGTGGTTGATGTCTTTGAGTTGCGCTTCCTCGTCGGACTTTCCGTTCAAGAGACTGCCCGAGTGCTCGAAGTCTCCCCACGAACCGTCGAGCTCGACACCGGCTTCCTGCGCGCATGGCTTCACAAGGAAATCGCCCGCTGAACAACGGCACACCCAAACTCGACTCGCTCTCGACCGAGCAGTACCGGCGACTTCGCGACATCTTCGACCACGCCTTGGAGCGGCCGATCATCGAGCGGGCCGACTATGTTCGCGCCGCGTCCGCAGACGACCCCACGCTCCAGAGCGAGTTGCTCGGCCTGCTCGCCGCCGCCGACGCGGTCGGCAACCGGCTCATGCCCGGCGATGGCACCGTGGCTCGCCAGCTCCTGTCGCCTGCCGGCCAGGCGCCGGGCGTGCCGACACAGATCGGCCCGTACCGCATCGATCGTCTGCTCGGCGAGGGCGGCATGGGCGCCGTCTACCTTGCCCAGCAGACGACCCCGGCCCGCCAGATCGCGCTCAAGATCCTGCGCAATGTCACCGGCTCTCGCACGCTCCTCGCCCGATTCGCCCGAGAGATCCGCGCGCTGGGCAGGCTCGAGCATCCCGGCATCGCGCGCATCTATGAAGCCGGCAGCGCAGCGACTCCTTCGGGCGACGTGCAGTACTTCGCGATGGAGTACGTCGCCGGTTCCCGCATCACCGACTACGCCGCCCGCTTCGCGCTGAACACCGCCGCCCGCGTTGAGCTCGTCGCCAAGGTCGCCGACGCGGTGCAGCACGCCCACACAAAGGGCGTCATTCATCGCGATCTGAAGCCCGCGAACATCCTGATCGCCAGCGACACGTCCGCGCCCGACGCCCCCACCGCCGGGGCGCTCCCGGCTCCCGCCGCCTCGCACGACAGCACCCGCACACGCTCGCCCGACACCGGCGGCCAACCAAAGGTCCTGGACTTCGGCGTCGCCCGTCTGATGGACGCCGGCGCAGACCACACGCAGATCTCCGAGACCGGTTCGCTCCTGGGCACCATCGCGTACATGAGCCCGGAGCAGCTCAGAGGCGACGCCGACGCGATCGACACGCGCGCCGACGTCTACTCGATGGGCGTGATCCTGATCGAGCTCCTCACCGGTGAGCTGCCGCACCCCGTGCGCGGCAAGTCGCTCGCGGAGGCCTCCCGGCTGCTGACCGAGACCGAAGCGGCACCGCTCAATCACCCCTCGGCATCCGCCGCCGGGCGCTTCCCGCGTGACCTGGAGATCATCGTCGCTCACGCGCTCGCGCGAGAGCCGGACCGGCGCTATCTCACCGCCGCGGCGTTCGCAGACGACCTTCGCCGCTTCTTGCGCAACGAGCCGATCCTCGCTCGCACACCGTCCACCGCGTATCAGCTCTCCAGATTCGCCAGGCGCCATCGCGCCCTGGTGCTCGGCACCGCCGCCACCGCGATCGCGCTCGTCGGCGGCCTTGTCGTCAGCGGCGTGCTCCTCGTCCGCGAGCGAGAGGCCAGATCGCGCGCCGACCAGAACGCCCGCCTCGCCGTGGCGGTGCAGGGATACATGGTGGAAGGTCTGCTGATGGCCGCGGCACCGAATCGGATGGGCCACGACGTCAAGATGCTCGACGTGCTCTCGCACGCCGCCGACGGGCTGCACGAACGCTTCGCCGATGAGCCAGAGGTGGAACTCGAGATCCGCACGCAACTGGCCGAGGTGCTGTTCTCCGTCGGCGAGTTTCAGAAGAGTGTCGATCAGTGGCAGCAAGTCGTGCCGATGGCCGAGCTGCTCTTCGGCTCCGACGATCCGCGGACGATCCGCGCGATCCTCAGCCAGTCACGCGCGGCGTTGCAGTTGAAACAGATGCGCACCGCCAACAACCTCGCGAAGGAGGCCTCGCTCCGCGCCGGCCGCGCTCTACCCGACCGCGATGCCACCCGCATCGCCACCATCCTCCTCCGAGGACAACTGGCGATCCAGGAGGGTCAGTTCCGGTACGCCAGCGACGTGCTCACCGAGGCCGCCCGGCTTGCGCAGGACAATCCAGACGCCTCCGAAGCGCTGCGCCTCGCGATCGCCGCGGGATTGAACGAGTGCCAGCAGAGGCGTGGAACCTCGCCAGACCCGGTCAGCGCCGCGCAAGCATTGCTGGAGCAAGCCCAAGCGACTTCAGGGACGCAGAGCCCCGCATCAATCACCGCGCAGAGCAACCTCCTGCTGGCGTATCTGCGCGCGGGGCGCGCCGTCGAGGCGCTGCCGATCGCCGAGTCGCTCCCCGCGGCTGCCGAACAAGCGCTCGCGCCGAATCATGTGGGCCGGGGGCACGCGTACCGCAACGCGGCGTCGGTCATGGCCGCCGCGGGGCGATGGAACGATGCCGAGCAACTCGCGCTGAAATCATGGGACGTGTTTCGCGCCGTGTTCACCAGCCCCAACGCCGAGCACGATCTGTGCGCCGATCAACTCCGGGCGATCTACGCCGCGTGGACCGGGCACGAAGCGCAGTTGCGCACCTGGGGCGTCCGCGCGATCGCCTACCGCCTGGGACACACGCCCCGAGGCCGCTGGTTCGCGGTCACTCGCGCGTACGACAGCGTCGCCGCCGAGCAGACCAACGCGAGAAACCCGACGACCGTGGCGACGCTGATGGAGCTCGTGTGGGCCGAGCACGCGCACGTCGTGCCCCCGGGCGATCCGCTTCGAGCGATGTTCATGGCCAACTACGCGTGCCTCGCGGCTCGCGTCGGTCACGACGCCCGCTACGACGAGGCCGTTGCAATCGCCGAAGCCGAGGCCGCCGCGTCAACCAACACACGAGTCGCCGGAGGCCCACGCCCAATCCTCGGGCACGCGGCAAAGCTCCGCGCCGCCACCAAAGCCGGAGGGCCAGCTGGCGGCGAAACCGGAACCCCGGCACAAAGCTCCGGACCAGACGACGCTCCAAGCCCAGATCCGAACGACGAGTCGGGCATGTGATCGCCGGCGTTGAGAGCGACCTCCGCACCAGGCACGATGAAGTCGAGACTCAACGAGCGCAGCTCATCGCTCTTGCCGCCATGGCCGGCGACGCGCCTGGCCGCAACGAACGAAAAAGCCCCAGAGCACGCGTGCGCTGGGGCCTCGTTCAAAGCACTTCACCGATTCGTGACAGCCGCGTCACCGCATCCGGTCCCGCGCGGCGCCATCGCCCGGCGAGCGCCGCGATCGGCACGGCCTCAGAACGCGCAGCCGTCAAAGTAGATCGAGAAGAACAGGTTGTAATCACCCTCGGTGACGCCGTTGTTCGTGTCCAGGATCCCGAACGGCGGCAGCGGAGTGCCGTCGTCGTTGGCGATGTCGCACGCGGGGCCGGCCTCGAAGTACGTCGCGAAGAAGAGGTTGTAATCGCCCTCGGTGACGCCGTTGTTATCACTGCCGGGCGTGCCCACCGGCGGCAGCGGCGAGCCGTCGTCGAAGGCGATGTCCGCCGGGTTGCAGCGGCAGGTCGTGATCGTGTGCAGCACCACGTTGCTGGTCTGGTTTCCGCAAGGATTCGTCACAACGACCTGGATCTCACGCCGGCCGCCGGACACAGCGGTAGAGGTGCCGACAGAGTTGGTCATCGTGACCGAGACGCCGGTCGCGCCCGCGGCTTCGAACTCACCTTGCCCCGTGCCGGGGTTGATGTTCACGCCGCTCACGACGTTCAGCCACGTCACCGTGCCCTCGGGTCGCCACTGCCACTGATACTCAATGGGGTCCACCCCCGTCGCTGCAACGGTGAACGTCGCGGCGTCGTATGTACACGTTGTCTGCGCAACAGGCTGCGTCGAAATGCTCGGTGCCACATTGACCGTCAGCGTCGCCCCAACGCTCGTCGCGGTGCCGCAGGTGCCCGTCACGACGCAGTCATAAGAACCCGCATCGCCGGCGATCACGCTGCTCAGGCTCAGCGTCGGCGTGCCCGCCGAGGCGTTCGTCGCAACGTTGATCGGCGTGAGATCCTTCCGCCACTGGTACGACAGGCCGGTGCCCGTCGCCGAGACGGTGAACGAGGCGGGTTGACCGGCGCAGACCACGCTGCCGCTCGGCTCACCCGTGATGCTCGGCGCCGTGCAGGGGTTGAAGGTGACAAAGCGGTTCCAGTTGCTGAACGTGCCGCCGGAGTTGCCCGGCGAGGCCAGAGCGTTGAGCACTGCCGAGGCCGGGATCGACTCGTTGCTCAGGAACGTGTTCGGGCTCGCGGCGCCGTTGTTGAGCGCGACAATGAAATCCACAGCGTTACCCGGCGTGAAGTCCACCAGCGCCGTGTACGGGATGCGCACCTCGCGGACCGTCGCGAACGAGGTGCCCGTGCCGAACGTCGTCGCCGAGTTCACGAAGATCATGCCGCTGGTCGAGACGCCGAAGGTGAAGACGCCGAAGCGGTTGACGCCGATGGCGTAGTCCGCCTCGAAGCGCTCGTTCGCCGGGAAGACCGGGGCCGAGTTGGGCATCGTGCACTGCAGCACGCGGGCGATGGCCCGCTGCGTCGCGTCGCCGTTGTTGAACGGGATGGTCGCGCCGCTGGGCACGCCGCCGGTGCGCGTGTTCAGCAGGATCACCGCGGTGTTGTCCGCAGAGATGTCCGTGCCGAAGTTCAGGCCGATGTTCAGGCCGGTGGCGTCCGAGGCGAAGTACACGCCGCGCTGCGCCGTGGGGCTCCAGCCGATCATGCCGGAGAAATCGGTGCCGTCACCACGGAAGACATAGGCGTTGCCGGGTCCGTACTCGCCGGCGCCGAGGGTGCCGTTGAGCGATGGCGTGGTGCCGACGACGTCGGTGCGCACTTCCGACAGGCCGCCGCCGCAGCGGTTCACGCCGGCGCCGCTGTTGCGGGGCTTGCTGGGGCCGATGACAAAGTCGTTGACGTTGTTGCCCGAATCCAGGCATCCCGAGAGCCTGCGCAGCGCTGCCGTCGTGTTGCTCAGCGCACCGACGGGCGTGGTCTCCGAGGCGTTGGCAGTGCCGTAGCCGACGAAGTCCAGCACCGCCGGGTCGCCGACGGGGTTCGAGACGTTGAGCGGAGCCGTGCCGTTGACCAGAGCGACCTTGCCAGCGGTTGCGCTCATCGCCGCTGCGGTTGACGAGAAGTCCGGCGTGGGCAGATCCGAGCCCGCAGTACCGGCGGTGCCAACCTGCACAAGGAAGTAGCTGCGCGGGGCGACGGTGCCGCTGAGGGTGACGATGCCGGTGCCGCCGGTGGGGCCGACGAGCCCGCTCGATGAGCCGTACTGAATCGAGAGGCCGGTGAGCGATACGGGCGTGGAACCCTGGTTGAACAGCTCAACAAAGTCGTTCTTCCACGGCACGCCCGCAGTCCCGCTGCCGCCGCCGCCGAAGACCTGGCTGATGACAACTTGCGCGCCGGCCGAGGCGCTCAACGCCATCGCCGCCAGCGCGCCCAGCGCCGCCAAACGGCCCGTGCGGGTGCGGACGCGCGAACAGGACGAGGAATCTCCGAACGATTGGACGTGTGTCTGAGTGTTCATACGTGATACTCGCGTGATGGACAGAACCAGAAGCGTTGTTGTTTGCCTGCGCCGCATGACACCGACGGCCGGCCGAAGCCACGACCACGGTGACACATCGCAGGATCCTCGCTCACGCGACCACGCGCCGATGCGTGATCGCTGCCCGCGACGCAAGCCCCAATCAGGGTGCCCGAATCGCGGCGGGATAATACCTGACAACACCGCGAAAGTCCGGCGTTGGCCACCAAGTTTGCGCAGGATTCGCGGCCGCCGCGTCTCCGCGTCCGGCTTCAGTGCGGCATCAAGCCCCCGAACCTTGCCCAGCTTCACATCGCCGAGGCCCAGCGCCCAATGCCCAGTCCCCAGTGCCTTCCCACTCAGCACTCATTGCTCAGCGCTGGCCTCACAACGAGCACCCATCGAAGAAGATCGCGAAGAACAGGTTGTAATCACCCTCAGTCACGCCGTTGTTGGTGGCCAGCGTGCCGAAGGGCGGCAGCGCCGTACCGTCGTCGTTGGCGATGTCGCAGGCCGAGCCCGCATCGAAGAACGTCGCGAAGAACAGGTTGTAGTCACCCTCGGTCACGCCGTTGTTCGTGCCGCCAGAGACGCCGGTCGGCGGCAGCGGCAAGCCGTCGTCAAACGCGATGTCCGCCGCGTTGCAGCGGACCAACGGTCGCGGCGTGATATCAATCACCGACAACTGCACCGGCGTGAACTCCGAAGCGTCCACGTTGGCGTTCGCGTTCACCGATGCCGGGAGCTGCGCCGTTGAGAGCAGCGCACCGGAATCAGCCGTGCCGAACGTCGCGTACGCGATGTGGACTCTGGCCGGAATGTTCGCGACACCGCCAAAGAGCGTGGCCAGATCGATCGTGCCGACCAGCAGGCCGGCGCCGCTGCCGGCGCGGGCCGATTGATACGCCGCGCCCGTCGTGCCCGCGCCGGTCGCGTTGAACCAGCCCGAGTACGTGTTGCTGCTCTCCGCGGCGAGGAACGCCGTCCACGCCGCAACCTGGCCGGACTTGCCCCACTGCGCCGCTCGCAGCGCGCCGGGCCCGGGCTCACCGGCGATGAAGATGAAGGCGTCCTGCCCGCCGCTGGCGGACTGGGCGTTGGGCGCTGACACATAGAGGATGTTGTTGAGCACGCCAGCGCGAAGCTCACGCCCCGCGCCACCGCCGGAAGCGATCACCGTCGATCGGCTGTCGGGCGTCGTGGTGTTGAGTGACCACGGCGGCGGCGGTGGCGGCGGCGTCACACATCCAGAGACCGGCGACGACCAATCCGCGCCGCCGTTGTTGTCCCACGTGCCGCCGCCGTTGTTGAAGACGTATTGCACGCTGCACGCCGAGGTCGGCAGCGAGATCGTGTACGACCACGTTCCATCGGGGTTTGCCGACATCACCGGATCAACCGCGGGCACGCCCTGCCACGAGTTGAAGCCGTAGTGAACTCGAACCGGCGACGCACCGGCCAGCGGCCGCCCTGCGGGGTTGTACGTGATCGTCAGCGGCTGGCCCGCGGCCGGGCTGGTCGGAGTGAGCGTGACCGCCGGCCCCGTGCCGCCACCACCCCCACCACCACCGGGCGTGCTGCCATAGCCGGAGTCGGGCGTGGGCGTCAGGCCGCCGACGCCGTCGCCGACATAGACGTGTTCGATCGGCGAGCGCGTGACGTTGCCCTTGGAGTCCACCGCTTCGATGTAGTAGCTCACCAGCGCGTTGCGCACGCCGTTGACGCGCGCAAACGCCTGCTCGGCGATGTACGTCGGCATCACGAAGAAGTTGATGCCCGGGTCGCTCAGCACGTTTGACGCGGGGAACGCCCGGCGCGTCATGCTCACGCTCTGCCAAGGACCAACGCCTGGCCCGCCGGCGTATGTGCGGTTGTCGGTGTCCAGCACCGTCATCACGCCATCGTTGTCAGTGCGGTACTTCAGCGTGATCGAACTGGTGCCCGACGCGTCGTACACGAACGACCACACGTAAAAATCGCCGTTGCTCTTCCACGAGCGGTACTGGTACTGCGGGCCGAAGTTGGTCGAGCCGGGGTTCCACGGGTGGCGCTGCGCGGCCCACACCGTCGGGCCGGTGAGGTCCGAGAGCAGTCCACTCGCCGGCGCCGCGCTGATGATCGGGTCGATCAGTCGAGCCGCGTTGTTGCAGCCGATCGTCGGCTTCACTTCCATGTCCAGGGCTGTGCCGTAGTACATGTAGCCGGAGTTCAACCCACCCATGAAGTAGTGCCACGCACGCTCCACCGCGTTCGTCCCCGCGTTCTCCGGGAACACGATGTTCGTCGCGCTCACCGAGTTGCCCTGCGCCGTCCACATGCGCTCGGCGGTGTCGACCCTGTTCTGCATCGCAGTGATCACCGCCCAGTTGCGGATGTCCTCCGCCCAGCCGTTCTCGATATCCACGCGGCCCTGCGCGTTCACCGGCGGCCAGTTCCAGTTCAGAAACTGCGGCGCACCGAAGTCGCCATCAGCGTTGACCCACGCGCCGTCTTCCACCTTCACAAAGTCATTCGACGGCACCGGATGATCCGCCAGATACCGCTGCACCACCGTCGGCACATAGCCGTTGCTCACCGCGGTGTTCACAAAGTTCGGCACCGCCTCCATGTAATACGAAAAGCCGCCGCCCCAGGCGTTGTCGCCGTCGTGCGCCAGGACAATCAGCATCGGCCGGTTCGGATCGTTCCGCGTCTGGAGCGTGTTGAAGTCGTTGATCCCCATCGGCGAGTAGCCGTCGCGCCAGCCGAGGGACTGCGACGCCGGCACCACGATGATCGACGTCGCCACGCCCGTGCCGGGGTCCACATACCGCGCCCGGCGCGGCGTCAGCGCAAACGGGAACGCCTCCGCAGGCGACACGCCGCGATCGATCGACTGCCGGTTGTAGTTCGCCACGCCCTGCGCGGGGTTGAGCTGATCGGCACGGTTGGGCGGGTCCGTGTTGCATCCGCCCGAGCCCTGCACAAACGGAAAGTCCGCACACGCGCGGCTGATCTTCTCCGCCGACACGATCGACCACTCCACACCCTCCGCAACCAGCGCCGGGATCATCCGCTCGCTGAACGCCATCTCCGATGGAAAGAACCCCTTGGAGATCGGAACGCTCGTCCCCCACGTCGGCCCGTACACCGCCTTGTACGCCTGGATCTGCTTCCGCTGCGTGCTCTGCTCCAAGAGCGGCATCAGCGCGTGGTGATACGGGAACAGCACAATGTCCGCCCGCGGCACCACCGGCGCGTTCAGCGTCGTCCACGTCCGCGCATTGCGCAGCGGATTCGCCCACGCCCCCGAATAGCCAAGCTGATTGGCGTTCCCCAGCGAACGGATGTTCTCGATCAGCCCGCCGGAATACGTGATCTGCGCCCCGGCCTCGGTGCGCCCCAGCGAGAAGCCCCAGATCGAATCGGCCATCCGCGATTGATACCCCGCGACGCGATCCGGCACGGAGAAGATCTCTCGCAAGTCGTTCCCAGGGTTCGCGGCCCCGCCGTCCTTCCGCTGGATCGAGACCCACGCGCTCTCGTAGCGGTCAGCGCCGAAGGCTGCGGGCTGGCGGTCGGGCCAGTAGATGGGCTGCTCCATATGCCAGAGGTAGGTGAAGTGGAGCTTTTGCTGGGCGGCGGCGGCCGACGCGAGCCCTGCCACCAGCAAACCAGCGATCAGCAGACGAGATCCACGATGAAGCGAGTTGAACATAGAAACCTCCGCAGCAGCGCGCAGCCCAAACACTTGGCGCACGCGGCCGCAAGCACAGTGTACAACAGCCTTCACTTGGCGACCGGCAAAGTCCAGCCTTCGCCGATACCACGCACCCGCGAACGCGGGTCTCGCGCGGCCCTCAGCACGCATCCCTCGGCCTTCACGGACTCAGAACGCGCAGCCGTCGAAGAAGATCGCAAAGAACAGGTTGTAGTCGCCCTCGGTGACGCCGTTGTTGACGAACGGGGGGATGCCGCCGTTGCCGAAGGGGGGCAGCGCCTGACCGGTGTCGTCGGCGATGTCACAGGCGAGGCCGGCGTCGAAGAAGGTGGCGAAGAAGAGGTTGTAGTCGCCTTCGGTGACGCCGTTGTTGACCAGCGAGGGGCCGGTGGGGCCGATCGGCGGGAGGGGCTCACCGGTGTCGTAGGCGATGTCGGCGGGGTTGCAGCGGCAGTTGGTGACAGTCACGGTGACTGACGCGCAGGCGTCGCTGGTGTTGCCGTCGGCCGTGCGCCGGGCGCGGGCGAAGTAGGTGGTGGTGGCGGCGGGGGTGACGTTCAAGGGGTTGCCGGTGCCGATGAGCGTGCCGCCGCAAGAGCCGGTGAACCAGTCGATGACGATGCCCGCGCCGGGGTCGGCCACGGAGAGGGCGCTTGGGGCGGGTGGGCGATTGCTGCAAAGGATCGCTGGCGATGCGAGCAGACTGGAGGGTGTCGGCAAGCCGAGCACAAAGACGTACCCGGCGCCGGCGTCCGTAGCTCGGTTGTCAGTCTGGCTGCCGCCGACCCCCGTCGCGTTGCTATCTTCGCGATGGGCCCCAACGACAACCGTGTCGCCCGAGACGACCACAGGGCTACCAAACTGGTCACCCGCCCCCGTGTTAGAGGCCTTCAGGTAGGCCTGCTGGGTCCACGTCATGCCGCTGGGGCGACGGACGAAGACGTACGCGGCGCCGGCACCTTGAGCGCTGTTGTCGTTCTCCGAAACGTTGATGTTCATTGAGGCGCTATCTTCGCCGGGCGCCCCGACCACGATCGTGTCGCCCGCGATGGCAACGGAAAGCCCGAACGCGTCGCTTGCATCCGTATTGGACGCTTTGAGATAGGCCTGTTGACTCCACGTGGTGCCGCCGCTGGCGCGGGTGAAGACATAGGCCGCGCCGGCGCCCCCTGCGGTGTTGTTGGCCTGCTGAGTTGCGTCTGCGGAAGTTCCTCGGGCGTTACTGTCCTCTTTACTCGCCCCGACCACGACCGTGTCGCCCGAAATGTCCACGGAGTTTCCGAAGTTGTCGGACTCTCCGGTGTTGGAGGCTTTCAAATAGGCTTGTAGGGTCCAGGCCCCCCCGGCTCGCGTAAAGACATACGCCGCGCCCGCATCAGCCGCGTTTTCGTCCGCTTGGTTGCCGCCGACGCCCTGAGCGTTGCTATCTTCGCCGAACGCGCCGACCACGAGGGTGTTGCCATCGACTGCAACGGACCAACCGAAAAGGTCGTTCGTTTGGGTGTTCGAAGCCTTGATATAGGCCTGCTGAGTCCAAGTAGTACCGGAGCGGAGGAATACATAGACAGCGCCGGAGTCCGAAGCGTTTTCGTCGTTCTGATTGCCGTTCACGCCCGTGGCAATGCTGTCCTCGCGAGAGGCCCCGACCACGACGGTATCGCCCGTGACGTCCACGGCCCCACCGAAGTTGTCGCTCAACGAAGTGTTAGAGGCTTTGAGATAGGCCTGCTGGGTCCAAACAGTGCCGGAGCGGACAAACACATAGGCCGCGCCGGAGAAGCTCGCGCTGTTGTCGGCCTGGTCGCCGTTGACGCCTCTGGCATTGCTGGACTCTAGCAACGCACCGATTACAACCGTGTTGGCCGAAATCGCGACGGAGGAGCCGAACTGATCCCCCGCAGCCGCGTTGGACGCTTTGAGGAAGGCCTGCTGGGTCCAACTGGTGCCTGAACGAACAAAGATGTACGCCGCACCGGAGTCGGTGGCGTTGTTGTTGTTGTTCGCGCCGTTGACGCCCGTCGCGTCGCTGTCCTCCAGTTTCGCCCCGATGACGACGGTGTCACCCGAAACACCAACGGAGAAGCCAAACTGATCGGAGCTCACTGTCGAGAGGTTGGAGGCCTTCAAGTAGGCCTGCTGGGTCCAGGTGGTGCCGGAGCGTGTGAACGCATAAGCGGCGCCCGCGTCGATCGCGCTTTCGTTGCTCGTGCCGTTCACGCCTGTCGAGGCACCGTCCTCGGTGCGTGCCCCGATCACCACGGTATTGTCTGCGACCGACACAGCGATACCGAACTGGTCGCTGCCGTCGGTGTTGGAAGCCTTGACATACGCCTGTTGAGTCCAGTTGGTGCCGCCCGAGGGGCGGGTGAAGATATACGCCGCGCCGGAGTCGATAGCGCTGTTGTCGGCCTGCTGGGTGGCGTTCGCGTTCACGCCTGTGGCGTTGCTGTCCTCGCCACGGGCCCCGACGACGGCAGTGTCGGTGCCGAAGGCCACAGCGGCGCCAAAGGCGTCACCGGCGCCGGTGTTGGAGGCCTTGAGGTACGCCTGCTGGAACGGGGTATTGAACACATCCGCGAACACATACGCCGCGCCGGAGTCGATGGCGCTGTTGCTGGACTGCAGGCCGTCGATACCCGTCGCGCTGCTGTCTTCGCCGGGAGCACCAACGATGACATTGCTGAGAGAGACAAACACGGAGCGGCCGAAGTTGTCACCCCCACCCGTGTTGGAGGCTTTGAGATAGGCGCGTTGACTCCAAGTGGTGCCGCCGAAGGGGCGGGTGAAGACGTACGCAGCGCCGGAGTCGAAGAAGAAATTGGCGTTAGTCTGGGCACCGTTGACGCCTGTAGCGGAGCTGTCTTCGCCATCGGCCCCGACCACCACCATGTCGCCCGAGATGGCCACAGCGACGCCGAAGTTGTCGTTCGAGTCCGTGTTGGAGGCCTTGAGATAGGCCACCTGCGTCCAGGTACTGCCGCCCGCCGGGCGGGTGAAGACATACGCCGCGCCGGAGTTGCCGAAGATGTTGTTGTCAGCACCGTTGACACCCGTCGCGCTGCTGTCTTCGCCGCTGGCCCCGACCACGATGGTTGTACCCGAGACGGCGACGGAGATGCCAAAGTTATCGCCCGCGCCGGTGTTGGAAGCCTTGATGTAGGCCTGCTGTGACCATGTGCCAGCGGTGGTGTTCCGCTCGAAAACATAGACCGCGCCGGAGTCGATGGCGTTCTCGTTCGCTGTGCTGTTGATGCCCGTGGTGCTGCTGTCTTCAAGCGGTGCACCGACCACGACGGTGTTCGCCGAGATCGCGATTGACGCGCCGAACTGGTCGTTGCAGACCGGGAAGTTGTTGGATGCCTTCAAGTACGCCTGCTGGGCGGTGGGGTCGATGGTGATCGGATAGCAGGCGCCGGTGTCGTCGATGGTGAGCAGGAGTGCCTGCGTGCCGGCAGTAGTCGTGGTGGCCTGGAACGACGCGGCCAGATGCACGCCGTCGGCGTCGAAGACCTTCAGGTTGTTGTATGTCAGCGCCGTCGTGCCGCCGTCCCCCCTCGTCACAAAGGCGACATCGCGCCCGTTCTCGCTGACGCGCGGCCGCAGCTCGCCACGCACGGCGAGGGTGAAGTGGAGCATGCCGCCACCGTTGGCGTTTGTCGCATCGGCGCTGCTCGCGCCTTCGGGGCGTTCGCGGAGCGTGTAGCCGTGCTCAAAGCCGCGCTGGTCGTTGATGTACCACTCGGTGAGTGACTCGTTCCAGACGTACTCGACGCGCGTGCCGCTCGGCTGCACCTTGGCGGTGCCGCTGATCATTTGCTGCGAATCGCCGCGGCCGTAGGAGACCAGATCAAGGCCCCACGTCCAGCCGCCCCCGGGCAGGCCAGCGTCGGGCGACTTGGAGAACCCGCGGCCGTCGAAGGTCGTGATCCACCGCTGGCCGGGGTTGCGCGCCCGGTAGTGCCCGGGCGTCGACTCATCGGCCAAGACCGCGTGGCGATGCGCCTCGTACGCGGCGCGGATGCTGGACCAGTCGGATTGCTCGAGGCCCTTGGGCACCGCGGCCTCGTCGGCCCGCGCGATCGCGCCGGGAAGCAGAAGTCCGACGAACAAAGCCGCGAGAACGCCAATGGTGCCAAGTCGCATGGTGCAGTTCCTCAAAACGTCTATGGAATCTCAATGCACCACACCCCAAGCCATGCTTCGGGCGCTGCTTCGCAAATAGACTTGCTGACGCTGGCAGCTTACACGAGGACTTCTGTCGCCGCAAGCAAACGGCCCCGAATCGCGCCAGGAACCCTCGGTATCACTGAAAGAACACCCCTGACTGGGAGATGAACCGCCGCGGTAAGCACGTGACGCCTTGCGCGGGAGTCGGGCGCCGTCTTACCCATCTTCCGGCTGAACTTGGAGCTTCGGGTTTGGCCACCGTACCCTGCGGTCATGCCAACCTCTGACCGCGCCGCCACCGCTGCCCTTTCATGGCTCGATGAGAACGAGTCGGCCTCGATCCAGCGATTGATCGACTGGCTGTCGATCCCGTCGATCTCGACGGATCCGCAGTACAAGGTCGAGGTGAAGCGCGCCGCGATGTGGTGCGCCGAGCAGCTCCGCGCCGCGGGGATCACGCAGGTCGAAGTCATGCCCACGGGCGAGCCCGAGGGCTCCGGCCATCCGATCGTCTTCGCGCATCATCCGGGCTCACCGGACTATCGCGGCCCGCACGTCTTGTTCTATGGTCACTACGACGTGCAGCCCGTGGACCCGCTGAACCTTTGGGACTCGCCGCCCTTCCAGCCCGAGATCAAAGAAGCGATCCCCGGCGGGCCGGGTCGTCGCATCGTCGCGCGCGGCGCGGTGGATGACAAGGGTCAGGTGTTGATGTTCATCGAGGCGTTGCGAGCCGTGCGCTTCGCGACGGACAAGGTCGCCGGCGGCGTGAAGTTCACGATCCTCATCGAGGGTGAAGAGGAGTCGGGCTCGGTGAACCTGGATCGGTTTGTTCGCGATCACAAAGCCGCGCTGAAGGATTGCGACGTCTGCCTCATCTCCGATACCGGCATGCTGGCCCGCGGCAAGCCCGCGATCACCTACGGCGTGCGCGGCCTGGCATACACCGAAGTCACACTCCGCGGCCCCGACCAGGACCTGCACAGCGGCATGTGGGGCGGGCGCGTGATGAACCCCAATCTCGCGCTGGCCAAGGTGCTCTCAAAGCTCCACGACGAGAACAACCGCGTCACGATCCCGGGCTTTTATGACAAGGTCATCCCGATCAGCGCTGATGAGCGAGCCGCGTGGCAGAGGCTGGCGTTTGATCAGACCGACGCGCTGAAGAAGATCGGCCTGCCGCAATCCGCCGACTGGGGCGAGAAGGGCTTCGCGCCGCTGGAGCGTGAATGGGCCCGGCCCACTGCGGAAATCAACGGCATCTGGGGCGGCTACATCGGCGCGGGGGCCAAGACCGTCATCCCCAGCCACGCCAGCGCGAAGGTCAGCTTCCGCCTCGTCGCTGATCAGGATCCGGCGCAGATCACGCAACTGTTCTTTGACTGGATCAAGGCCCGCGTCGCCGAGATCGCGCCGGGCTTCACCGTCGAGTGTTCGGACCTGCACGGCGGGCTTGGCGTCACGCTGCCGACGGATTCCGTCCATCTGCAGGCCGCGAGCCGCGCGATCAAGCGTGCGTGCAACGTCGAGCCGGCGTTGATCAAGACCGGCGGCAGCATCCCCGTCGCCGGCCTGCTCAAGAGCGAGCTGGGCATCAGCACCATCTTCATGGGCTTCGGCCTCGACGACGATCGCGTCCACTCGCCCAACGAGAAGTTCGAGATCGAGTGCTTCCGCATGGGCGCCCGCTCGCACGCGCTGTTCATCGATGAGCTGACGCGGCTGTGAGGGGAGAGGGCCGAGAGGGCGAGGGCCGAGATTTGAGGGCCGAGGGCCGAGGGCCAAGTCGAACGAAGAACGGCCATCTTTGAAGTTCGTCAATCGCCGCGATCTCAATCTTCTTATTTGCTATTTGCCCATTTGCCATTTGCTCCTTCCATCCCTTCCCTTCCTTCGTTGAAAACCTCTTGTCCCCGTTCATCACGCGCCCATGAAACTCCGTCGCCTCCCTGATGACTTCGGCGTCGTCGAGCACCTGACGCCGGGCACGCTCGCACAGATCCGCACCACCGACAGCGAAAGCGACGGCAGCGCGAACGCGGCGGGCGAGCGGCGCGAGCTGCACGCGATCTATCGCCTCACCAAGCGACAGCTCACCACGCCCGAGGCGAGCGTGATGCTCGCTCGCGCTCTAGAGCTCAAGCCGAGCGCCGTCGCGCACGCGGGGCTGAAGGACAAGCACGCCGTGACGACGCAGCACGTCAGCGTGCGCTGGGGAGATGCCGGCGCCGCGGCTCCGGACGCGCCGCGCGAACTCCGCTCCGAGCGCGACGGCGCTTGGCACGCGGTGCTCGTCGGCTGGATGGATCGGCCGCTGGCCGCCGCGGACATCGAGCGCAACCACTTCACGCTCGTCGTGCGTTCGCTCGATCGGCGCGACTGCGATCTGCTCGCGGCTCGGGCCAAAGCTCTCGACGACGACGGCGAGTCCTGGCTGGCCAACTACTTCGGCGATCAACGCTTCGGCTCCGCGCGCCACGGCGACGGCTTCGCCGCCGCGGCGATGTGTCATGGGGATTTCCTGCTCGCGTTCCGCTTGCTCGCCGGCTCGCCAGCTCGCAAGGACACGGGCCGCAAGCGCGAGACCACGCGACTGATCGCCAGCGCCTGGGGCCCGCCGGACGCTACGCCCGCGGCTGAATCGCCCGCCCCGCCCCGCGCCGCTTGGACATCGATCGCTCGCAAGCTTCCGCCCTCGCCCGAGCGCCGGGCGGTCGAGCGACTCGCTCGCGACAACAACGCCCTCGCGGCACTCGGCGAACTCTCGCCGTCCGATCTCACCATGAGCGTTGAAGCGTTTCAAAGCTACCTCTGGAACCAGACGCTCCGAGCACTGATCGCAGGCGCGACGCCCGCGCGCGCTCGCGTCGAGGTCCAGACGGATTACGGCCCGTGCGCGTTCCCGATCGCAACCACCGACGAACACCGCTGGACGAACGCGGCTCGCGAGCTCCGCACGATCGAGTTGCCAGTGCCCGCGGCGACCACCACGCTCAGCCCGGCCTGGGCGCCGCACCTGCTTGACGCACTCAAGCCGTTCAACCTCCGACCCGATCAGCTTCACATCGAGCAGTTGCGGCGTCCACGATTCAACGAGGCCGCGCGCCCCGCGTTTATTCGCGTTGAAGACCTCGCGTTTGCGCCGCCAGCAAATGACGAGCTTGCGCCCAAGCGATCAACGAAGCCGCTGAAGCGAACGGTGAGCTTCAGTCTGCCGCGCGGGGCGTATGCGACGGTGCTGATGCGGGCACTCGGTTGTGAATAGAAGACATCGAGGCGTTCTTTCAACGAAGTGATGGAAGGAATGGAAGCTGCGAAATGAGCGACCGGGATTGGCTCCCGATGTGCCTTCCTTCCATATCTTCCTTGCCTTCGTTGAAAACCGTCTTCCTCCGTTCTTTGACGACAGTCTCCACTCACTTCGTCGAGACAACACTCCGCCCGCCATCTGATGACTCTCGCATCCGCTTGCGGGACTCGGTGATGAGCCACTCCCACCGCAGCGCCGGGCCGGGGTCGGATTTATCGCTCTGGATGTGGTAGTGGCCGAGCACGCCGGTGAACTTTGCGAGTTGTTCGTCGGGGAGTTTTCGCGTGATCAGTCGGCCCTGCTCGTCCTTGGGGTAATCGCAGGTCATTTTCGGGAAGATCGTGCAGAGGCTCGCGGTCAGCTTCGCGAGCGAGTCGTATTGCTCCGGCGTCAGGTCGTATTGGCGACGCAGCTTGCCTTGAATCTCGCCGGAGATCAGCGCGTCCGACGACGGGCGGCCGACGAAGTTCTTCGTGCGCACGCCGCCATCGCCCAGGTTCTCAGGGATCGTGATTCGCACACGCCCGTCGGGATCGCGCTCGTACCACTGCGCGAATGGGTTCTTCTCGCCGTCGGCATAGGCGCCCATATTCGCGATCTCGATGCCGATCGAGCGATCGTTGCTGCTGGTGGCGTGGTAGGTGCGTTCCTTCAGGTCGCAGGTCTGGTAGATGGTGCCGTCGATATCGAGCATGAAGTGGACGCTGAGGCCGCGGACATCGTGGAGGATGCGGAAGCACTGCTTGCTGACGCCGCAGACGTCGTAGTGGAGCACGAACTGATCGACCTTGGATTGGAGCAGGGGCAGATCCCAGCCGCCGCCGCGCACTTGGGCGATTTGTTCGGGCGTGAGCGGGCCATCGCCGAGGAACGCCGGCTGCTTCTCGGCGAAGCGGAAGAAGCGGGTGCCGTAGCGGGCCGGGTCGGTCGGGCCTTTGCCCTCTTTCTGGAGCGCAGGCCAACCGGATTTCTCGATCTGGCCAAAGCGGCGTTCGACGCGCGAGTGGTCGTAGCCGCCCGGATCGGTCCAGAGCACGACGGGCGCGCCGGTGTGGAAGAGCTGGCCGCAGACCATGATCTCGTCGCCACGACGGGCGTAGGCCTGTGCGCCGGCGATCGGCTCCGCCGACGTCGCCGGCCCCCCGCTGCCACCACCGGCGGCGCAACCGCCCAGGGTCGAGAGCCCGACCGAAGCAAGCACACACGTCGCGATGCACATGAACGATGTCGTCGAAGGTACCATGGCGAGCATGGTACCCGATGACGCCACATCGCGCCCCGCGACCGACCCCGACGCAGACGCGGCCCTTCTCTCACTGCTGGAGCATGCTGGGCCGCGCGTGCGGCGTGCGTTTGATCGCGCCGGCGAGCTGCGGCTGCAAATCCTCGTGACAGAGGTGCTCGCGCCCGCCAACACTGACACCTCCCATGCGCCCTGGCCGCTGTGCGCGACTCATCCGCCCGCGACTGGCGCTCACGCTCGCACGCGTACCGCGAGCTTCCGCGCTGGTGCGGAGTACATCTATCCGGCCAGCACGATCAAGCTCCCCACCGCGATCTGCGCGTTGCGGGCGATTCAGGATCTTCAAGCCGCGGGCGCACCGGTTGACGCGAGAACGCCGCTGCGTTTTCATCCGGTGTTCATCGATCAAGTGATCGAGGATCGCGATCCGACGAATCGCGGGTATGCCGCAGACACAACACTCTTGGCGCATCATGCTGGCACCCCCACTCTGGCCCACAATCCGCCGTCGCCCGTCGCTGGCACGTTCTGCGTTGAGCATGAGGTTCGCAAGTCGCTGATCGTCAGCGACAATCCGGCGCACAACCGGCTGTACACGCTGGTCGGTCACGAGCGTGTGAACAGGCTCTGCCGCGAGATTGGCCTTTCGTCGGCGTTGATCAACCATCGGCTGAGCGAGTTCCGCACGCGCGATGAGCAGCGGCGGACTGGCCGCGTTGAGTTCCTTGCCAATGCTCTGGCGCCCGACGAACGCGCGCTCGCCACCATCCCGGAGCGAGATAGCTCGCTCATCATCGGCAACCCTCCAACGCTCCCAGGCCTCTCGCTCGGCCACACGCACGTCATCAACGGCATTACGCACGATGCGCCGATGGATTTCTCCTGGCGAAACCGCCTGAGCCTTCACGACATTCAACGCTCGCTGATGCTCGTCGTTCGCCCCGATCTGCTCAGCGACGCGATGACCACCGGCCTCTCCGAGCGTCACCGCGTGCTGCTCTGCGACGCGCTCTGGCCCTTCGCTCGTCAATCGATGAACCCCGTCTTCTCGCGCGACGAGTTCCGCGATCTCTCCACCAAGTACTGTCTCCACGGCCTCAAGCGCCACTGGCCCGACGATGACTTCGTCATCTTCAACAAGGTCGGCCAGGCGTACGGCTTCACCATCGAGAACGCCTACGTCGTCCACCGCCCGACGGGCCGCGCGTTCTTCATCGCGATCTCGCTCTACGCCAACGCCTCGGGCGTCATCGGGGCCGACAGCTACGACGACATCAGCGTGAGCATCCCGCTCATCGCCGACATCACCGAGGCCATCGCGGCGGCACCGATGGCGTAACCCCGCAGACGCCGCGCCCCCCACGCCCCCCCCGCGCCCCACGCCCACTCGCTCCCCGAAACGCGGCAGCGAAGGAATCGCGCAAAGCGCCCAGACTGCCAGATCCCCTGTCACGACCCAGCAACTCCGCGCCGCGCGGGCGATCTGGACTCCGAAGAACTTCTCAATATCAGCACCCAACAGGGCGGCATTCTCGGGTACTCTGCCCCTCTGACACGCCCAGATGAGGACTCACTCGCCCGCACTCGCCCCGCGAAGAGTTCGCGAGATCGTCAAGCTCGCAGCGATTGGGCAGACTCGGAAGGTCAACAGATGAACAAACACGCACGCGCACTCGTTCTCATCATCGTCAGCATCTTCGCGCTGGCCGCGCACAGCCGCGCACAGCCACTCTCGACGGCCTTCTCGTACCAAGGTCGCCTCACCACCGGCGGTAACCCGGCCTCCGGCCCGTACGACGTGCGTTTCAAGCTCTTCTCGGCGCTCACCGGCGGGTCACAGGTCGGCCCGACCGTCTGCAAGAAGCAGGTGCAGGTGAGTGGCGGGCAGTTCACCACGTCGGTGGACTTCGGTCTGGTCTTCAACGGCCAGCAGGGCTTCCTGCAGATCGAAGTCCGCCCGGACACCGGCGCACCGTGCCCCGCCGACAATGACCCCTCCACGTTCACACTCCTCTCGCCCCGGCAGCCGCTCGAAGCGGTGCCCAACGCCCACTTCGCTCGCACCGCCGCCACCGCGTCCAACACCTCGTCCTTCAACGGGCAGAGCCCCAGCTTCTATCAGAACGCCGCGAACCTCACGGGAACGCTCAGCGACGCTCGCCTGTCGAGCAACATCCCACGCTTGAATTTGTCGTCCCAGACGTTTACGGGTGCGACGACGCTCACGAACCCCGGCAACAACATCGGCGGCAACGGCTCCTTGCTGACCAACCTCAGCGGCCAGAACATCGCCGGCCAGTCGATCCCGCGTAACGCCCTGGATGCGAACACGCAGTTTGGCATCGGCTCGATCTCGCCGCCTTGGCGGCTCGGCCGCCTGACCGACTCGCTGTTGCTGCAAAGCAACTTTGTTCCATTTAACGTGGCGATGACGTCACTCGGCCAATGGGTCTTCGTCACCCGTCCCAGCGACGGGATCCAGCCCCCCGCCATCCTCATTATTGATGCAGCACAGCCCGCCGCATCGCAGCTCGTCGCGACGCTCTCGCTCCCGATCGAGACCAGCATCCTCGACATCGCCGCGGTTCAGAACCGCCTCTACGTCTTGGTGCAGACCAACACGCCGACGATCGAGACCAAGATTCTCACCTACAACGTCAGCACCGCCTCTCAACCGCAGTTCCAGAGCACGGTCTCACTCGCGGCCCAAAATCTCAACGCCTTCGTGGGTCCCCAGAGCGGCCGCCTGATGGTCGCTGGGTCGGGTGCTTTGGCGATCACGGCCACGGAATCCGCCGGAACATCGAGCGTGCTGGCGTTGTATTCGATTACCAACCCATCCGTTCCTGCGTATGCCGGCCGTATCACCATCACCAACTCCGGTGGATTCCTCCCTTCTGCGCGAATCTCCGGAACACGCCTGTTCATCCCCGCCAACCCGGCATCCCCGGTCGACCCCGGCGCCTTCGACCTCAACGTCTACGACATCGCCAACCCCGCTGCCCCCGCCTCGATCGGCACT
>JALHNK010000044.1 GCA_022843565.1 Phycisphaerales bacterium
ACTCCACCATCATCAGCATCGCGCCGACCGCCAGCATCGTTCGCGTCCCCGACACGCCCATGATCACCAGGCCCCAGTTCTCCGGGGAGACCAGCGGCGGGCCGATCAACGGGATCAGGCACATCGCACCGAGCACCGCAATCACCCCCATCACGCCCATCAACGTCGCGCCGCTCAGGCCCATCGAGTTGCCGATCGCCCCGGCCAGCGCCACACCGACGACCGAACACGCGCTCATCACGCGGATGTACGGCTGGTTCGGAATGGCCTCAAGCAGCGTCATGTCTTTGGCAATCGGCATGGCAAACACGGTCGCCCGACCGTCGGGCGGGAACGGGGTCGATGATAGGAAGGGGTTCGTGCCGAGGCGAGCCTTCGCTCCCCACATCTGATCGCATCGCATGGACCCCCGGCCCCACCGACCCCGCGTCTGGCGGTCAAGCCCCATCAGGGCGTTGCCGATGGCTGTAAGGCCTCGCCGAGGCCGCGTGGACAAGTCTCCCGAGCGCGCCGCTCACACCGACCCGTCTCCCGCCAACCCCGCACCCGGCCCATTCCACGCCGTTCACCCTCGTCCACCCGATTGCCGCTCCTGCTTCTGCGATCGCCGGATGATCTTCACCGTCGCGGCGGTAAACCCCACGAACAGCCCCGCGAGCAACCCGTAAGGCGTCCACTTGAAGCCGTAGTCCACAAGCCAGCCCAGGAACCCACCCGCCGCAGTGGTGAACAGAAAGTCAAAGCCGATCGTCAGCGCCGGTGCCAGATCGCTCAGCAGATTCGGCTTCGAAGTGCTCGCCGGCGCGTTCATCCGGGCCTTGGCCGGATGCTCGACCGGGCGCGTCAGCAACTCGGGCATCGGCGGCGGCTCAGGAAACTTGAGCTCCGCCGGCGCACCAGCGTCCGCGTCACCGGCGCCGGGGTTCTGACCAGAATCACTCACATCGGCACCTTGCTAAACGCATACTGCTTGGCGCTCTGCAGCGCTTCCTTGAGCTTGCTCAGATCCGTGCCGCCGCCCTGCGCCAGGTCCGGTTTGCCGCCGCCCTTGCCGCCGCAGGCCGCCGCCGCGGCCCGCACCCACTCGCCGGCGTTCAAGCCGCGCTTCACCAGCGGATCGGGCACCGCCGCCAGGATCGTGAGCTTGCCCCCCTCTTCATCGGGGCTGATCAAGAGCACGCCCGCCCGCGGCAGCTTCGCGCGGATCGTGTTCATCGCCGTGGTCAGCGCATCGCGATCGCTCCCGGCCTCGATCGTCGTGACGATCGTGCCGGCCATCTCAAACTCTGGTGACTCGGCGATCGATCGCGCCAAGGCCGCCACCTGTTGCGAGCGTGCGGCACTCGCGTTCTTGTCCGCCGCCTTCATGCGTTCCTGGAGTTGCACGATCCCCGCCCGCACCTGCTGCTTGACGCTCAGCGGCACCGTTAACTGCTCCATGTCCGACAGAATCGCCTTGACCTCCGCGCCGATCGCCGCCTCGCCCAGCGAGCCGGCAGCGCTCACGCGTTGCAACAGTGCCGCGCCGGATTGGATCGCCGCCATCGCCGGCACGCCGGTCACGCCAACCAATCGCCGGATGCCCTTGGCTACGCCCTCTTCACCGACGATCGCGAAGTTCTGGATCTCGCGCGTGTTGGTGACGTGCGTGCCGCCGCAGAACTCGGTGCTGATCGCTGCCCCGCGTGCGTCGTCGGTCTCGCTCAGCGCCTTCTCGACCGGGCGCCCGATGCTCACGACACGCACCGGGTCCGGGTACGCCTCACCGAAGACCGCGCGCAGGCCCTTGATCCGTTTGGCCTGCTCCAGCGGCGTCACCTGCGCGAAAACGTCCAGACCCGCCTTGATGCTCGCGCTGACTTCCTGATCCAGCTTCGCGATCTCCTCCGGCGTCACCGGACGCGCCAGCGAGAAGTCAAACCGCAGCTTGTCCGGCCCGACCTGCGAGCCCTTCTGATCCAGCCCCTCGCCCGCGACCGTGCGGAGCGCCAGGTTGAGCAAGTGCGTCGCGGTGTGATTCGATTGCACCGCCTCGCGCCGCGCGTCGTCAAGGCTCAGCGTCACCATGTCGCCGACCTTGATCTGGTGCGAGACCACGCGCCCGACATGCAGCACAAACCCCGCGTACGTCTGCACGTCCTCAACCCGGAACTCGCCACCACCACCCACCGCCTGCTCCTGGCGGATCGGGCGCGTGCCGATCAATCGCCCGTGGTCGGGCACCTGGCCGCCCATCTCGGCGTAGAAGTTCGTCTTGTCCAGCACGACGCCCAGCGAGCGCATCCCCGCCGTCGAGGCGCTGGCGGTATCGTCGAAGTTCTCGCCGTTCCAGATCGCCTTGACCGTCGCGCGGATCTCTCGGCCGTGGAACTTGTCGCTGTCGTCCGTCGGCTCGATACCCAGCGCCTTCAATCGCGCGATCGCGTCCGGCGGCAGCGTCAGCCCCTGCTCGGTGCCGAACTTCCCGCCGGAGCGTGCCTTCTCGCGCGCCTGCTCCATCAGGCTCTCGAAGCCCGCCATGTCGACGCGCAGCCCGCGTTCCTCGGCCATCAGGTTCGTCAGGTCGATCGGGAAGCCGTACGTGTCATAGAGCTTGAAGGCGTCCTCGCCGGTGATGCCGCGCGCCGGGGCGTAGTGCGCATCGGCCCACTCGGGCGTGATGTCGCGCAGCGCTCGCTGGTCCATCAGCTTGTGCCCGTCCTTCTGGTGGATGGCGATCGTCCACCCGCCCTGGTCGCGATTGGCCGAGGTCTCGCCGCCGGCGATCTGCAGGTGCGGGATGAGTCGTGCGCGCTTGAACGCCTCGACACACGCCTCGTCAAAGAGCACGATGCCGCGGGCCAGCGTGCGCCCGAAGCTCTCTTCCTCTTCGCGGATGATCTCCATCACGCGCTTGGGGTCCTTGCGCAGCTCAGGGAAGAACTCGCCGAAGTGCTCCGCGACGGTGTTGACCAGCGGATGGAAGAAGCCCACCTTGGCCCCGAGCATCTGATTGCCATAACGGATCGCACGGCGCAGGATCCGGCGCAGCACGTAGCCGCGCCCCTCGTTGCTCGGCGTCGCGCCGTCAGTAATCGCGAACGTCAGCGTGCGGATGTGGTCGGCGATCACGCGATACGCAGTGTCGCTCCCGTCCTTGTCCGCCGCTCCCAACCGACCCGTGTACGGCTTGTGCGCCTTGGTCGTCTTCTCGATCTCCAGGAACAGCGGCGCGAACACATCCGTGTCGTAGTTGCTGCGAACGTTCTGCAGCACGCTCACCAATCGCTCAAATCCCATGCCCGTGTCAACATGCTTGTTCGGCAGCGGCTTCAGCACGCCGCCCTGCTCGCGATTGAACTGGATGAAGACGTGGTTCCAGATCTCCAGCACGTCCGGATCACCCGAGTTCACAAGCGAGCTGGCATCGCGCCCGCCGATGCGATCGAAGTGAATCTCGCTGCATGGGCCGCAAGGCCCCGTATCGCCCATCTCCCAAAAATTGTCCTTCATGTTGCCGGGCAACACCCGCGCCGGCCCGAGCAACGCCTCCCAAAGCGCCTTGGACTCCAGATCCGGCTCCAGACCACTCTTGGGGTCGCCCTTGAAGTACGTCGCGTACAAGCGATTCGGATCAACGCCGTAGACCTTCGTCAGCAGCTCAAAGCCCCACTGGATCGACTCGCTCTTGAAGTAGTCACCGAACGACCACGTCCCGAGCATCTCGAACATCGTGTGGTGGTACGTGTCCTTGCCCACATCCTCCAGATCGTTGTGCTTACCGCCGGCGCGGATGCACTTCTGGCTGTTCACCGCACGCTTCAGCTTCCCCATCGGCGTCGATGGGTCCGCCTGTCCGAGAAAAATCGGCTTGAACTGATTCATCCCCGCGTTGGCAAACAGCAGCGTCGGGTCCTCGTGCGGCACCACTGGCGAGCTCGGCACAAACGCGTGCGCGTGCTTCTTCGCGTAAAAGTCCATGAACACACGGCGGATCTCAGCAGAAGTCAACGGCATAGTTCAGTCCCTCAAAGTTCGACGCTCCGCATCGTAGCGAAGACACCGCCCAAAGGAGTCCGCCCATCGCCCGACCCGCTCATTGATCGATCTGGACCAGCTCGATCGTCGCCTGCCCCGTCACTTTGCCGCCCGCGCCGCGCCGGAAGGAGACCTTGACCCGCTCGCCGACCTTCCGCCCGCTCAGCGCTCTGGCAAACTCCGAGTGATCACGCACCGGCACGTCGTCGATCGTGGTGAGCACATCGCCCAGCCGCAATCCGTCGAGCCGCGCCAAGCCCAGCGTCGCCTCACTGATCCGCATCCCATCGCCCGCCTCTTCCACCGCAAACGGCATCCCGACGCCGGTCGATCTCGACGCATCCGGCGCATCGGGCAGCGCGCTGACCCACGCCCGCCAGCGCCGCTCGATCTCTTTGATCGGCACGCCGAAGACCTTCTCCAGCGCCTTGTCGCCGTGCGGGTCCGCTTCGCCGGCCTTCAGGTATTCGGCGTACCAGTCGCGCAGTTTCCCCTGCTGGTACAGGAACAGAAAGAACCCGCGCGACGCCGCGTAGTTTGCCAGCCCCCGCGACTCGGAGAACTTCTCGGCCGACAGCGCCCGCAGGTCCGCCCACTTGGGCACCTTTGCCGACTGGCTCATCCGCTTCAGCAGGTTCGTGCGCCAGCTCGGCTGCGGCGAGAGCGAACCATCGGCATTCACCTTCACATCTTCCAGCAGCGAGCACAGCCCCTCCTGCACCCAGATCGGCTGAATAAAGCCGCTGCGCATCATGCTGCGCCAGTGGACAACATGCGAGAACTCGTGCCGCAGGATCGGGCCGAGATCCTTCGTCACCAGCTTCTTGGCCTGATGGTCATAGATCCCCGCGACCTGGATCGAGCCAAACTTTCCCATCGCCCAGTCGCGATAATCCTCAGGCGTCGGCAGTAGCACCAGCACCCACGGATCCGGGCGCGATGCCTCCACGTTCACCAGCGGCGTGCCCTCCGGCAACACCTGCTCCTTCCAGAATCGCTCCACCCGCCGGATCTCCTCAACACCCGTGCGATAGCTCGCCTCAGGGAACGCGTTCAGAAACGCCAGCCGCGACGACGCGTCCTTCTCGATCGTGTAGTCCCGCCCGCCCCGCGCCAGCGTCGGTTTGAGGCGGACGATCTTCTCCTCGATGATCCGTTCCTGCACCTCGCCCCACTTGGCCAGCAGCGCGCGAAACGTCGGCGTCGGCCGCAGCGCCGCGAGATTCCGATCGCGCACCATCAGATCAAAGTCCACAAACCCGCGTTCGACCGCCTCGCGCAGCGCGACCTGCGCCTCGTCGAGTTTCCGCTGGCCCGTCAGGCATGCCGCGAGGTTGTAGCGAGCCACCGCGTCCCACTCATCCAGCGCGATCAACGCCCGCACGATCGCCTCCGCCGCCTCGAACCGCTGGGCCTTGAACTCCAGTAAAAACTCCGCCGTCAACCGCTCCCGCTCCGCTGCATTCGCGTGCGGATCAAGCGGCTCCGACGTTGCGATCTTCCCCGCCTCACCCGGCGACCCGTTCTTCGGCGGCTCAGCGGAGCCCACGACAGGCCCGCAAGCAACACCGATCACCGCCACAGCCAGCAGCGCTCGCGCCCGACCCCAGTTCCTCCATCCTTCGATGCTCATCGCGGCCCCGCCTTCCCACCATCGCCGATCACCGCTCGCCGCCCGTCAACCCGCACGCGCCCGTTGATCAACATCGCCAGCGCCGCCGGATACGCGACGCACTCCTGCTCAAACACCCGCGCCGCCAGCGTCTCCGGCGTGTCATTCTCTCGCACCTCGCACGCCCGCTGCACCAGGATCGGTCCACTGTCAAACTCATCATCCACCAGATGCACCGTGCAGCCGCTGACCTTGCAGCCCCGCGACAGCACCGCCGCGTGGACACGCTGCCCGTACATCCCCGCTCCGCCGAAACTCGGCAGCAGCGCCGGGTGAATGTTCACCACCCGATGGCGATACGCCTCGGGCACGCGCACAAGCTTTAGATATCCCGCCAGCAACACAAAGTCGATCCGCGCCTCGCTCAGCATCGCCGCCAGCCGATCACGCTCGATCACGCCCGGCTCGACGCAAGTCGCAAATCCCCGCTCGCGGGCACGCTCGCACCCGCCGCACTCCGCCGACGCGATCACCAACTCGATGCTCGCGTTCATGCGATCGCGCTCGATCGCCGCCGCGAGATTCACCATCGTGCGTCCGCCGCCAGAGAGCATGATCGCAAGCCGTGCCGGAGAGCTGGTGTTCACGCCAAAAGTGTACGCAAACGCGCCCCACCCCCCGCCCCCCCAACCCCCCACCCGCTACCGTTGCCCATGGCCAAGCACCACCAGTTCCTGAACAAGACACAGCAGGGCATCGTCCGCCGGTTTTATGACCACAAGTCCGGCATCCACCTGACCAAGCTGCAGGAACTGCTTAGCGATCTGGCGGTTTCGGACGACCCCAAGGCCGCCGCGAAGCTCTGGACCCGCGTCGAGGAATACCTCGGCAAAGTCGGCGCAGAGCCCGCCGCCATCGCCAAGGTCCTGGCCACCAAAGACCTCAAAGCCCTCGCCACCCTCGTCGGCAAACTCAGCCCCTAATCGGCCCCGTCCTCACTCGATGCCTCGATGCCTCATCCCTCGATGCCTTCCCCACGCATCAACAAACAGTCCAAACCCCACGAGTCTTAGGGTCTCATTTGCTATTTGCAAATTCGCCCATTTGCCATTTCCCTATGGGGCCACAAACTCCCCCAAATCCACCACCACGCCGCCGCCCTGGTAATAGTCGATGTTGAACCGCTTCTCGCCCACCGGCGTCACCACGATGTTCGCTCGCCCGTTGGTCACCGCGAACATCTCATCGCCAGGGCCCGGCCCCGCGTAACTCCGGTTGTTGATCCGCTGCGAGTGGAAGTGATAGTGCGCCAGCGACATCGGCCCGCTCTGAAACATCTCCACCGGCGCCACATACTCCTCATCGCCACGCCGCGCCGTCGCTCTGGGCGGGTACAGCACCGCCTCATATCGCCCCTGGGCGTTGAGCTCGATCAGCCCGCCAAGCTCGGTCGTCGTGTCCTTCAGATCCCGCTGAATCTGCTCCCACAGCTGCGCCCGCACGCCCGCATCCGCCATCGCATCATCGATCACCAAGACCGTTAGCAAATCCGCCCACGTCAGCGCCGCGCGATGCGACTCAAGCCCCTCATCGGCCCACGACTGTCCGCTGTCCTGCACGCCGACGCGCATGTGTGTCTTGCGGGCGCTCACACGCTGACTCAGCTCGCTGAACAAAGCGTCTCGCGAGAGCGACAGCCGCGGGCTGCCACTGGCCGACGCGAACCGGAGCGCCTCCAGATTCCGCATCGACAACTGCGCCTGGTGCGTCGGCACCACGCTCTGCGCCGCGCCGGAAGTCTGTGACCACCACGCCCGACGCGCCGCCCCGTCAGAAGCCTTGAACCCCGGCCCCTTCTGCATCGCCGCCGGCGGCACCGCGTCAAACGATCGCAGCTCCTGCAGCCACTCAAGCTGGCTGGCGGTGAGCGGGATCGCACGCAGCTCCCGCACACACGCGCGAAGGTTCTCGACCAGCGCATCACCGGGCGCGGAATCCGCTGCGAGCATCGTCAGGCGGCTCGAGCCAGTCGGGTCGATCCGCGTGAGCACCTCCCACGCCGCCGTCCGTGCCCGCTGCGCCCACTGGCGTTCCTGCGCGCCGCCGCCGCTCGGCGGCGTCACAAACACGCGAAAGACGACACTCTCCACCGACTCGCCGGGGTGCAGCTTGATCAACGCCGCGCGCTCGGATCGCTCGGCATCGACCCGCCCGATGTTCCGCGCCCACGAGCGCACGATCGCCGGCGTCATCTCCCTCCAGCCCTTGTCCGCGGCGGTCTGCGAGATGTATCCGATCACATCGAATGACGGCTCGACCGGCAGCATCAGCGCGAACATCTGACGCGTGTCGGCATTGCCGGTGTCCTGCTGGTCCTCAAGCAGCAACTGCATCGCCCGCACGCGCATGTCGATCTGATTCGCCGTCACCCACGCGATGTTCTTCAGCTTCTCGCGGGCCTGAGCCCGATCAACCACGCGCCCCTCGTTCCAAAGGTCATCCAGCGCCTGCATCTGCTGGCGAAACGTCAGCCGCTCGTCCTTCACGCGCTGGTCCGCCGGGCCGCTCGTCGGATCATCCGCCGCGGCTCGCCCGCCGCACCCGCTCAGAATCACCAGCCCCATCGCCACTGGGCCAGCGACGAGAACCATCCGCCGAAACGACACGCTCGAGAGTGACCCGTTCAACATGCCCGCACTCTAGCAATCACAAGCCGCGATCGCCCCCAACCCCCACCCCCACCACGCCGTCGGCCCCGCCCGCTGACATCACGAGCCACCGGGGCCAGCACCAAAGCGCCGCCGACCCGATCGCGTCCGAGCACCCTAGAATGTTGCGGAGCATCCACCATGTCCGCCAGCACCCCATCGACAACCCCAGGGCCGAACGCTTCGACCGCCGCGCAGCCAAGCGGCGCGGACGCCGCGATCGCCGAGCGCGTGGCCAAGGTCTTGTCGCTGATCCGCCCCGCCATCCAATCCGACGGCGGCGACATCGAGTTCGTCGCCATCACCCCCGAGCGCAAGGTCCAGATCCGCCTCCACGGCGCCTGCGTCGGCTGCCCCTCCAGCCTCGTCACCCTGAAA
Organism: Phycisphaerales bacterium; assembly: GCA_022843565.1. Classification (GTDB taxonomy): domain Bacteria; phylum Planctomycetota; class Phycisphaerae; order Phycisphaerales; family UBA1924; genus JACVCS01. The sequence goes on from JALHNK010000044.1 coordinate 8,716, forward strand.
ACCGGGATCGAGCGGAATCTTCTCAATCATGTTCCCCAGATCACCGGGGTCGAGGCAGTCGAGTAAATCACCTGAATCGCCGCTGCGACCATCCGGGCTTTCAAGCGATTTGACCACCCATTCGCGATCGATCGCCACACGATCTCGACAATTCAGATCTTCCACAACCTCTCGACGCACCACGCCGACCGCCTGCCGCAGCGATTTCTTTCACCAACTGTGCAGTCCTTGGCCCCCGGTGGTCGTTCTCCACGGTCGCCACACAATTCGCGGCGGGAGTTCCTTTCATTCGGCCCGCTCTGCGGTATATTGCTTGGGTTCCGCCGCGCTCCTGCGCGGCCACGGGGACAGGAGGTCCGACGCATGTTGGTATTTACTCGACGCGAAGGCGAAGAGATCGTGATCGGCGACCCCAAGAACCCTCTTGGCGTCGTTCGCGTCGCTTCGATCCGGGGTGATCGCGTCCGCATCGCGTTCGATTTCCCACGCGACGTTCAGGTCAACCGTCGCGAAGTCGCCAATCAGATCGTCGGCGAAGAGAACCCGACATCGACCCCCCACCTCGCCCAGGCCAACGGCACCGCCGGCATCACGCCCGGCACGCCGAACGGCACGACCAACGCCGACGCTCGATCGCCGCACGTGACCCGCCCGGCCGCGACAAACCAATCGCAGAACGTGGTCATCAAGCGCGATGTCATCGGCTCGATCAAGCCCAAGCCGCCGCTCAACACCTGACGGGCGCTTCATGACCAATGTCCCCGCCGATCGCCCGATGCGATCGGGCCCCCGCTCCAACGCTCGCAGCACGCTCGCCTCAATCGGGTTCGCGATCATCGCGCTGAGCGCCTTGGGCATCGGTGCCTACGCGATCATCGGTTACACCGCGCGCCCGCTGGGTGCGGGCGTACACCCCGAGATGCGTGCGGCCTACGAGGCTCACCCCGTTGGAATTCTCACCCACATCTTCTGCTCGTCGCTGGCGATCATTCTCGGACCCGTCCAGTTCATCCCGAGCATCCGCCGGCGCTGGCCCCTCGCTCACCGGTGGATGGGACGCGTCTACCTCGGCGTGGGCGTCCTGATCGGCGGGCTGGCCGCGCTCTATATCTCCCCGTTCGCCTTCGGCGGCATCGTCTCGACCGTGGGCTTCGCAACGCTCTCCATCGCCTGGCTCTACACCGGGGCTCGCGCATTTGCCAGCGCCCGCTCGCGAGACTTCGCGGCCCATCGCCGCTGGATGATCCGCAACTTCTCACTCACACTCGCCGCCGTGACGATCCGGCTCGGTCTGGGCCTTGGCTTCGCCACCGGCCTGTCGTTCGAGATCGTCTATCCGGTCCTGACGTGGTTGTGCTGGATCCCGAATCTCGTGCTCGCCGAGTGGATCATCCGGCGAGAGGGACACGACCCGCGCCGCGCATCGCCGACGGCCTGAAACCCGGCCGCGATCAGTTCTCTCTGACCAAGGTCGCTCGCGCGGCCATCGGCGCGGGGGTGATTCGCGACCGCTCGCGGTACAGCTCGTAAAATGCGCACAGCACCATGAAGGCGCCCACCGATCCGAAGATCGGCATCGCAACGCCGTTGGATGTTGGCGATTCAAAGATCCGAATCGTCTCGCCGCCGCCCGCCGACATCGGCGCACTGTGGCTCAACAGCATGACACCGAGCAGGCCGTTCGTCACGACGCTCAACCATCCCGTCCACTCGCGACGCCCGCCCATCACCAGCTCTGCGCCGTGGATCACCGCCAGCAACGCCAACGTCGCAATCGTCAACACTCGCTGCCAGCTCTGCGCAAACGCGTCGGTCATCTGAACGCATTCGGGTGCAAACGCCCCGAAGAACGCCAGCCGCACGAACGTCTGCGGTGCGCAGTACATGAAGACCGGGAACACCACCGTCGCCACCAGAGCCACCGCCGCCAGCCATCGCGGCATCCAGTCCTGCCCACGGCTCGGCGTCCAACCCATCGCGTTCGGATTGCGCCGCCGCCACCATCCGATCACGCCGAACGCGATCACCAGCACACCCAGCCACTGAAGCAGGACGCCGCCGACATCCACTGTCCCTCGTGGACGCTGCGCCGCCAGAACGATCAACGTAATCAGACCCGCCATCGCCCAGATCAAGAACCGATGCGTGTCTGTCGCGTCGATCAGCGCCGGTCGCTCGTGATATCGCGCCGCGGCTACCGCCGGACGCCCGAAGCCCTTGAGCAACTCCATCGCCATCGCCTTGTCTGGTGCACGCCCGGCCGCCTGCGCCTTGGCCGACAGTTCATCGCTCAACAAACTCCTCAGCTCAAACGCCACATCGTTCCGCTTCTTCCGCGGCAGGCACTTCGCCACGTCGCGGACATATGACTCGATGACCTCTTGAGCGTTCATCACTGCCTCCTATCGCAGAAACTCGTCCATCACGCGCACTTGGCTCCGCCACGTTTCGGTCATCGCTGCGAACGCAGCCTCGCCCGCAGTGCTGAGCCGGTAGTACCGCCGCGGCGGCGCATGGTCTGTCTTCCACTCGCTGGCCAAGAGCCCCTGTGTCTCGAGCCGGCGGAGAAGCGGGTACAGCGTCCCTTCCTCGATTGGCATCCCGCCCTCGACCAGTGCCTGCCGCAGCGAATAGCCGTACTGCGGAACCCGAAGGCGCGACAGAACCGCCAGCACAATCACGCCGCGGCGGAGTTCGATCAGGTCTGGTTTCTCGCGATCGACCATGATTGGATCTTGCACTGTGCAATACACAGTATCAGGCAACGACTACTGTGTCAAGCACAGTATTGAGCCAATCGTTGATTTCCGTCGATTGGTTTCATTGATCTCTCGCAAAACCCCCCGGTCCACCGCAATCCCGGCCATCCCCTTGACCCGGCCCCCTCACGGCGCTTCTATTCCCTCCCGGCAAACTGTTTGCCCGGATCCACCCCGTCCGACCGAAGTCTCGGCCACCGGACACAGATCGCCGCCCCAAATCGCGGCACGTCGAGCCCGCACCCCGCGCCATTCCGGCTCGGACACGCACGCTCGATGACGGAGGTACTTCGCATGGCCCGTTACACCGGTCCCAAGGTCAAACTGTCTCGTCGTGTCGGCGTGCCGATCGCTGACAACCCCAAGCACACGTCCAAGCGCGCCCTGGTCTACCCGGGCATGCACGGCTTCCGCGGCCGTCGCCTGCGCGACTACGGCCTCCGCCTCAACGAGAAGCAGAAGGTCCGCTTCCACTACGGCGTTCTGGAGCGTCAGTTCCGTCGCGTCATCGCCGCCGCCGGTCGCGCCAAGGGCAACACCGGCGAGATGCTCATGCGTTTGCTCGAGCGTCGACTCGACAACACCGTGCGTCGCTGCGGCCTGGCCCGCACGATCTGGGCCGCGCGTCAGATGGTCGCCCACGGCAACGTTCTGGTCAACGGCAAGAAGCTCGACCGCCCCAGCTCGCTGGTCGATGTCGGCGATGTGATCAGCGTCCGCACCAAGGCCCAGAAGCTCGCTCGCGAGTCGATGGAAAGCCTCGCGGGCCACGAGGTTCCCGGCTGGATCGACTTCAACCCCGGTGAGCTCCAGGCCAAGATCGTCGCGCTGCCGACGTCTGACCAGATCCCCTTCGACGTGAACCCGAACCTCATCGTCGAGTTCTATCGCTAATCGAGTCCGTCTGCTGCATACTCACAGGCCCGGTCACGCGATCGGGCCTGTTTGCTTTCAGGCCCGATACGCAGGTGCGCTCGCGTCCCGCCTGGTACGAGAACCCCGGTGTTCGCCGCGTGGATTCGAACCCACCGGCCCCGTCGATCGAAGTATGATCTGAGTACCAAAGCGGACCGATATCACCCTGCTGCTCGATCCCTCGTTCCCTTGATCCCTCGTTCCCCAGATCCCTTGATCCCTTTCCCGACCGGAGTGCTTCATGACGAAGCTGATCAAGCAATACAACAAGATCCTGCTCATCACCCTGGGCATCCTGCTCATGGTCGGCTTCCTGATCGGCGACACTCTGCGCGCTTTCGGGCAGGGCGGCCACTATGGCCCGGGCATCACCGTCGCCGGCCAGAAGATCAGCGGCGCTGAGATCGCGATCTCCAACGCTCGCTTCGAGCTCGTCCGCTCGCGCACTCCCGAGCTCACGGCCCTCATCGAGAACGACGCACGCGCCAACGCCGACAAAGACTCGCACTCTCGCGCCGAACACTGGCTCTTGCTTGCACACGAAGCCAAGCGAGCCGGCTTCACCGGGCCCGAGCAGGACGGCGCGACGTTCCTCACCGACGAGTACCCCGACCTCATGACCGACATTCGCATCCGCCAGTTCCAGCAGCAGGGTGGACGACCCGAGCCGAAAGATGTCGAAACCCTTCGCGAGAGCCTCCGTCTCTCCGCCGCTTCGCTCCCGCAGGTTGCCGGCGGACACACCGCTCGCGATGCTCGCCTCAGCGACGCCGCGGCGGAGTTCAAGGGCTTCAGCCGGATGCTCGACACCTACAAGTCGCTCCCTCGCCTGAGCGACGAGCGCCTCAACGCACGCCTCACCCGGGCCTTCAACCGCGCGACGTGGGACTACGTCCTGCTCACCGTGGACGAAGCGACCGCGAACCAGATCCCCGCGCCCGAGGGCCCGACAGACCTGCTGAACTTCTTCAATCGCTATCGCGACATGGACGCCGCCCAGAGCGACGTCGGCGTCGGCTACCGCCTGCCGCCTCGCGTGAAGCTGCAGTGGCTGACGCTGGACGCCGCGGCCATCCGCGCCCAGATCAAGGTCCGCGCGCTCGATGTCGAGCGTCGCCTCCGCGAGGTACCGGCCAAGGCCGGCGAGGACGAGACCGTTCGACGCGCCGTCGTGGAGAAGCAGCTCAACGACGAACAGTTCGAGAAGATCCTCGCCGAGGCCGAGCTGGTCGTCAAGGGCGAACTGCTGAAGGTGCTGGCCAACGTGCGTGATGAACGCGCCAACGGCCTGACCTACAAGCGACTGCCGGACGATTGGTCGGTGATCCGTCCTGATCTGGCCGCGATCGGCAAGCTCGCCAGCGATCGCGTGAACGCCAAGTTCTCGCTCAAGCTCGACCCGTTCAAGGTCGGCTCCGCGGATACCGCGTGGCAGACGGCCAATGACATGCGCCGCCTGCCGGGCGTCGGCACCGCCTCGATGAAGCGCGACACGCGCCCCTTCCCGCTTTCGGAGGTCGCCCTCTCCCTTCGCGAGATGGGCCCGTTCGATGCCAACAACGCGCCGTCGTTCCCCGTCCAGCTCAACGTGCCGCTCGTCGAGCCGCTGCTGAGCGCCGATGGCTCGGCGTACTACGTCGTGTTCACCGCCGCTCGCGGCGCCAGCGGCCCCGAAACCTTGGACGAAGTCGCCGACAAAGTGCTCGCGGACTACCGGCGCGTCAAGGCGTTCGAGTCGCTCGCCTCGCAGTCAGAGATTCTCTCCGCCGCCGCGGCGCTTGAGGGCCTTGAGAGCGTTGCCGCCGGGATGATCATCAACGGCAAGCCCGCTCAAGTCGTGAATGAGGTCTACTCCTCGCGTCTTCGCCCGAACAGCGTCGAGCCCGGCAGCAAGATGGCCCAGTGGATGGCCTCGGTCCCGGATCTCTCAGAACGCATCCTGTCTCGTGCCGAGAAGCTCGACCCGACCAAGCCGATCGACCAGCAGGACATCGCCAACCGCGTCTTCACGATCTCGGTGCCGTCTCAGCGTGCGATCGCGATCGTTCGGATCACCGGCTTCGAGCCGCTGACTCGCGAGGACTACCAGGAGCGATTGGCCTTCCTGGCCTCCACCCAGCGCGGCGACGGCGTCATGCGCACCTTCGCGCGCCAGACCATGGACGCAGGAACCGACGACCCGGACAAAGTCTCACCCGGCGCGATGCCCAAGTTCGCGATCGATCCGTTCTCCTACTCGCAGCTCAAGGACCGGCTCAAGGTCTCCGACGGCCGCCCGGCCGACGCTCCGACGAAGTGACAGACCGCGTCATTGACGTGCCGCGACAGCCCCCTTGACGTGCCATCGAAGTCGGCTCTGCAACTTCGATGCTTCGCGATCTCCATGCACACCTGAGTTCCACGGATCCAAGTCGAGCAGCGCACACCGCCCCGGCGAGCCCTGCCTTCGCAGAGCCTCAGGCACAGCGTCCCACTGTGCGATCAGCACCTGCGATCGTCGTTACACCCGTGCCCGCATCCAGCCGCCCTGGATGAACCGCCCGGAGTAGATCATCGCGCGGATGCAGATCTCGATGCACAGCCCGATCCACAGCCCGCGCAGCCCGAGGTCAAAAGGGAACGGGTTCTCGATGATCATGTCGGCCCGCCCGGCGATCCACGACGGCACATGAACATCCACGCCACTGATCGCGTAGGCCAGCGGCAGGCGAAGGCCCCACTGGCTGACCCACGTCATGATCATCACCGCCCGCACGTCGCCGGCGCCGTGCATCGCTGATCGCAGCACGATCGCGATCGCGAACGGCACCTGCACCAGCCCGGTGATCCACAGCAACTGCGGCACGATCTGCACATGCACCGCCTGCGGCGTCAGCGCCCGCACGACAGGATCGCCAGCCACCGCCAGCACGATACCCGCGACGCCCATGATCACGCACGCGATCGCGGCACACTTGATCGCCGCGCGCCGCGCGAGCTCCGGCGCGCCCGCGCCGAGATACTGCCCAGCCAGCGCGCTGGCCGCCAGGCCCATCGAGAACCCGGGCAGAAAGCTGTACGCCTCGATGCGGATCGCCCACGTGTGCGCACCCAGCAGCCCGCCGGTATCCGCCGCGACCGCGGCGGCGGTGCCCAAGCCGCCATTGATCGCGGCGCTGGCGCTCATGCTGCCCACCATGAGGATGATGAGCATGTTGACGAACCACATGCCAAACGTCTCAGCGAAGTTCGGCAGGCCAAGTCGCACCAATCGCCAGAGCGTGGTTCGATGCGGGCGGAGCCATCGCATCGTCAAACTCACGCCGCCGGTGCCTTTGACATGAAAGTAGAGCACCACGCCAGCGCCGACGGCGTGCGCAATCGCGGTGCCAAGGCCGATGCCGAGCACGCCGAGATCCAGTCGCAGCGCCAGCAGCCACGCAGCGAAGAGGTTGACGATATTGACCACGATCATCGTCATCAGCGGGCGGATCGTGTCGCCCATGCCACGGGCGCAGGCGGTGCCGGCAAAGAGCACCGTTGAGAAGGGCACCCCGAAGCTGTACGCCCGCAGATAGGTGATGAGGTCCTCGCGGGCTTGCCCGTGCAGGCTGAGCAGCGAGGCGATGGGCCCGGCGAGGCTTGCCAGCAGCACCGCAGTGATAACGCCGCCAATCGACGCCAGCAGGATCGCCTGGCCCAGCGCGCCGCGCGCGACCGCGAGCTTGCCGGCGCCCATGGAGCGTGCGATGAGCGCCGTGGCCCCGACGCCGATCGCCATGGTGATGAGACCGATGAACCAGACCATGTACGCCGCGCCCCCCACCGCGTCGGCCGCCTGGATGCTGATCTTCGACGCTAGCACGGTGTCAACGAGCGCGATCGTCGAGTTGAGGACAGACTCGCAGAGCACCGGCCACGAGGCGACGAAGATCGCGCGGTTCATCGAGAGCCCGGCGAGGCGGCCGGACTTGATCACCCCGTGCCCGTCATCGCCGAAGACTGTCCGCCCCGCGCGAACCGCGTGCGAGATCCCCCATCGCGTGTCCATGCCGCGCCGCGTTTCGGGCTCGGCGGGGCGCGAACTCTCCTCCGATGGCTCGACCGAGACCGGATCGAGCATCGGCTCCAGCGGCGGCTCTGATCGCGATGTCGGTTGCTCGGTCAAGTGAAGCCCAAAACATAGGCGGTCGATCGCACCGCCCCGGCCGAACACGCGCCATCGGACCGCACAATCCGCGATTACCATCCGCCATGGAATCACCCATCGTGCAAGCGGCGTCGCGGGCTCGCGCCGCATCCAGATCGGTCGCGACGCTCAGCACCGAGCGAAAAGACGCCCTGCTGCTAGACCTCAGCGCCCGCATCGAGCGGTCGCGTGACGCGATTCTGGAAGCCAACGCGCGGGACATTCACGCGGCGACCATCGCCGGCCTTCCGGCCCCGAAGCTCGCCCGACTCCGGCTCACGCCGGAATCCGTCACGCAGCTCGGTGCCTCGCTCCGCAGCGTCGCGGCGCTCCCGGACCCGGTCGGCCAGGTCACGCGAGAGCTGGTCGTCCAGAGCGGCATGATTGTGCGGCGCGTTCGCACGCCGCTGGGCGTGGTCTGCATGATCTACGAGGCACGCCCCGGCGTCACGATCGACGCGTTCGCGCTCTGCTTCAAGGCCGGCAACGCCTGCATCCTCAAAGGTGGCAAGGAAGCCCGATCCAGCAACGAATCGCTCGCATCGATTGCCAGAGAAACCCTCGTCGCCCACTCGATCGATCCGGCGGCGCTCACCGTCATCAGCGATATCACCAAGCCCGATCTCGAAGAGCTCCTGCAGCAGGACCAGTTCATCGACCTCGTCATCCCACGAGGCGGCGTCGAGCTCATCCGCTACGTCGCCCGCACCTCGCGCATCCCCACCATCCAACACTACCAGGGCGTCAATCACGCATTCGTGGATGCCTCGGCCAACCCCGAGATGGCGCTGAAGATCTGCGCCACCGGCAAGACCAGCGCGCCGGCGACGTGCAACGCCCTGGAATGTGTGCTGGTTCACCGGGACATCGCGCCCGCCTTCGTGCCGGCTCTGATCAAGGCGTACCTCGACGCCGGCGTGGAAGTCCGCGCCGATGCGTCCGCGAGGTCGTACTGCGACGGTCTCGAAGGCCGCGTGACCAGCGCCCGGGACACCGACTTCGGCCACGAGTTTCTCGACCTGATCATCGCCCTGCGAGTCGTGGACTCGATGGACGCCGCGATCGCGCACATCCACCAGCACGGCAGCCACCACACCGAAGCCATCATCACCAGCGATGCAAGCAACGCGGCGGAGTTCACCCAGCGCGTTCAGGCCTCGTGCGTGCTCGTCAACGCCTCGACCCGCATGAACGACGGATTTCAGCTCGGACTCGGCGCGGAGATCGGGATCTCCACCAGCAAGATCCACGCCTATGGCCCCATGGGGCTTGAAGAGCTCACCACCACGCGATTCGTCGTCCAAGGCGACGGCCAAACCCGCTGATCGCGCCTGCGACTAAGCGTGCTTCGCCGGCGTGCCGCGCGGGCGCGTTACGACGTGCTGCACAGGCACAACCCTGGCGGTCGTCATGGGCACATCGTCCATCGACTCGAGCTTGAGCCGGACCTTTTCGACGACAACCCGATACACCTCGTCCATGATGCTGCTGGCATCGTCGCGCGCCGCTCGCATCGCGTTGACTTCATCGCTGACACTGCGCACACGACCGCCTGCCCCCCGGGGCTTCCCGCCGCTACCACACTTCGACATGAATCTTCCTTCCCTCTCGGTGTCGGAGACGCGCATCGGCGCGCTCACTCCACGAGCGATGGGGTGACATCGACAACCGTGAGGAGTTCCTTGAGGTGGAAAGCGTCAGAATCCGCGCGAGCGATCACAACTCGGTAAACCCCGAAACTCCACGCGATCAAGCCCCTCAATCGGGAGTGTCGTACAAATCGAGTGATTCACCGAAGGCAAAATCTCTGACGTGCGTCAGCTCACGAGTTTCTCGCGGAACGCGAAGACGACAAGTTCCGATCGTGTGTGAATATCCAGCTTTGCCATGAGTCGCTGTGTGTGATTGTCCACTGTTTTTCGGCTGAGATTCAGCACCGCCGCGACCTGCTTGATGCTCAGCCCGCGTGCCAGTTGCACCAGCACTTCGCGCTCTCGCATCGAAAGCGCGTCGAGCAGTGTCGGCGCCGGGCCAAAGAGCGTCCCCCGCGATTCCGCTGGTGCGAGCCGCTGCGAAACCTCAGACGAGAAGAAATGCTGCCCCTCGCACGCCGACCGCACCGCCTTGGCAACATCCTCCGGCCCGGCGTCTTTGGTCAAGATGCCCAGAACCCCCACCCGTAGCGCCGCCTGGATCTGCGCATCGCTGATCCGTCCGCTCAGCAGCACCACGCGCGTCTGCGGGCTGACCGACGGGAGCGACTGGGCGATATCGAAGCACGAACGCCCGGGCATATCGATGTCCAGCACCGCGACATCGGGCCGGTGGGCCGCGATCTGGGCAAGGCCCTCGCACCCGTCGCCGGCGGTGGCGACGACTTCGACCGACTTATCCATCTCCAGGGCCGCGGCGAGGGTCTCGCGGAGCAGGCGATGGTCGTCCACGAGGATCACGCGCCGGATCAAACGCGCGGCAACGGGCGTTCCGCCCGCCACGCTGGCGACCGGTGGTTCAACGGTGATGGTCGTCGTCATGACTTCACTCCTGGGGCAAGGTTGCATCCGCGCCCCGATGATCCACTCCAACCGGTGTCGCCCGGCGCCCTCGCCAGAGAGATTACTAAATGACACGCACGCCCCCGCGGCAAGACCGACGACAGCACACTGGCGTCTTCATATCGATTCGCTCGAACGCCCCCGCCCGGCCGCAGACACGCCCGCAGTTCCGACGCGTGCGCACGGACGCGCCGTGAGATCGTCCGCGACGCCAGATCCGGGTCCGCGTGCTCCTGCCGCAGCGACAGCACGGTGTGCGCTTCATGCACCGCAGAGCCCCGCGGAGCGACCGCCGCACGAGCCACGCCGGCACCGTCGTCTTCACGTCCCGGCGCGCCCGCGGGCGGGCGATTGCTCATCGTGCCCGCAATCACGCGCACTCGGTCCCCCGGCGACAGCACCAGCGACGCGTGCCTGAAGAACTGCACCGTGAGCCCAAGCAAGGCCGACTGATCCGTCAGCACGCGTACGCGCGGGTCCAGAATGTCGATGCTCAGCGAGATCCCCGTGGGCAGCAGCGCCCGCCCGAAGGCGGTCATCTCACGCGAGACATCGGCGAGGCTGAACTCTCGCAGCGCCGGCCCCGAGCACTGGCTCAGCCGGATCATCGCCCGAGTCATCAGGCGAGCTTGCTGGGCCGCAGTCTCCACAAGCTCGAGCCCGCGAGCCCGGGCGATCGGATCGCCATCCCGTGCGACCATGACCCCGGCCGAGATCGTGAGCATGAGGCTGTTGAACTCGTGCGCGACCTGCGGGCAGGCCTGCATCAATGACAAGAACGCCCGCTGGCGATGTGTCGAGCGGGCATGAGTGTTCGGCGCAAGCCGCCCGGCCGTCGGCGGCACCCGATCAAACGCAACCGGATTGTTCAGCCTGACCGACGAACACAACGTCATGGCAGACACTCCTGAACGCGAGCCGCGAGGACCGCGGCACGCAAGGGACCCCCCCACCCATCTCTTTCCACGCCGTCCATCCTCCATCCCCTCCGCCCGCGTCGCCGTCCCCTCTTTTCTAGCACGCATTCTCTGAACCGACAAGAAGTCCACGAACTTCTCCAGAGGTCGTAAACACCCCATCTTGACATCTTGTAGGCCGGGGCCGCCCGTCCACAACATCTTGCGATCTGAGCTTCAAGGGTAAACACCCCAATCAGCGACCGGCCTCGGAGCCCGGGCGGCCACCCTGGTGGTGATCGGAGCCGTCAACGGCGGACCTGGCCTCGATCGCGTCGGGCGGTCGGGTCTTCGCCACCGCGTTTGCGAATGGTCATGGTGCGATCGAGGCGTGCGATCTCGGTGACGAGGTCATCGTGTTCCTGGACGAGCTGGCGGATCGCGCCGCGCGCGAGGCTGACCGGATCGACCATGAGCATCGCGACCTCGGCGGGGTGGAGCAGACGATCGCGAGCGAACTCGTCAAGGAGCGCGAAGGCTAGAGCATCGGTGCCGCTGGCGAACGGCAGCAGCTCGCCGAGCTCGCACACGAACGCCGAGGCTCGCGCGATGATCTCGTCAATCGGCCGGAGCGTGGGGCGCAGGCTGCGTTCCTCCAGCCAATCGAGCAGCGGGTTGGTCGGGGGTTGTGCGCGCCGCCGCACGCGATCGAGAGAGTTGCGTGACGAGGCACCGCAGTCGTGCCGGGGCCCATCCGCCCGCGCCGCATCGCCCCACGATGACACATGATCTGGCTTCAGCATTCGAACGCTCCTGTTGTACCCACCGTCCACTACCTCGCGACGCGCGCGGGATCGCCGCGTGCTTGCGAGGCGCCGACCGGACAGATCGCAGACTGCACCGTCTCAACCGGCTCGGGCCGAGTGACCCGTTGAAGGCCCGCCGCCCGGCTCCCCAGGGCGACGGACTGATGGGGCGTTCCTGACCCACACGATCGAACCGACTTCTCGCCGAACGAACGTTCGGACGCGAACGAGACGAAGCGAGAGAGGCACGCCGCGCGTTCGCGGCGTCACGCCCGTGACGCCCGAGTCGCGCCGGCGTTCGCGTCATGCCCTGGGCGTTGCGTCGCCCGCGGCGCGTCCGTGCGCTGCGGAACCATCCGTGGTTTGGTCGGCGCGATGCTCAGGGGTGACGTGCTGCATGAGAGGAAACTTCCGCGATTCGTCGTTCATCCGAAGAAGAGTCGGTCCTCACCCGCATTCAGGGCTGGGGTAATCCCCCCGATCGCGGGCGCACACGCCGGACTAGGGCGATCGCACGCACGACGTGCGATCGCTCGATCGGCACGCACCGCCAGCCGTCGGCGCACAACATCACGACGTCCGCTCGATGACCAGAATCCTCATGTCCCTCGCATTACGCCACGTCCTTCGGCGGCTCCAGCGTTTTCAATCGCCGAAGCTGCGGGATCGCCAGCGCCAAGCCCCCCACCACGATCAGCGTGCCCACGCCGCCGGAGACCGCAGAAGCGACGATGCCGAACGCCGCGCCGATCAGGCCGGATGAGAACGCGCCGAGCTCGTTCGAGCTCTCGATGAACACGCTGTTCACCGCCGACACACGACCCCGCAACTCCCGCGGCGTGCGCACCTGCACCAGCACGTGCCGAATCACGATCGACACCATGTCAAACGCGCCGCCGGCCAGGAGCGCGATGAACGCGACCCAAAACGTCGTCGAGAGCCCGAAGCAGATCATGCACACGCCGAAGCCCGCGACCGACAGCAGCAGCGAGCGCCCCGCGTTCTTCATCGGCGGGCGATACGCGATGATGATGCCCATCAGGATCGCGCCGATGTACGGCGCGGCCTTCAAGAACCCCAGCCCCAGCGCGCCGACGCCCAGGATCTCCTGGCAGTACGCCGGGATCAGGGCGCTGACGCCGCCCAGAAGCACCGCGAACATGTCCAGTGAGATCGCGCCGAGAATGGTCTTCTCTCGCCACAGGTGCGCAGCACCGCCGAAGAGATCTTTCGCGGACATCGCGGCTCGTTTGTGGCTGTCGTGATCGATCTTGAGCCGCAGACTCACGAACGCGAAAGCCAGACAACCAACGAAGGTCAACGCGTACACCGGCCAGGCGCGATCGCCGGCCATCACGATGATCGCCCCGCCCAGCAGCGGGCCCAGCACGCCGGAGACCTGAAAGATGCCGCTGTTCCAGGTGACCGCGTTGGGAAAGAGCTCGGGCTTGACCAGATCCGGCAGGAGCGATGATCGCGTCGGACCGTTGAACGAGCGGACGCAGCCCATGATGAAGAGGACCGCGTACATCACGACAAGACTCGCGCCGTGGTACGACGCGAATGCCAGCACGCCGGCCATGCAGGCAAAGCCAACTTGCGTGAGCATGAGCACGCGCCGCCGGTCGTGCTGATCGATCAGCCATCCTGCGGGCAGGGCCATGATGATGACCGGCAACGTACGGATGAGGCCCGCGAGGCCGACATAAAACACATCGCCGGTGCGGTGCTGGATCTCCCAGCCGATCGCCATCGCCAGTGCCTGCAGGCCGAGGCTGGAGACGAAGAACCCGCCGGCAAAGATCCGGTAGTTCGCCTCTCGCATTGCGCTGAAGACGCTCGGCCTTGGCGGCAGGGGCTGTTCGTCGCTGTTGGCGCTCTCGCTGATCAATATGGCAGCGTAGCGGCGCTCGGATGCCATGACGAGGATTCCAACCAGCCGCCGCCACATGTCAGGGCAGGAAGAAACCCTCTTGTTGTGCAGGGAAACGAGGCGATCGACAGCGCGACTCGGCTGCCCGTCGGCCTATCGGTTGATCGTCAAGAATGTCATGCTGCTGACGCCCCGGCGCAAGACATGCGTGCGACGTCGCCTCGCAATCCCCCAATCGAGCTGATGCGACTGAGTCGCAACTTCGGATCGCGAGATCTGCACCAAGATGAGATCAGAAGTGGTCATCGATGTTGATGTTGCTATGCTGAGTTGTAGATGGCCCGCCGATCGAACACACTTCGAGATCGAATGACCGTCGGCGCTGCCGGTTTGGTTGGCGCGATGGTGCTCGGCGCGTTGATTGGGATGTTCGGCGGAGCCGCGGGGTACACGGCCCACTACGCCAGCGCAACGTCGTACTTGTCCGGCGATCCGAAGGCGTGCATGAACTGCCACATCATGAACGAGCAGTACGACAGTTGGTCCAACGCGTCTCATCACAGCCGCGCACGTGCAACGACTGCCACGTGCCGCAC
>JALHNK010000045.1 GCA_022843565.1 Phycisphaerales bacterium
TCAACGGCAATCGCGGCAAGAGCGGTCATAGATCGAGGGCGAGCGAGCGTCTTCAGTGATTTCATTCCGTGACTCCAGAGTCTTCATGTATCCGAGCATGGACGACTCAAACTCTATCACGCGACGAGCAAAACGCCGGTCGATTCCGCGGCTTGGGTCAAAACACCCTCATCCGGGCGACTCGATGGCACAAAAACAACCGGCCCATCGGGGGCCGGTCGTCACTCGCGACACAAGTTCAATCTGACGACCCGCGTGCGCGCCCGGGCCGCGGCACGCTGATTCGCTCAGAACGCACAGCCATCAAAGTAGATCGCGAAGAAGAGGTTGTAGTCACCCTCGGTCACGCCGTTGTTGGTCTGGAGCGTGCCGAAGGGCGGGAGCGGCGAGCCGTCGTCGTTGGCGATGTCGCAGGCTGCGCCCGCGTCGAAGAACGTCGCGAAGAACAGGTTGTAGTCGCCCTCGGTCACGCCGTTGTTCGTGCCTTGGGTGCCGATGGGCGGCAGCGGGGTGCCGTCGTCGTTGGCGATGTCCGCGGCGTTGCAGCGCGTCGTACACGCGCCGAAGGTGATCGTCGCGGGATCGCTATTCGAGGCGCCGCAGGAGTTGGTCGAGACGGCCCGGACCTGGATGCCGTTGGCCGCGGGGTCGAGGCTGGCGATCGAGAGCGTGGTGGTAGTCGCGCCGGAGACGGTGCCGACACCGGGGATCACGCCGTTGCCGAGCGACGCGTAGGAACCGGCGGGCGAGGTGCGGAACTGCCACTGGGTGCTGATCGTGCCGAAGCCGCCGACGGTGATGCTGAAGTTCACGGTGTCGCCAGCGCATGGCGAGACGCTGGTGGGCTGGCTGGAGATCGCCGGCAGGGGCGAGACGCACGAGTCCGGGATGCCGTCGGCGTTGCAATCGATCGCGGTGCCGCGGCAGATGTCCGTCGCGTCGCTGATGCCGTTGCCGTTGCAATCGACGATGGGACCGGCGGCGGGGATGATCTTGAAGATCTCGCCACCGGTCTGATCGCAGATGTAGAGCTCGCCCAGCGCATCTTCGCCGAAGGAGGTGATGGCGGTGATGCTGAGCCCGCCGCCGGGCGCAAGCTCCGTGGTGCGATTGAGCTGATCGATGACCGCACCGCTGGAGTTCAGACGGAACGTGCGGATGGTGTTGGCACAGAAGTCGGCGTAGAAGTACGTGCCGCGGAGTGCGGGGATCGCGCAGCCGCGATAGACGTAGCCGCCGGTGATCGAGCAGCCGAGCGTGCGGCCGTAGGTCAGCACCGGGAAGGTGAAGCTGCCAACGGGCGCGGCCTGGCAGACCGAATCGAAGTTGAACTGGTTGTTTCCTTCGTAGCAGCGCCAGCCGTAGTTGCGGCCCGCGACGCCGGGGCCGGAGGCGGGCTGGAAGTTGATCTCTTCCAAGGCGTCCTGGCCGACGTCGGCGATCCAGAGGTCGCCGGTCTGGCGATCGAAGCTCGGTCGCCAGGGGTTGCGCAGGCCGAAGGCCCAGATCTCGGCGTCGTTGCCGCTGCCGACGAAGGGGTTGGACGCGGGGATGCGGTAGTCGCGGACATTGTCGGCGGGGAAATCATCGCCGCTGACATCGACGCGGAGCATCTTGCCGAGGCGGTTGGAGGTGCGGTCCTGGCTGTTGCCGCCGGGCTCGGTGTGGCCGGGGCCCGCGTCGTTTGCGTTTCCGCCGTCGCCGGTGGCGATGTAGAGGAAGCCGTCGGGGCCGAAGCCGAGCCAGCCGCCGTTGTGGTTCGTCTGGGGCTGGTCAAAGGTCATGATGACGTCGCTGCTGCTCGCGTTTGCGACGTTGGGATCCGCGGACACGGTGTAGGACGCGACGTTGGTGTCCCCCGCGCCGGCGACTGCGGTGTAGTTCACAAAGA
Source organism: Phycisphaerales bacterium (assembly GCA_022843565.1). Classification (GTDB taxonomy): domain Bacteria; phylum Planctomycetota; class Phycisphaerae; order Phycisphaerales; family UBA1924; genus JACVCS01. Next base: position 1,892 of record JALHNK010000045.1, read on the forward strand.
ACCGCGGATCGGTCGGGTAGTTCGGGTGGAAGGCCAGACCCAGGAGGCCTTGCTCGCTGTTGGCGGTGGTGCCGCCGGTGACGATCGGGTCGATGTCGAGGAACGGTGTGGTGCGAAGCGTGTAAGCGCCCGTGGTTGGGTTGATGTCGGCGATGCGAATGCGCCCCTGCTTCTCGATGATGAAGATGCGCGTGGGGTCGTTCGGGGCGTGGGTGACATAGATTGGGCGGACGAGGCCGGCGCCGATGACGCGCGTGGAGGCGATCGTCTGTGCGCTTGATCCAGTGGTGAACGCCAGCGGCGCGATCAGGCCGGCGGCGACCGCCAGCGTGGCGGTGACACTGCGCGAACACTTCACCAACCGGGCGGCGACGCCGGACGCGAGGGACTTCACAGAACTCGTCATTGACACTCACTCCTTGAGGGCAGTCGGTGGGACACGACACGCGCGGCGGCGAACGAGCGGCCGACGCGAACGCCGCGACACCCCGACGAGAGAACAAAGGTACCACACGGGCGCGAAATGGCACGCGAAGCGATGCCAATCCTCCCAAATTCACTCGGGTTCTCGGAGTATGACGGCATCGATCGGAACGCTCGGCAAAAATCACGAAAAGAAAGCCCCCCGGAAAACTCCGGGGGGCTGCGCACCATCAGTCAAAGAACCTAGAGGAAAATTGCCGGGTCGGTCAGAACTGGCAGCCGTCGAAGTAGATCGCGAAGAACAGGTTGTAGTCGCCCTCGGTAACGCCGTTGTTCGTGCCGCCGGGTGGGCCAAAGGGTGGCAGCGGCGAGCCGTCGTCGTAGGCGATATCGCAGACGGGGTTGGCGTCGAAGTAGTTGGCGAAGAACAGGTTGTAGTCGGCCTCGGTGACGCCGTTGTTCACGCCGGCATCGCAGGGCGAGAACGGTGGGAGCGGCACACCGTTGTCAAACGCGATATCCGCGGGATTGCATCGCTCGGGGCAGGGCGGCGGGCAGACGTCGCGGTTGGCGAGCTGGGGGTCGCTGATCGGCAGCGTCAGAGGGACTCGCACGGTGCTGAGGTTCGAGTTGATCGCCAGGACGGTGCGAGTCATTGACGGCGTGAGGAGTTCATCGCCCTCGACCTGGTCCTCGCAGAACGTCCGCCCGTTGTTGTCCGCGTGGACGAACCAGACATCGCGCTGCGTCGTGGGGCGGAGGGACTCGCCGGCGCTGCGATAGCCATTGGCGACAGTCGGGCCGATGGCGACGCCCTGGAGCCCGTGCTCTGGCGAGAAGAGGAACCGGGTGCGGAACTTGAAGACGCCGGTGAAGTCAAGGCTGGTCAGGATGCCCGAGGGCGCACCGAGGCCGGCGCCGGTGTCCTTGCCGGCCATGACGAACTGATTGTCAAGGGCGCGTCGCAGTGCGACGGGCGCGATGGTGAACTTGCTGAGAACTCGCTGCCAGGTTGAGACGCCGTTGCCGTTGGTGCGCATCACGACGGTGCTGTTGGAACCGACGGGAATCGCCGGCGGGTTGGCGGGGCCTGCAACAAGGACGTCCGGAGCGTTGCCGGTGGTGTTGTCGATCAGGTCGATGGAGTTGCCGTATTCGACGAACGACGGGCCGCCGGCGCCGGGCTGGCCGTAGGCGCTTGAGAAGATCGGGATGCCGCCGGCGTCCGTGCGCATCAGCCAGAGATTGCGGTCGCCGGGGGCGGGCGTGGCAAGGATGACATCGCCGGTGGCGTAGATGGTGCCGTCGTTGGCGAGGTCGAGGTCATTGAGACCGCGATAGTTGGCGAAGTTCTGCGGGTCAAAGTACGTGCGGTGCCAGACGATGTTGCCCGCGCCATCGATGCGGAACATCACCGGGCGGAAGATTCCGTTGCCGGTGTCAACGCGGCCGGTGACGACGAAGTGCCCGGTCGGCCGGTCGTGTCGGATGGAGACGCCGGACTCGTCGGGCGTGCCCGAGCCGCGATACGCGAACGACCAGTTGATGGCACCGGCGGGCGTCATACGGATGACCAAGATCTCAAAGCCCACACCAGCGGTGTTCGTGGTCGCCGCGACCGCGAACGACCCGTCGGGAACGATCGCTGAGCAGTAGCCGATGTCGTCGTTGGCGGCGGTGCCGATCTGGCGCTGCCAGACGGTGTCGCCGCTGGAATCGAGGCGGATCACGAGGATGTCGCTGGGGAGCGTCGGCGAGACGGCGCGCCGGCCGACGAGGATGCTGCCGCCATCGACGTACGTGCGAACATCGAAGGCCTGCTCGTCGAAGACTGAAAAGATGGACCGCATCTCCGGTTGGGCCAGAGCGCCGCTGGCTGCGAACAGCCAGAGGGCCGAACCGGCGACAAGGCCGAACGGGCGACGGGGAACTCGAATCGTCATGGGGATTCTCCTGTGCCGGCGGGTGATGAATGGGCTGACGCCGACTTGTTCCAGACGCGAAGAGCGTAAGTGAAATCCGCCGTCGTCCGGTACAAACATGCTGCAAATACCTAGACATGATTTCATGAGCAAGCCTTGGAGGCCTGTTTTTTCTAGCAACCAGGTCACACTTTGAGGGTTTCCAGAGTGATCAGGTGTGACCGGGGCGGTGGACAACTCCCGGTGCGAGCGAAGCTGCCCGGGCCCGATCGCTGGCACCGCGTCGCCGCGTGGAGGTTCTGAAGTGATAACCTGAGTGCGTCGCCGATCGCCCGGACCCTGTCGCGGCTCGACCGTGCCCGACGCCGGGTGCGACGTTGAGTCCGCAGACTTTGGAGTTGCATTGATGCTCACGACTGCCGCCGCTTCCACGACCAACACCCCCACTGCGAGCGACCCTTCGATCGCGCGCGGCATTCTCCGCGAGATCGTCCCCGCCAGCGCCACCAAGCCCGGCTACATCGTCTTCGCGCTGAACAACTCCAACTACGCCCTCCACCTGCGCGTGCCCGGCGGCGAGGAGTCACTCCGCGATCGAGTCGGCAAGCGCCTCATCGGCACCATCCGCTGCGAGGCCCGGCGTGTGGACGAGTGCTCAACGGGCGGGCGGTTTGTGGAGCCGGTCGTTGGTCGGCCGCGGAAGGTGCAGGGCGCGGTGCTCGGTCATGTGGCGGGCGAGAACGCGCTGGTGCTGAGTGCCGCGGGCGCGTCGATGGTCGACAGCGTGGGGCTGCCGGTGGTAGTGAAGCTCACCGACGCCCGCCAGAACGCGGCTCAGTTCGCGGTCGGCACGCTGGTGACGATGGATGTGATGGATGGGGCGACGTTTACCCCTTCGGGTAAATGACCAAATAGTCAAATGGTCAAATTGCCAAATAGCACATGACCACATGGCACATCCTGAGGGGGTGGTCTAGCGTGAACGTGGAGGTGGTGGGTTGAGGAGCTTGGCGTCGCGGAGGGCGGGGAACTTTTCGCGCCAGGCTCGCAGTGCCGCGAGATCGATGTTGACGGTGAGGATGCCCGGGCCGTCGGCGAGCTCGCCGAGCGGATCGCCCTGTGACGAGAACGCGACGGTGCCGCCGGCGTACGACGCGTTGGGATCGGTGCCGGTGCGGTTGACGCTGAGCACGCAGGCCTGATTTTCGATCGCCCGCGCCTGGGCAAGCACGCTGCGGTGGAGCTTGCGCGGCGCGGGCCAGTTGGCGATCACCACGAAGACCTCGGCACCGAGTTTCATGCCCTTGCGGAAGAGCTCGGGGAAGCGCAGGTCGTAGCAGATCACCGGGCAGACGGTGGTTGAGCCGTGGGCGTTGGCCCAGGTGTACGTCTTGATCTCGCTGCCGCCGGTGAAGAACTCGCCCTCTCGCCCGAAGTTGAAGGGGTGAACCTTGTCGTATTCGCAGAGGATCTGGCCATCGGGGCCGGCGATCGTGGCACGGTTGCGGCCGCGGCCGTCGGGCCCGACCACCGTCCGCGCGCCGTGCAGCGTGATCTGGTGGGCCTTGGCGGTGGCGCGGATCCAGTCGAGCGTCATCGAGTCGGTGTCGGCGGTCTTGGCGAGGTTGAACGAGAAGCCGGTGTCGAACATCTCCGGCAGGGCGACCAGATCGCCCGGGCGGATGGCGCTGGATTCGCTCAGCATCTGATCGACACGCCGGTGGTTCTCGCGGCGGTCTTCCCAGGCGATGTCAGTTTGGACGAGGTGGGCGTTCATCATTTGTTGGATCATTGGAGGGAGGCGAGACGGGGAAACGTACACGTGAACGTGAAACGAACCTCGCGGGTGAGAGGCACCGCGTGGGTGGTCGGGTGCTTGCGGGAGCGGGCGGGTCAGGGAGCGGCGTTGGCCAAGCTCGGGCGTTTTCGCCAGTTTTCTGGGCGACATGAATCCTGGTTCACTGGAAGTGCGAACCCTGCGGCGATTGCCGATTGGTGACTTTGTGCGTCCGACCGCGCTTTCGGCGGTATGCTGTGCGGGAGACGGGGCGGGGGCTTTGGGAGATTCTGCGGTGATGTGGCCTGCGGAGACAACTCGCGCGCGTGGGACGGCTGCGGATGGACGCGACGGGGAGCGGTCTGCTGCGCGGCTGATTTTGGCGAGTCAATCGCCGCGACGGCAGCGGTTGCTTCGTGAGGCGGGGTTCGAGTTTGAGGTGGTGTTGCCACCACTGGATGATGGGCATCTGTCGCCGGGGACGGCGGACCCGCGCCAGTGGGTCTGTGCGCTTGCGTATCTGAAGGCTCACGCGGCGCAATCGGTCGTTGCTTCGGGGGCCGACGGGGCCGGCGGGCGATCGGGCATCGTGCTCGGCGCGGACACGATCGTGCTGAAGGGTGATCAGATCATCGGCAAGCCCGAGGATGCCGACGACGCACGCCGCACGCTGCGGGCGCTCTCGGATGGCGAGCACCAGGTCATCACCGGCGTGGCGATCTTGCCGATCGGCAAAGGTGGCGGCGATGGCGGCCTTCGGACGCTGTGGTCTGACAGCGCGACCGTGCGTGTCGGGCACCTCAGCGATGAGCGCGTCGAGGCGCATGTCGCCAGCGGCGCGTGGCGCGGCAAGGCCGGCGGCTACAACATCGTGGACCAACTGGCGTACTCGTGGCCGATCACCTTTGATGGAGACATCACCACCGTCATGGGCCTGCCGATGCGCAGGCTGAGCCCGTGGCTGATGCGAGCGATGGATGATGGCGGGCACGCTCGGTCGCGGGCGGGGTGAAGGTGGCGGGGGCGGTGGCGGTGACGGTGGCGGTAAGGGTGATCGCACCAGAGCCGCGCGACCTCGCGGTCGGGCGCGAGGGTGGGTACGCTGGCGTCGTGAACACGCCGAGTGCGAATCCCATGTCGACACCAGCGCCCGCGACGCCGACGCCGGGCGCGCCGGCGGTGGTGCCGATGTCGATCCCGGCCCCGGCGGTGCCGGCACCGGCGACGCCGGTGGGCGTGTCGCCATCGGGGCCGCTGGCACCTCTGGGGCCGACCATGGTGGTGGGCGGAGCCTTGATTATCCTCCTGGCGCTCTACGCGCTGTGGGTGCAGCGGGCATCGATGGAAGCGAGCCGGCGGCGGCTGCGGATCGCGACGTCGCTGGTGATGATTGTGCTGCTGGGGGTGTTGAGCGTGGCGCTGACGAGCGTGACACCGGCGTCGCCGCGGATGTTTTTGCTGGCGTGGAGCGCCGTGGTGCTGCTGGTTGGGCTGGTGCTGATGTTGGCGGTGATGGACGGCTTCAACACCGTGAGGTTGTACAACGCCGAGCGGGCGATGATCGCGCGGCAGATTGCGTTGCAGATGGCCAAGGACGCGCGCGAGCGTGGCGCAGCGCCGCGGGACCGCGTGCAGGAAGAAGGAACGGAGTCATGAAACGCCCGTGGGATCTGACGCGAACGGTGCTGGGCCCGGTGCTGACGCCGTTTTATCGCGCCGGGATCAACCGTCGGAACAAAGCGTTTGACCAGGGCGTGGGCGTGGTCAGCGTTCCTCGCCCGGTGATCTCGATCGGCAACATCACCACCGGCGGCACGGGCAAGAGCCCCACGACGCAGTGGGTCTGCCGTCGGCTGCTGAAGCTCGGGGCGAGGCCGGCGATCGCGCTGCGCGGGTACAAGCCCGACGCGACGGGCCAGAGCGACGAGGCCAGCGAGCACGCGCGGCTGCTGCCGGGGGTGCCGGTGATTGTCGGGGCGGATCGAGCCGCGGCGATCAACGCGTTTTTGGCGACGCACGACGGGCGCGAGGTCACGCACATCGTGCTGGACGACGGATTTCAGCATCGGCAACTGTCGCGCCAGCTCGACATCGTGCTGGTGGACGCATCGCGGAACCTGCGCGCCGAGCGGCTGTTGCCCGCGGGCGACCTGCGCGAGCCGCTGGAGGGGCTGTCGCGGGCCGGTGTCATCGTCATCACCCGTGGCGAGTCGCTCTCGCCGGCGAACCTGAAGGAGTACATCGGGGTGATCCGGGCGCTGTCGCCGCGGGCGGTGGTTGTGCATGCGACGCACACGTGGACGGGATTCCGGGTTCGCGCGCCCGGCGCGAGCGTGGATCAGGAACTGACGCTCGGGCAGAATCCGCTGGCGGGCAAGCGCGTGCTGTGTGTCTGCGCGCTGGCGAACCCGAGCGGGTTTGTGGGCATGGTCGAGCGGAGCGCCGTGGGCGGGAGCGTGCGCGTGTTGACGTTCCCGGATCACGATCCGTATCTGGAGCCAACGCTGGAGACGATCCTGGGAGCGGCGCGGGATTGCGAGGTGATCGTGACCACCGAGAAGGACTGGTCGAAGCTCTCGCGGGTGAAGCCCGAGCGTTGGACGGGGGCGGTGGTGCGTCCGAAGCTTGAGATGGTGCTCACCGCCGGCGAGCAGGATCTGGACGCGAAGCTGGCGGCGATTGTTTCATAACATTGATTTGGACGTGAACTACGGGATAATGCGCGTGCCCGATGATCGCGGGGGTGCGAGGGAGCGGACGCGGCGGCGTGGGTTCACATGGCCCGAAGAGGGCATTCGCATCAATCTTTGCAAAATCACGACGTGGCGTTGAACGCCAGCGCCGCGGCGTGGTACACATAGATGGGCAGGCAGCGAGCGTGCGATGGGCGAGATCGGCACGCTGGCTCCGGCTTTGTCAACCAAAGGAGCATCAACATGGTCGTGCTCACAGATTCGGGCGAAGCGCTCTTTCGTGTGTACCTGCCAGATGCGAGCCGCGTGGAACTGGTGGGAGACTTTACAGATTGGGCCCGCGACGCGGTGACGCTTCGTCGCGAGCCACCGGGCTGGTGGGAGGCGAAGCTGAAGATGGCGCCGGGCAGGCACCTGTTCTACTACATCGTGGACGGGATGCTGCAACTCGCTGACTACGCGGCGCACGGCGTGAAGCTCGACCGGCACGGGCAGTGGCTGAGCGAAGTGAACGTGGGAGGGGAGCCTTCAGCGGTCGGGGTGCGGCCTTCGGCATAACCCTCGGAGGGGCGTGCTCCAATCCTCGGCGTGAGTGGGTGTGCGGGCTGACGGCGAAGGCCGCGGGTCCGAAAACGGACCTGCGGTTGAGGTGTTCTCGCCAATCGCCGATTGGCGTGTGTATGTCGAGCCGCGCACAAAGATCGGGCTTTACGCTGATCGAGCTGATCGCGGTGATCGTGATACTGGCGATCCTGAGCGCGGTGGTGGTGCCGCGGTATTTTGATTTCAGCGAACGGGCGAAGCTGAACTCGACGGTCGCGTCGTGGAAGGTGTTGACGCGCGCGGTGAATCAGTACGTGATTGACAACGGCGGCATACCGCCGAACGTGAACGACGCGCTGATGCCGCCGCAGTTGAACCCGTATCTGGCGCAAGCGGATTTCACCAAGACGCCCGCGGTGGGTGGGATGTGGGACTACGACGAATGGGGCGGCTTCAACGGCGGCGGGGCGGGCTTGCGGGTGAGCGTGTCGATCACGCAGTCGCCGTCGCCGCAGTCGGTGTTTCTGCAGATTGACCGCATGGTTGACGACGGGAATCTGTCAACGGGCAACATCCTGTACCTCACGGCGTACCCGCGGTACACGTGGCGCGTGCGGTGACAAAGCGGCGGCCTTCCCGATTGCCGATTGCCGAATCCCGATTGCCGATCAGCTCAGTACTTCAGCACGCTGTGAACGGGCCCGAAGCCGGTGAGCTTGTCGCGCCCGCGGAGGGCTTCGAGTTCGATGAGGACGGTGATGCCGACGATGGTGCCTTGGAGGGATTGGACGAGCTTGCAGCAGGCTTCCATGGTGCCGCCGGTGGCGAGCAGGTCGTCAACGAGGAGGACGCGTTGGCCGGGGTTGATCGAGTCGACGTGGATCTCGACGTGGTCCGAGCCGTACTCGAGCTCGTAGGCCATCTTCATGGTTTTGGTGGGGAGCTTGCCGGGCTTGCGGACGGGGACGAAGCCGGCCGAGAGTGAGCGGGCCAGCGCGGTGCCGAAGATGAATCCTCGGGACTCGGCGCCGATGACCAGGTCGATGCCCTTGGCGCGGAAGGGGTTGCACATGAGCTCGACCGCGAGGGCGAGCGCCCCAGCGTCGCGGAGCATGGGCGTGAAGTCCTTGAAGACGATGCCGGGCTTGGGGAAATCGGTGACATCACGGATCAGCGATTTCAGGCGGGCGGTCTGTTCCATTGGCCAGAGCGTAGTGATGCGCGGGGCCGGATGCAAAGGTGGCGTGGGCGCACGCCGGGCGCGGCTGCGGGCGCTCGGCTAGACTCTGCCATGGGTGAAGATTCTCCGCGAAAGACGGCGAAGCTCGAGGTCGTGGAGCCGATCGGCGATCGCGTGCTGATCCGCAAGGACGACGACAAGAAGCAAACCAAGCACGGCGTTCTGCTGCCGGACAAGATCGAGATCCCGACCATCACCGGGCGCGTCGTCGCGGTCAGCGCGAAGGTGGACGCGGACTCGAACTACCCGATCAAGAAGTACGACCGGGTGCTGTTCAACCCCAAGCACGCGATCCCCGTGGAGTTTGACGGCGACAACCGTCTGTTTGTGATCCCGGTGGATGATGTGGTGGCGGTGTTTCGGAAGGCGGAGGAATAGGGATCGAGGGATCGAGGGGAAAATCGCAAATGGCGAATTTGCAAATAGCAAATCAGACGGGGAGGAGCTTCCGCGTTTGATTGTTGCCGGCGTTTCACTCGGCCCTCGGCCCTGAACCCTCATCCCTTTCCCCATGCAGACTGTGCGCGACATTGCGAAGCTGCCGATCGACCAGTGGCCCGCGGCGCTGCGTGTGGAGCCGGTGCGTGGGGCGTTTGATATTGAGGTGCGGCCGCCGGGGAGCAAGAGTTTGACGAATCGGGCGCTGCTGCTGGCGGCGCTGGCCGAGGGCGTGAGCACGCTGACGGGCGCGCTGGTGGACGCTGACGATGCGCAGGTGATGATCGCGGCGCTCAGGAAGCTCGGCGCAGAGATCGAGATCACGCCGCAGGTTGACGATCGGGGTGAGTCCTGCGGCAACGCGACGCTGCGCGTGCGTGGCGTTGGCGGGCGGTGGAAGATTGAGCCCGGTGAGGTGGTGACGCTGGACTTGCATAACGCGGGGACGGCGACGCGGTTTCTGACCGCCGCGGCGGTGTTGCAGCCGGCGGATGCGGGTGGCATTGTGATCGATGGCAACGCGCGGATGCGGGAGCGGCCGATCGGGGAGCTGGCGGCGCTGCTGCGCGAGCTGGGCGTGAACGTTGAGGAGCTTGGGAAGCCTGGGTGCGTGCCGCTGAGGGTGAGCGCGATGCCGCGGGATTTGGTCGGCGGGCGCGAGCTGGCGGTGCCGACGACGGCGTCGAGTCAGTTCATCTCGGCATTGATGCTGGTCGCGCCGTTCGTGCCCGGTGGGCTGGCGCTGCGGTGGGTCGGGCCGGTGACGAGTTGGTCGTACATCAAGATGACTGAGGGGATTCTGGACACGCTCGGTGCGCAGGCGCACGACGAGTACGGGCACGTGATGCGTGTCCGCAGCAAGCGGATTTATGGGAAGGGCGGAGAGCCCGCGGCACGCGGGCTGGATGGGTTCCAGTACGCGGTGGAGCCGGACGCTTCGGGCGCGACGTACATGAACGCGGCGGCGGCGTTGGTGCCTGGAGCGCGATGCGTGCAGATTGCCGAGGGCTTCGGATCGCTGCAGGGGGACGGTCGCTTTATGGGGCTGCTGGAAAAGGTGGGTGCCACAAAGAGCGCGAACCTTGAGACGACCGAAGTGATCGGCGGTCCGCAGGTGCGCGGGTTTGCTCAGGACATGAGCCAGATGCCCGACGCCGCGATGACCGCGGCGGTGTTGGCGGGCTTCGCATTCCAGGACAGCACGAGCGATCAACACGCGCCGGCACGCTCGACGATGACCGGGCTGCGGACGCTGCGCGTCAAGGAGACCGATCGCGTCGCGGCGTTGATTGCGGAACTTGCAAAGGTTGGCGTCAAGGTGGAGCCGTTCACGCATCGCGACGGTCAGGGCGCAGGAGACGAGGGCGTAACGATCACCCCCCCACCCGGCGGAGTTGACTGCTCGCCGGGCGTTCCGCCGGTGGAGTTTGAAACCTACGACGACCACCGGATGGCGATGTCGCTGGCGTTGATCGGGCTGCGGCGGCCGAATGTGGTGATTAAGGATCCGGCGTGCGTGCGCAAGACGTATCCGACGTTCTGGCGGGATCTGGCCAAGGTGTATGGGTGAGCGGGGGTTGCGGGCGATGTTCGGATCTGTACGATTTCTGGACGGGTGTCCGAGCGTGCGTGGTCGCTCGCCTGAGAGGCTTGAGCGATCTATCATCTCGGCCCTGCGAGGCGCGGTCTGCCGTGCCGCGGGCACCGACAAACTCTCCTGTCCATCAGCAAAGGTCTCCCATGAGCATCGATCGTTCACTCAAGTCTTCCGGCGGCATGTCCAAGAAGCGCTCGGTCTACACGCGTGCGGAGCGGATCCAGCGTCTGATCGATGACAAGAAGATGGACATCACCAAGAACGGCAAGGCCCTGGGCCTGGCCAAGACTCGCGTCGGCAAGGCGTGAGACTGGGCGACATGGACCTGAACGCTCTGATTAGTTCGCGGTCTTCGGTCATCAACGGCTCGGGCATCCGGCGCGTGTTTGACGAGGCGGCGCGGACGCCGGGGGCGATCAAGCTGTTTATTGGTCAGCCGGATTTTCCGGTGGATGGGGCGATCAAGAACGCCGCGGTCGCGGCGATCATGGATGCTGAGGGCAAGAACCTCAACGGCTACACGCTGACACAGGGCAACGCAGATCTGCTGGCGGCGGTGCGGAAGCATGTCGCGTGGGACATCGGCTGGACGATTGACGACACGACGACCGATGCGCTGGTGACCAGCGGCACAAGCGGCGCGCTGTTCCTGGCGGCGATGGCGCTGCTGAACCCCGGCGATGAGTTCATCATTCCTGATCCGTGGTTTGTGCTGTATCCGTATCTGGCGCATCTGTGCGGGGCGAAGGCGGTGGCGTGCGACACGTATCCGGATTTCCGGATGACCGCGGAGCGGGTGGAGAAGCTGATCACGGCGCGGACGAAGGCGGTGCTGGTGTGCTCGCCTGGGAATCCGTCGGGCGTGGTGCTGACGCAGCGGGAGCAGCGTGATTTGCTGGAGCTGTGCCGGCGCAAGAACGTGCTGCTGATCTCTGACGAGATCTACGACGAGTTCGGGTTTTCTGAGAGCATGACGGCGGGGCGCGCGGCGGACGCGAGCGTGCCGGCGTGCCCGAGCGCTGCGCGCGAGCCGGGCTCGCACGACGCGACGCTCGTGATCCGCGGCTTCGGCAAGACGTACGGCGTCACCGGGTGGCGTCTTGGCTATGTCGTCGGGCCCAAGGCGATCGTTCACGAGATGCGGAAGCTGCAGCAATATGTCTACGTCTGCGCGCCCGCGCCGCTGCAGGCCGGTGCGATCGCGGCGTTCGGCGTCGATATGACGGCGCACATCGCGGAGTATCAGCGGAGGCGCGACGTGGTGATGCGCACGCTCGGCGAGGTGACCGAAGTGGCGATGCCGGGCGGGGCGTTTTACGCGTTCGTCAAGGTGCCCGAGCGATTGAAGATGACCGGCGAGGAGTTTTATCAGCGGGCGAAGCAGGACAAGGTGTTTATCGTACCGGGGCGGACCTTTAGCAGCCGCGATACGCACTTCCGCCTGTCGTTCGCGGCGAGGCCGGATGATCTGTCGCGGGGGCTGGAGATCCTGGCGGGGATCATGCGGGGATGAGTGGAGCGGATGCGGCGTGGCCCGCTGGAGATGATCGCGCTTCTGCCAGCGGTTGCCATGGAACGCCTGTCGTTAGAGCGGGTATACCGCGACGTGCGATCCCTATAGTGACTCATGCTGTGGCAACCAGCACTTCCTGAGCAGTATCTGAAGCCCACGGACGCGGAGCTGGGCGCTGCAATCGCGGCGCGACGCAAGCAGCTTGGCAACGATCTGGTGATCCTCGGGCATCACTACCAGACCGACGAGGTGATTCAGCACGCGGACTTTACCGGCGATTCGCTGAAGCTCTCGCAACTGGCGGCGCAGAAGGTCGCGGAGAAGAACGCGAAGTACGTCGTGTTCTGCGGCGTGCATTTCATGGCCGAGACGGCGGACCTGCTGACGCCCGAGGGTGTGAGCGTGATCCTGCCGGATCTGTCGGCCGGGTGCTCGATGGCCGACATGGCCGACTACGACGACGCGCTGGTGGCGTGGGATGCGCTGCACGAGGCGCTGAACGAAGCACACGGCGGGCGGTGGAAGGGCCGGATCATTCCGGTGACGTACATCAACTCGTCCGCGGCGATCAAGGCGTTTGTCGGGGCCAAGGGCGGGTGCGTGTGTACGAGCAGCAACGCGCGGTATGTCTTGGAGTGGGCGATGGCGGGCGGCGTGACGCCGCGGGCCTCGGGCGAGGAGATCAAGGTGCTCTTCCTGCCGGATCAGCACCTGGGGCGGAACACCGCGGCGAGCATGGGCATGGATGTGGCCAGCGCTACGGCGCTGTATGACCCGCGCAAGGCGCAGAAGGGCGAGCGTCTCGGCGGGTCAACGCCTCGGCAAATCAAGAGCGCGACGGTGATCCTGTGGGCCGGGCATTGCTCGGTCCACAAACTGTTTCGGCCCGAGCATGTCGAGCAGATCCGCGCCAGCGAGGCGGGCTTGCCCGCCAGCGAGCGGACGACGGTGCTCGTGCATCCGGAGTGCGCGAAGGAAGTCGTGGATCTCGCGGACCTGGCGGGATCGACGGAGTACATCATCAACACCGTGAACGCGGCGAAGCCCGGCACGAAGTGGTCGATCGGCACCGAGGTGCATCTGGTGACGCGCCTGGCGCGTGCCGCGGCGGCGCGGGGCGTTCACGCGCGAATCCTGTCGGACTGCCAGTGCCTGTGTACGACGATGTACCGGATCGATCAGCCGCATTTGCTGTGGGTGCTGGACAATCTTGCTGCGGGGAAGGTCGTCAATCGGATCTCGGTTCACGCCGGGGCTCGCGAGCCGGCGTTGAGCGGGCTGCGGCGGATGCTGGCGCTTTCGGTGCCGGGCGCCAAGGCGCCGGCGGTGAAGACGGCGGGGGCGCGGGTGGGCGCTGGCGCGGGGGACTGATCGTGATCATCGCGGGGGCGGTGCCGGTGGCGGGGGTGGCGCGGTTGCTGGGCCGGGAGCGCTTGCCCATGCGTGCAGCGTGCTCGCGACGGTGCGTGCGACATTGACGAGGGGTGCACCGGGCAGCAGCGATTCGGGATCGTCGATGATCGCGATGCGGCCTCTCTGCACGGCGTCGATCTTGAGTTTGGCCAGAGCGCCGAGGCGCTGGAGCGCGGCCGCGGGCAGGGCGGGCTCGGCGCTGCTGTCGCGCGGCTGGATCAGGATGATCGCCTGCGGGTTCATGGCCGCGATGTCCTCGGCGTCGAGGGTCATGTAGGGGCTGCCGGTCTTGATGGCCAGGTCGGCGTTGAGGCGTCGCGCGATGTCGTCGTGATACGAGCCGGGGCCGAGGGCCGCGGGCGGGCTGGTGGTGTGCAGGATGAGCACGGTGCCGACGCGTGTGCGTTCGTCGGCGCTGAGGGCTCGCTTGGAGAAGACTTCTGCGAGCGCGGTGCTGAGGGGATGCGGCGCGGGTTCGGTGGCCGGGGCGGCGGGTGAGGGTGAGCTGGAGCCCGCCGCGGCGCGATTGACGCGCGCGACCATGTCGTCCGCGGCGGTCATCGTGTCGTCGAGGGTCAGGAGCGGGTAGTTGACCAACTCCCAGTTGTTCTGCTTGGCGAGTTCCCCGAGGCGAGCTGGCAGGGCGCGGGCCCCCCACTGCAGGAAGACGTGGGTGGGGCGGACGGCGATGAGCTTCTCGAAATCGATGCCCTCTTGGTCGCCGACGACGGGGATGGTCGCGGCGCTCCAACTGTCAAAGGCGTGGCGACCGATGATGAGGTGCCCAAGGTTGGCGGCGCGGAGGTTGCTGGCGATGGCGGGTGCGAGGGCGACGATGCGCGGCGCGGCGTGCAGTTCTGGTACACGCGGCGCGGCGGGCAACGGGCTCGTTCGCGGGCGATTGGACTCGACGATGAACAGCACCAGCGCGGCGAGGGCGATAATGACCCCTGCGGCGGCGGCGAGCGCGGGCCAGCGCGCGCGGCGAGTTGAGCCGGTGGGCAGCGATTCCGAGGGCGGGCGTGCATCGCGTTGCTCTGGCGAACCTGAGGGCATGAACAACCGTAGAAGGCGCGAGAGGGGTGATCGTGAGCGAAGTCGTTTGGGTGCTGTCTTGCCGGGATGCGGACGATGGCGGCTCGGGAGCGTTGAAGTTCGGACCTGCCAATCGCCGAAACTTTGCGGTGACTCGTACGTATAATCGGGGGGCGGATCGCACGCGTGCTGGGGGCACGCGGCCAGCCGCCAGAGTGCAACTTCTCAGGAGTTCCTTCGCATGTTTCAGTCAAGCAATCCCACCCTGTCCGCTGATCGCTTCACCGGTTGGCGCGAGAACGGCATGTCGCTGTCGCCGACTCGGACCGACGTGATGACCGTGCAGGGCGCGGTCAATACCTCGCTGATCATGACCAGCCTGTGCATCGCCAGCGCGATCGCCAGCGGCACGCTGCTGGCCGGGCAGCCGGCGCTGGCGTTTGCCGGCTTCATCGGCGCGATCGCAGGCACGCTCATCATCGGTCTTGTGCTGTTCTTCAAACCGCTCTGGGCAAAGGTCTTGGGCATCCCCTTCGCGTTGCTCGAGGGCGTGTTCGTCGGCCTGTTTTCGGTGTCGGCGATGAGCATGATGGCCGGAACGAAGGTCGGCGGCGGCAACGGCGCTGGCATCGTCTATCTCGCGGGCGCGGGCACGCTGGGCGTGCTGGTGACCATGCT
Source organism: Phycisphaerales bacterium (assembly GCA_022843565.1). Classification (GTDB taxonomy): domain Bacteria; phylum Planctomycetota; class Phycisphaerae; order Phycisphaerales; family UBA1924; genus JACVCS01. The sequence goes on from JALHNK010000045.1 coordinate 17,164, forward strand.
GGTGGCGTACAAGTCCAACATCATCCGCGCGACGGACACGTTCAAGAAGGTGATGCTGGTCGCCGCCGGCGGCGTCTGCCTCCTGTGCGTCGCGTCGCTTGTTGGCCGCCTTGCCGGGATGGACATGAGCATCCTCTTTGGCAACGGCGTGCTGGCGATTGGCATCACGATTGCCCTGCTGGTCTTTGCGTCGCTCATGCTGATTATGGACTTTGACATGATCGAGCAGGGTGCCGCGGCGGGCGCGCCGAAGGCGATGGAGTGGTACGCGGGGTACGCCCTGCTGTCGTCGATCGTGATGATCTACATCCAGATCATCCGACTGATCATCCAGCTCACCGGCCGTCGCGAGTGATCGCGAGCCGGCCCCGAGCGGCTGAGCGACGATCGCACTGAGCAACGATCCCTGAACCCCCGGCCCCGGTGCCGGGGGTTTTTCGTTTTGCGGGTTGATTGCCACCCGAGCTTGCGCAGAGCGTGTACTCTCGTTTCACCTATGCACCCACAGCGCACTGCAATCATCGGCGGCAACTGGAAGATGAACACCGACCGCGCCTCCGGGCTCGCGTTGGCCGGCTCGATCGCACGCGGCGTGCAAGAGCTGCACAACGCGGGCAAACGCGTTGAAGTCGCGGTCTTTCCGCCGTTTGTGTACCTGCCGCTGATCAGCGAGGCGCTGTGCGCCGCCAGCTCAAGGGTGATGCTCGGGGCCCAGGACGTGTACCACGCCGAGCGCGGGGCGTTCACCGGCGAGATCTCGGTCTTGCAGCTTCAGGATGTCGGCGTTGGCACGGTCTTGGCCGGGCACTCCGAGCGGCGGCACGTGATTCATGAGGGCGACGACCAGATCAACCTGAAGGTCCGCGCGATCCTGCACCACGGGCTGCGCTGCGTGCTGTGCGTGGGCGAGAAGCTCGAGCAGCGCGAGACGGATCAGACCAACACGGTCAACGAGCGCCAGGTCCGATTGGGCCTGCGTGATGTGCGGCCCGATGAGCTTGATCGGCTGGTGATCGCGTACGAGCCGGTGTGGGCGATCGGCACGGGCAAGGTCGCCTCGCCGGAGGACGCTCAGGATGCGCATCGCCACATCCGCGCGGTGCTTGCGGATTTGTTTGGCAAGGACGCCGCGGCGGGCGTGCGGATCCAATACGGCGGGAGCGTGACGGCGGCGAACGCCGCGGAGCTTCTGAAGCAGCCGGATATTGACGGCGCGCTGGTGGGCGGCGCATCGCTGAAAGAGGCGGACTTCATGGCGATCGTTCGGGCCGCGGCGCAGTGATCGCGTGCGGCTGCGTGCTCTCGTCCGGCCGCTGGCGGTGGGGCGATCATCGCGCGTCTGTCCGGGCACCGACGACGCGGCGTTGAAAGTTCGGCGAGATGCGCTTGCCCAAAGTGATCGTGTGTGGTATCAATGGGCTGGGATTGCACGCGTCGGAGTTGCGGCGGGTCGATGGGTTTGTGTCAAGGGTGAACGCGCGATGTCAGGCTCCGCTTCAGATCGACGACCGAGCTCGGCGCGACGCGCCCAGGCGGCGCGTGCGGGCGATGCGGGAGCGGGCAAAGCCGGTGCTGCGGGTGCGCGACCAACACCGGGGCGTGCGACCGCCAAAGGCGGCGCGGACGCGCGAGAGGACGAGTCGCATCGTTTCGACCTTGACAGCCAGGCCGGCACCGACATCGACATCGACGACTCGACGATCGAGCCCATGATCGAGCCGGTCGATCTGGGCGGGGCGCGGGAGACGGCGCGCATCGAGCCCAAGCCACGCGCCAGGGCGCACGCCAAGCGCGGGCCTCGGTCGGAGCTCAAGCTCACCTCGATGGACGAGGCGATGGAGTATCTGCTGGATCGCGTGGACATGGAGCGATCACGCTCGCGCGCGACCGTCGAGCACGCGTACACGCTGGACCGGATGCGGGCCTTGGCGGCCAAGCTCGGCAACCCGCAGGACGCGGTCCGAACGATCCACATCGCCGGGACCAAGGGCAAGGGATCCACGTGCGAGATGACCGCGACGGCGCTGGAAGCGTGCGGCTACACGGTCGGCGCGTACACGTCGCCGCATCTGGTGGACATCCGCGAGCGCATCCGCATCAACCGCCTGCTCATCAGCGAGGCGGACTTTGTGCGATTGACCATGCACGTCGGGCACGCGGCCCTGGCCATCGAGCCCGAGCACGGCGAGGCCACGTTCTTTGAACTCACCACCGCGATGGCGCTGCAACACTTCGCCGAACAAGCGGTTGATGTGGCGGTGATCGAGGTCGGCCTCGGCGGGCTCTTGGACTGCACCAACATCATCATCCCCGAAGTTGCCGCCATCAGCCTCATTGGCATGGATCACACCGAGATCCTGGGCAACTCGCTGGCGGAGATCGCGGCCCAGAAAGCCGGCATCTTCAAGCCCGGCGTGCCGGCGCTGGCGATCGAGCAGACGCCCGAGGTGCTGGAGGTCTTCCGCGAGACCGCCAAACGCGTGAGCTGCCCGCTGCACATCGTCGGGAAGGACATTGATTTCATCTATCGCTCTGAGCACCAGGCCGGCGTAGGGCCGGTGATGCGGGTGTCGCTGATCACCGAGCGCAACGAGTATGACCACGTCGGTGTGCCGCTGAAGGGCGAGCACCAGGCGTTGAACTGCGGCCTGGCGCTGGCGATCATCGACAAGCTGACGGAGCGCGGGTTTACGTGTCCGGCGGAGAAGGTCTGCCGCGGGATCGAGGGGACGAAGCTGGCGGGGCGGTTTGAGCTTGCGGTGCAGAGCCCGCGGACGATCCTTGATGGTGCGCACAACCCCGAGAGCGTGCGGGCGCTGACGAAGACGATCAGCTCGTACATGCAGTACGACTCGCTGGTGGTGGTCTTTGGTTGCTCCGCCGACAAGGACTACGCGACGATGCTGCGAACGATCGCGACCGTGGCGGACAAGGTGATCTTCACGCGTGCCGCGGGCACGAGCCGCGCGGCATCGCCGACCGAGCTGGCGCGGAAGTATCACGAGGTCTCGGGCGGGAAGATGTTCCAGGTCGCGCGAGATTTGAACGATGCGATGGAGCTGGCGCTGCGGGCCGTTGCGCGAGAGGACGTGCTCTGCGTGACGGGCTCGTTTTATCTGGTGGGTGAGACGAAGAAGTGGCTGGCGGCGCGGATCGCGGCGAAGCGGAAATGAGTTGGTTGCCAGAACAAATCTCGCCAGAAGTGGCCGCGAAGTTTCGCGAGGCGATCGCGCTGGACATCCACGATTCGTTCCGGCATGTGACTCGCGTGAACGCGGTCTCGTGGTCCGAGGCGGACGTGATCGACGATCACGGGACTGCGGAAGAGCGAGAAGCCGCGCGTGCCTCAGACAAGGACACGCACTGGTCCCAGCTTGTCGAGAACAACGCGTGGCGCGGTACGTCGAACTGGAGCTTTCTCGATCCGGGCGGCTTTCGGTATTATCTTCCGGCGGGGATGATCCTGGTCAGCCGCGGCAAGAGTCGGATCGAGAGTCTCGATTTTCATCTGCAAGTCCAGGATGACTGGGGGCTGATCAAGATCTCCGCGCTGACCGACAGGCAGTGCGAGTGCGTGGCCCGCTTTTGCGTGGTGATGTGCGCTCTTGGCAATCCATCTTGGATGGACGTGCTGAACTCGCACTGGAAAAAGTACCTTCCCGAATACGATTGACCACGTCCCGCGCGTCACAGGCGCCTTCGTTACCTCTGCGATGTTTCGCTGGGCCGGTCGCCGTTTCGTCACTAGACTTCCGGCTTATCCCAAGCCGAAAGCCCCATGACCAGCGAACCCCACCCCCCCCAACCCACGCCCGCCCATCAGCCCTCCTCGCAAGCCGCGGACACGCCGCCGCTCCGCTATACCGCGGCCCTTGCGCAGCAGATCGAGTCTCACTGGCAGAACCACTGGGAGCAGCAGAAAACCTTCGCGACGCCGAACCCCGGCGAGCCGGGCTTTGATGCCAGCAAGCCCAAGAAGTTCATTCTGGACATGTTTCCGTACCCCAGCGGCGCGGGGCTGCACGTCGGGCATCCGCTGGGCTACATCGCGACGGACATCACCGCCCGCTACCACCGCATGACCGGGCACAACGTGCTGCACGCGATGGGCTTTGACGCCTTCGGCCTGCCGGCGGAGCAGTTCGCGGTGCAGAACAACATCCACCCGCGCGTGGCGGTGGAACGCAACATCGCCTCGATGCGGTCGCAGTTGCGCCGTTTGGGCCTAGCGCACGATCCGCGGCGGAGCGCGAGCACGACCGATGAGTCGTTTTATCGCTGGACACAGTGGATCTTTCTGAAGGCGTACAACAGTTGGTACGACGCGGAGGCCGATCGGGCGCGGCCGATTGAGGAGCTCGTCGCGCTGTACGCCGCGGGGACGCGCGTTGCGCCCGACAAGCGCGCGTGGGCCTTGCTGAACGACGACGAGCGTCGCGTGTTGATTGACGATCATCGACTGGCGTTCCTTGCCGAGGTGCCGGTCAACTGGTGCCCCATGCTCGGGACCGTCTTGGCCAACGAGGAAGTCACCGCCGACGGGCGCAGCGAACGCGGCAACTACCCCGTCTTCAAGCGCCCGCTCAAGCAGTGGATGATGCGCATCACCTCGTACGCCGAGCGCCTGCTGAATGATCTGGAGGGCGTGGACTGGCCCGAGAAGGTCAAGATCATGCAGCGCAACTGGATCGGGCGCAGCGAGGGGGCGCTGGCGGACTTTGCGTGCAGCACGCGCCGCATCCGCGTCTTTACGACGCGACCGGACACGATCTTTGGCGCAACGTACATCGTGCTGAGCCCCGAGCACGAGATGGTGGACTTTGTCCTGCCCGAGAAGTACAGCGCGGTGCCGAGCCCGTTCACACGCGCGATCTTCCCGGGCGCAGAGGCGCTCCTGGCGGCGAACGCATCGCCTCGACAGATGGTGGACGCGTACCGCGCGTTCGCTGCGTCGCGCACAGATCAGGAACGCACCGACGGAAAGCTGAAGACCGGAGTCTTCACCGGTGCCTTTGCGCTCAACCCTGTCAACGACGCGCGCGTGCCCGTCTTCATCGCCGATTACGTTCTCAGCGGCTACGGCACCGGCGCGATCATGGCGGTGCCGGCCCACGACGAGCGAGACTTCGAGTTTGCCAAGGCCTTCAACCTGCCGATCAAGGATGTCGTCTACACGCGCCAGCTCGCCGCCATGGCGTACTACGCCAAGCACGCCGGCGACGCAGCGAGCGCAGGCGCCACCCCCGCGCAGTGGCGCGAGGAACTCGCGGACTTCCTCGGCGTCGTCACGTCTGAGTCCACCGAGCACCGCTCGCACGAGCAAGTCCTCAAGCTCATCCGAACCCGGCGCAACCCCGCCAGAACCGGCGTCGTCGTCTCTGCCAATGCCGATGCGCCGGGCTCGATCGGCGAGCGGCGCGGCGTCGTGCGTGCCGGATGGCTCGAGACGCTCGACGAGCTCAAGATCACCGACTTCGCGGAGTTCGCTGATCGCTTTTCCAAGGGCGAATACGCCGCCCGGCGTGACGAGGCACTCACGACGCCGGGCGTCGCGGCCAACAGCAGCAGCCCGAAGCTCTCGATCGACGGGCTGGACACGCCCATCGCAAAGCAACGCGTCGCGGACTTCCTCGCCAAGCACGCCCTTGGCAAGGGCACCATCAACTACCGCTTGCGCGACTGGCTCTTCTCGCGACAGCGGTACTGGGGCGAACCGTTCCCGATCGTCTTTGATGAGCAGGGCCGCGCCCACGCGCTGCCCGAGAGCATGTTGCCGGTCACGCTGCCGCACATGGACAACTTCCAGCCCAACAGCAGCGAGGACGCAACGGCGCCGGTCGTGACGCCGCTGGGGCGGGCGACCGAATGGGTCACGACGACGCTGGACCTGGGCGATGGCCCGCAGACGTACACGCGCGAGACGAACACGATGCCCAACTGGGCCGGCTCGTGCT
>JALHNK010000046.1:0-3270 GCA_022843565.1 Phycisphaerales bacterium
TGCTCCGCCGGTGGTCGGCGATACCAACGTGGCGTAGGCGAGTGTCTCAGCTTTGAAAAACACGAGTGACAGATCGACATCGAATATGTACACGCGCTTCTTGACGAGCTGCGCGGTGAACTGATTATCACGCTGAATCGCAGTGTCGATGCTGTCAATGAGCGGCGCATCCGTCGGACGGTACAGGATGCCGAGCGAGCTTTCCGACGATTCAATTGGCATGTGTGCCATTGTATCTGCCGGGGGCTGCCGCCCCCCGGCACCCCCCGCTGAAAGGTGCCGCCGAGCGCGGGTGGCACGGGGATGCCGCGTCGGGGGGCTGGCACGCTCCGCTTGCTCGTGATTCGCGGCATCGTTCACGCGCGTGAGTCAACACGCGGATCGTCAGGCGCGACGCGCCAGCCGACACGCGGCGGACAATCTTCTGTCGCCCGGGAACCTTGCCCCCTCGGCACGCCTCTCAAGAGTGGGTGCGGCGTGGAAGTCGTCGCCTTCGGCCCGGCTTCTCGCCGAGCCGCCATCCGCTTTGTCCTTCCCTTTCCGGAGCAGCACCATGCAGCAATCCGCCACCGACTTCTATGAATCCTGGCCCGCCAAGATGAACGCCATGAAAGCCGCGCCCGGCGGCGGCGACATCGGCAAGGCCTTTGGGCCGTTCTTTCAGGGGCTCATGAAGGACGCTGCCGCAGATGGCGGGCTCGCCGTCAAGCACAAGGAGCTCATCGCGCTGGGCATCGGCATCGCCGTCCGCTGCGAGCCCTGCATCTTCACGCACGTTGAAAAATGCCTGAAGTCCGGGGCGACGCCCAGGGAAGTGATGGACGCCGCGGGCGTTGCGGTCATGATGGGCGGTGGGCCGGTGTACACGTACACCCCGATCGTCGCCGCCGCGCTGGAGCACTTCGCGGCCCACCCGATCGCGCACTGAGGTGCGAGCCAGTCGCTTTGTCGTTCTTTCTTCGAGACTCGTCCATTCATTCAAGGAGTATTCGTCATGGGTAACTGCACAAACGTTGGAACCGCCGATCGCGCTGTCCGCGCTCTGATCGGCATCGTCGCGCTGGTGCTCGCGTTCACCACGCTGGGCGTGATGGCGGGCGCGGTGTGGGGGATCGTCGCCGCCGTGGTCGGCGTCGTCATGCTCGGCACCGCCGCGCTGGGCATGTGCCCGGCGTACATGCCGTTCAAGATCTCGACGTGCAAGGTCGCGCCAAGATAGTTGGTTCGGTCGCGGTCCGCGCTGCGTGCCGCCTTCGCTGAGCCCTTCAGGAGTCACCACATGAACGGATTCGCCCCGTTGCCATCACTCGCCCTCGCCGCACTGCTCGCGCTCGGCACGCTCGCCTCGTGCGCGGGCACATCGACATCCACCGGCCAGCAGAACGCGCCGCCGGAATCTCCCGGCGCGCCCGCCGCCGCCGCGATGGCCAGCAACGACCCGTACCCGGGCGTGAACACCGTCGCCAAGGACCGCGATGGCTGGCAGCAACTGCTCAGCGATCACGCCGCGATCCGCCGCACGCTCGTGCACAGCGAGAAGGACGGCCGGGGCATCGTCGAAGCGACCACCGAGAGCGACGACCCCATCGTCGCGGCCCGCATCATCGAGCACGCCAAGGCGATGCAGGCCCGCATGAAGGTCGGCGCGCAGGTCCGTTTCTGGGACCCCGTCTTCGCCGAGTTGTTCAAGAAGCACGGGGCGGTCACGATCGACGTGACGCCGACGGACAAGGGCGTGAAGATCGTCGAAAGCAGCGCGGACCCCGAGGCCGTCGCGCTCCTCCGCTCGCACGCGATGGGCGTGAGCGAGTTCGTCCGTGAGGGGCACAAGGCCGCGCCGCGTCCGACGGCACGCTTCAACGTCGGCGACCCGCTCCCGGCCCCGGAACTCGCCATCGGCGGCGTGCCGCACCGCTTCATCCTCACGCAGCCCGACGCCGGGCAACTGGTCGGGCTCAAGTCCGCTGGCGTCGATGTGGTCATCAACTTCCGCAAACCCGCCGAGCATCCGGACTACAACGAACAGGCCGCCGCAACCGGCACGGGCATGACCTACTGCAACCTCCCGTACGCTGGCGCGGCGGAAGTCACCGACGAACTGCTCGACTCGGCCCGTGCCGCGATCAAGGCCGCCGATGAGAAGGGCGACACCGCCGCGCTGCACTGCCGCACCGGCAACCGCATCGGGCCGGGATGGGCGGCGTACCGGGCGCTCGACGAGGGCATCCCGGTTGAGCAAGCCATTGCCGAGGCCAAGGCGATGCAGATGGTGGACCCGCTCATGGAGTCCAAGACGCGGGACTACATCCGGCGTCGCGGATCGCGCTAGGCCGGAGAATGGCGCGCCGGTGCACGCCGCGGGCGCGACCCGTCACGGTTTGGGGTTGTGTGCGTTGATTCGGCTGCCTCACGAACAGCTCTGGCGATCGCCTTCCGCACCCGCGCAGGCATCTCTCCATCCGCAAGCCGAGCACACGTGTTCTGCGTCAGGTCCAACTCGGCAAACACCGCTTGGCAGCGCTCGCACACGATCCCTTGGCCGATGGGGAACCCCCGCCCGTGGTCCATCGCGTCGAGTTTCGCTTTGAGCAGGTCCAGGCAGACTTGCTTCTCGTAGGTCGGGGCTTTCGCTGCTCGCTTGGGCACGCCGCGGTGGTCCACGATCGCCTTCCGCAACAGCAGCCGGGCCCGGTGCACGCGGGTCTTGACGGTCTCGGGCTTGATGTTCAGCGCCTTGGCCACATCCTCGATCGAAAGCTCCAGCATCTCCTTGAGCACCAGCGGCACGCGGAAGTGCTCCGGCAGCGTCAGGATCGCCTCGTGAACCGCGCGGGCCGACTCGCGCTCGATCGCCTCGGCGACAGGTCCAGTGCCGTCGCCGGTCGCCCCGCCACCGGACGCGCCCTCCAAGTCCACGTTCCTCGTCTCATTCCACGGCATGAGCTGCGACACCGCGGGCATCCGTCTGTCAATGCCTCCCTTGCGCCGCAGCCGGGCCTTGCACGAGTGGGCGGCGATGGCGTAAAGCCACGTTCCGGGGTTGGCGTCCCCTTTGAACGTGTGCCACTTGCGATGGGCCTGCAGGAAAACCTCCTGCACCATGTCCTCGGCGTCGGACACGTTGCCGCACAGACGCGAGGCGAGGCTGTAGAGCCGGGGGCCGTGGAGCTCAACCAGTTGCGGGATTGCCGTTGCTGCGGAATCCTTTGCACGCGGCCCCTCACACAACAGCGTCGTCGCGGGAGTCTGTATGGCAGTTCGCAGACTCCC
>JALHNK010000046.1:3280-22578 GCA_022843565.1 Phycisphaerales bacterium
TTCTCACGAGTTCACTGTAGGAGTTCGAATGCTCCACGCTCGACGTTCATTCAGGTCAGCCAACCGGTGCTCGGGTACCGATTGCGCTCCGACAGGTGGCAGTTGGGGTCCAAAGTTCAAATCCTCGCACCAGTCGGGCTCAAAACGTGGAAATCCGAGCACTTTGGCGCGGGCGTTTGAACCGGCAAGTCGTCGCGTAAGTCACACTGCCCACAACGAGAAAGCCCTTCGATGTGCTCATCGAAGGGCTTTACTCTGAAACAAGTCGGGGCGAGAGGATTTGAACCTCCGACCTTTTGGTCCCGAACCAAACGCGCTACCAAGCTGCGCTACGCCCCGTGCGTTGGGCAGATGCTAGGCGCTGAAGCAGCGCTGGGACGGATCGCGCGAGGATTTTCGTGTGCGAGTTTCTCGCGGGGTGCCTAGCGCTCGCCCCTCGCCGCAGGGACGACTGCGCGTTTGGCGCGGACGGAGTCTTGCTGACTCTTGTGCTCGCGAGTGTTCGACCCGTCTGTGCGCAGAGCATCAGCCACGGCGCTCGGACGGCGCGGCAGTCAACGACCGTCCGGGGTTTCTGGCGATCCGCGTTACTGGGCGCTCGTAGCGGTCTCGGCGGGGAAGTTCGGGCGCGTTGAGTAGATGTTGTCCTGGCGCGTGCCGGGGTTGCCGTCGCGGCCGGACGAGTAGAAGTACGGGCGCTCGCCGGGGCTCAGGCCCTCGTCGGCGTCGCCGGTCCACGCGGTCTGGTAGCCGGCACCGCTTGGGTCAAACGGCATCGCGGCACGACGAAACGTCGCCCGTTGCGTGCCGCCGCCAGCGACCGTCAAGTCGAGTTCGAGATTCTCGCGGCCCACGCTCGAGAACGCCGCCGCACCGGGGGATGCCTGGCGAAAGCCGTTGCCGAAGCCGCCGTCGTACTTCGGGTGAACGAAGCGGATGGGCCGGTCCCATCCGTCCAGCACCGTGATCATCCTGATCGCGGTGTCAGCCGAGGCGCCCGCGCGCCGCTCCTGCGGCTGCGGGAACCGACTGGAATACTGCGACATCTGAACCTGCACGACGCGCGACGGATCAAGCCCGCGCACGACCGATTCGATCGCCTCATTGCCGCGCACCGAAGCGAAGAACAACGCCAGACTCGGGAACGCCGGCGCTGTGAACGAGTTCGGCGGGCCGCCGATGTCCTCGGTGCAGCGCCCATCGATAATCGGGAACTGCACACCAGCCGAGTCCCTGAAATCGGCCGGGAACTGCCCGGGCCGCTCGGTGAGATACGAGGTCAGCGCGCTATCCAGAGTCGCGATCGTCGCCTGTGTCTGGCGCGCTCGCCCGTTCTCCGAGACGCTACCGCCGAGTCGCAGCACGATCGCCATCAGAATCCCGATGACCACCAGCACCGTCAGCATCTCAATGTACGTGAACCCGCGCTGATCGCGGCGTGATGTCAAGTTTCGACGGCTTGCTGCTTGCATATTCGCTCCCGCGCTGGTCCGACATGTTCCGTCCGAAGATCCGAAGCTCTCCAAACTCGCCCTCGCCCCCCCCCACACGCACGCCCACCCCACGCCCCTCCCCCCCTCCCCGACCGTCGCTCAGTTGCGCAACACTCCAGACCACCGGCGATTCCACGCACATCGCCAGATCTTCATCGCTCGGCAAAAACGTCGCCCGGACGGTCGATCCCATCGACCCGACATCTGAGCATACGCGACAACGCCAAGGCGTACCCGCAAGCGTTCGCCAGCCGTGGTGAATCACAGACCCATACGCAAGGAGAACGCGCGGGGTTGCCGCGCGTTGACAACAGTGTGCCAGCGGCGTCGCGCCCGCGCGGCGTTCAGCGTGGAATCGTGTTCCGAGCGGTAGACTGCTCGGGTTATGTTAGGACTGGCGGCTGCCGTTGCCTCCCGCGCCTCTATCGCCGTTGTCCGTGGGCGGCGTCGCTGGCGGAGCCGCGGCGGTCGGGCCCTGCGAATCCTGCGGGGGGTTCGCCGGTCGAGAAGGCGGCGTGTAGTACGGCGACTCGCCCGGAGGCGTCGGCGCCGCGCCGGGCATGGCGATCGTCTGGGTGTAGGTCTTCGGAGCGGCCGGAGTCGCCGACATCGGGCGGATGCCCGAGCGCATCGGACCCCCCATGGCCGAGGCGGGTGCCGGCTGCGGCGTCGGGGGCTTGATGCTGACCTTGAAGATGTAGTCGGTCACGCGATCTCGCATCTGGTCCATCATGTCGTTGAAGAGTCGCGAGCCCTCGCGCTTGTACTCGATGCGCGGGTCCTGCTGGCTGTAGACGCGGAAGGTGATGCCGTCGCGGAGCTGGTCCATGGCGTAAAGATGGTCCTGCCACATCGGGTCAAGCACGCCGAGCATGATCGATCGCTCGAAGAAGATCAGCTCGCCCCGCGTGACGGCCTCGACGCGCGAGCGAATGGCGTCGTCTCGCTCCTGGCCCTCAAGGTACCGCAGCGTCTCTGGCACCTCGGCGTCCAGCGAGTCCTTGAAGTACTTGGACAGTTCGTCGAAAGACGCCTGGGCCTTGGCCTCGCGATAGATTCTGTCGACGCGGTTCTCGGCCAGAGACTTCGCCGAGGCTTCGATGAGCTCCTTGCGGATATCCATCGGGTGCTTCGTGAACAACTGTTGCGGCTGCCACTCCACGCCGAATCGCTGACGCACGTTCTTGAGGAAGTTCGTCAGAGCGCCCTGCGGATCCTGCGCTCGCTGAGCTTGCATCGTCTCCAGCATGTAGTCGACCGGGAACTCCGTCTCCCGCTTCTTATAGAGCGTCCGAGCCTTTTCCAGCACCAACTTCGTGACGTTCTCGGTGCCGTCGATCGCCGCGGCCTTGACCTCCTGCGGCGTCAGCTTGATGTCGAACTTGTTCTCGGCCCAGCGTGTGAGCTCGCGGACGCCGTGATCGTCCTCGAGGAATCGGGACACGCCGCTGAGATCGATCGAATCGACCTTGGCGTCAACTGCATGCCCGATGCGGTCCAGCAGCGCGCGACGCCCGTTCTTGGCCAGCGCTCGCAGCTCCGACGCGGGGATCTCCTGACCAAAGCGATCATTGACCCACTTGGAGAGCCCGTCGGCGTCCAGGTGCTCGCCGCCTTCCGGGGTGCCGTCGGCATCAACGCCCTCGGGCAACTCTCGCGACATGTACTCGCCGAGCGTGATCGAGGCGTTGTCTCGCCACTCTTCCCTGGCGGTGTTGCGGATGTACTCCTCCACCTCGCGCGGGCTGAGGCCCTTCAATCGATTGGGCACCAGCGTGCATTCGGCCTGGTTCTTGGCGTAATCGGCGACGCAGCGGCTGGGGTACGAGCGATCGAGGAAGTCCTCGTTCGTGCCGCCGGTGGTCTGGGCGATGTACTCAAAGAAGAGCGAGCGCAGATCGCGCCCTTCCAGCACTCGCTGGCGCAGGCCGTAGAACCCGCGGCGTTGATACTCCATGACCTCGTCATACTCGAGGATCTGCTTGCGGCGCTGGAAGTTGATCTCCTCGACCTTGCGCTGGGCTCGCTCGACGCTCTTGCTGAGCATCGGGTTCTCGATCGAATCGCCCTCCTTCATGCCGAAGCGACCGAGCATCCGACCGACGCCCTCGCCGCCGAAGTACTTCATCAGGTCGTCCTGCAGGCTGATGAAGAAGCGGCTGGAGCCGTTGTCGCCCTGGCGACCGGAGCGGCCGCGGAGCTGGTTGTCGATGCGGCGCGACTCGTGGCGCTCGGTGCCGATGACGTGCAGACCGCCGAGGTCCTCGACGCTCTGGAACCAGCGGAGGCGGTGGAGGCTGAAGCGACCGTTGCGATCCAGCTCGGCGCGGAGCTTGTCGGCGCTGGCGCGGGCGATCTCCTTCTCGCCGAGCCAGGTGTTCTGCGTCGTCCAGTGCCGGAGCAGGCGCAGCTCCAGCTCCTCGAACTTCACGCCCTCGAGCTCGCGCTTGGGAACGCCGAGTTCGGTCGGGGCCATCTTGCGGTAGATGCCCTCGCGGAGTTGCTGCTCGGAGCTTTCGATCGTGACCTCGCGCGGGCAGATCGAGCGCCGGAGCCAATGGTCCAGCAGCGCCTCACGAGTGACCTTGCCGAGCTTGATGTCCGTGCCTCGCCCGGCCATGTTCGTCGCGATCATGACCGAGCCGATCTGGCCGGCGTTCTCGACGATGTGGGCCTCGCGCTCGATGTTCTCCGGCTTGGCGTTCAGCACCTCGTGCTTGATGCCGTACTTCTTGGTGAGCATCTCGCTGAGCAGTTCGCTCTTCTCAACGCTGGTGGTGCCGACCAGGATCGGGCGGCCCATGTCGTGGAAGTTCTTGATTTCGTCAACGATGCGATCCCACTTGTCCTGCTCGGTGAGGAAGATGATGTCGTCAAAGTCGCGGCGCGTCACGGTCTTGTTCGTCGGGATCGTCACGACGTCCAGCTTGTAGATGTCGTGGAACTCCTGCGCCTCGGTGTCAGCGGTGCCGGTCATGCCCGCCAGCCGCTTGTACATCTTGAAGAAGTTCTGCACCGTAATGCTGGCGACCGTTTGCGTCTCCTGCTTGATCGGCACGTTCTCCTTGCACTCCATGGCCTGGTGCAGGCCGTCGGACCATTGGCGGCCGACCATCGGGCGGCCGGTCGAGACATCGACGATGACGATGCTGGGCTCGACGCGCCCGGTCTGCGGGTTCTCCGACGGCGCGACGATGTAGTCCTTGTCCTTCTGATAGACCACGTGCGCCCGCACCGCCTGCTCCAGCAAGTGCGGCACGTCCATGTTCTCGCCGACGTAGAACGAGCCGATCTTGGCGACCTTCTGCGCCTCCTCGACGCCCTCGTGGCTGAGATGAACGGTCTTGCGTTCCATCTGCACCTCGAAGTACTGCGTGTGCTTGGCCCGCTGGGCCTCGAGCACCGGCAGCTTCTCGCGTGCGATCTTCAGCCGATCCTGCAACGCGGGGATCTTGGCCTTGTCGCGCGCGTTGCGGATATCGCCCTCGAGGCCCTTGATGAGCTTCTTGATGTTGTTGATCTCGTCATCGCACTGCTGCCAGGGGCGCTGCTTGGCGTGCAGGTGCTTGGCCAGCATGTCCGCAAGCTCGTAGCGCGGGCGATACTCGTGGGCCTGGCCGCTGATGATCAGCGGCGTGCGGGCCTCGTCGATCAACACGCTGTCCACCTCGTCAACGATCGCGAAGTCGCGCCGGCGCTGCACCTGCTGCTCGACGGATCGCTTCATGTTGTCGCGCAAGTAGTCAAAGCCGAACTCGGCGGTGGTGCCGTAGACCACGTCGCAGAGGTACATCTGCCGCTTCATGTCCTCGGGCTGGAGGTGCTGCGGGTGGATCGCCCCGACGGTGAGGCCTAGTGCACGGAAGAACGGGAACGTCCAGTCGCGGTCGCGCTGCACGAGGTAGTCGTTCACCGTGACGACGTGGACTTTCAATCGCTCGACGCAGGCCAGGAACGTCGCCAGCGGCGCGACGATCGTCTTGCCTTCGCCGGTCTTCATCTCGCTGATCTTGCCCTCAGAGAGCACCATCGCGCCGATCAATTGCACGTCGAACGGGCGGGCTCGGAACGGCGGGCGGCTCTCGGGGAAGAGCTCCCGCACGTTGTCATAGATCGCGTTGGGAATGTCCACCTGCTGCCAGCCGGGGATCATCCCCTCGCCGCCCAGGAACGGGCCGGTCGGATCGTGCGGCGGCGTGGCGTCCATCAGCGCTTTGGTCTGGTCGTACAGGGCCCGCACCTCGGGCTTCAGCGTGGACGGATCAAACTTCCGCTCCGGATCGAAGATCTTGCGGATGCCGACGCCGCGGTCCATGCCCTCGCGGGCAACCGCGAACGCATCGGTCATGAGGTCAAACGCCTTGGCACCCTTGTCCAGCCGCTCACGAAGCACCTTCACCTGCGAGCGCAGCTCCGCGTCGGTCATCGCGCGATACTTGGGCTCCATCGCGTTGATGTCGGTGACGCGTTGCAGGTACCGCTTCACAAAGCGGTCGTTGCGCGAGCCGATGATGCGGTTGAGGATCGGGCCGATAATCGGAATGTCTTGCTTGGCCATGGTCTACCTTGGGTCGTTGTGCCCGCCGGATCGTGCGATCCATCGGGGCAGTCACGGTCCGCCGTCGTGCGACGGAACCGCTGAAATCTGCTTTGCTTGAGTGTTCTGACACGAGCGTCACGCCATCCGCCCGCGATGCCATCAGCATCGAAGCGTGCAACGAAACGCCATCCTGAGCCCGGACGCTCGGCAATCAACCCAGCGCCCTGCGCCATCGACGGAATCGCGTTCCCGGCTCTCGCCAGGATCGCCATCCGATCACGCCGCGACGCGCGGCGGCGGCAAACTCACGAACCCCGCCCGCACCAGCGCCCCAAGATCCAGCCCGATCTGGCACTGGGCCGCGACCGCGTACACGTCGCCGACGAATCGGCTGCGCGACACGCCCGACCGCCCCGCGGCCTCGGGGTCCGGCTTCTCATGGTCCACCCGGCGCGTCGCCTGGCTTTGAACCCGGACCTCCGGCAACACCTGACGGGCGTCAAAGTCCGCCATCCGCGAGTTCATCGCGTGCCCGTCGCGCCCCAGATTCGGGCTCGCCGCCGCGACAATCGCCACCAAAACGTACACCATCACGCCGCTGAGACATTGGCGAGAAAGCGCGACATCGATCTGACGGAGCGTGTGCATAGGCCGACGGCAACCGAGATACGAACGCGAGACGACCAAGAGTATATCGCCCCGATTCATCCCGATCGCGACGAAAGTGATGAGTCAAACCGCGTGGGTCCGATATCATCCGTGCGTTCGAGCGGCCGCGGCTCACGGACGAGCCCCCGGATCGAACGCCCGACGCCGAGGACATTCCCCCATGCTCGCCACTCGCCAAGTACTCCCGTCCACGCGAAGTTCCCTGACCCACAAGTTCGTCATCGATGGCTTTGAGGGCTACCTCACCGTCGGCCTCCACGAGGACGGCCGCCCCGGCGAGATCTTCATCAAGATCAGCAAGGAAGGCTCGACGCTCAGCGGCATGTGCCAGGCCTTCTGCCGCGCGTTCTCGCTGGCGCTGCAATACGGCCTGAGCGTTGAGGAAGCGGTCGTCCGCTTCAAGGGCATGCGCTTCGAGCCGATGGGCCCGACGCAGAACCCGCAGATCCCCGAGGCGTCGAGCATCATCGATTACGTCGCTCGGTTTCTGGAGATCGAGTTCGCCCAGCGCCGGGTCTGAAGTTGCTGACGAGCGCCGGTCGCTTCGGAGCGGCGTGTTGCGTCTGCGGGCGTCCGCCTCGCCTCGCTGCCTGTGGATCTCGAGTTGACCGGGCACACAATCGGCGTGCAGCCGATACACTCGCGCCATGAATGCGCTCAAGCAATTTGGCGTCAAGCCCGGCTCCAAGTTCAACATCCGCAAGTTTGATCCCGGCGACACCGCCGAATTCAAGGACAAAGACGCCGCGGCGGCCACGGTCGAGGCCAACAGCCGCAAGCTCGCGGAGATGCAAGTGCGGCTCTATGCCGAGAACCAGCGCGCCGTCCTCATCGTGCTGCAGGGCATGGACACCAGCGGCAAGGACGGCACGATCCGGCACGTCATGTCCGGCATGGACCCGATCGGCGTCTCCGTCGTCGCCTTCAAGGCGCCCTCGCACGAAGAGCTCGACCACGATTTCCTCTGGCGCATTCACAACGTCTGCCCCCGCAAGGGCGAGGTCGCGGTCTTCAACCGCAGCCACTACGAGGACGTGCTGATCGCCAAGGTCCGCAAGCTCGCCCCGCCCGAGGTGATCGAGGCCCGCTACCGCCAGATCAATGACTTCGAGCGCCACCTCACCGAGTGCGGCACGACGATCATCAAGTTCTTCCTGTGCATCAGCAAGGACGAACAGCGCCAGCGCCTCGAGGCCCGCCTCCGCGACCCGCTCAAGAACTGGAAGTTCGAGATGGGCGACCTCGACGAGCGAAAGCTCTGGGATGACTACCAGCTCGCGTACGAAACCGCCGTGACGCGCTGCAGCACGGAGTACGCGCCGTGGAACGTGATCCCGGCGGACAAGAAGTGGTTCCGCAATCTCGCGGTGTCGCAGTGCCTGGTCGAGACGCTCCAGGCGATGGCACCGAAGATCCCGAAGCCGACGCGCGATTGGAGCAAGGTGAAGGTCGTGTGACCGCACGCCAGCAGCGTGATCGCGTGGCCGAAGAGTTGCAACGCTAATGACTGCGAACGTGAAGCGCGATCCTTTGTTTCGCCTCCAGAGCTTTTCGCGCCTATGATCCCTTTCAACCAACGCCTCGGCGAGCGTGAGCGTCACGACCATGCCGGGGACGGCCCGATGAAACCATCTCGGCCTGTTCACTGGTGTTCATGCCAATCTTCGGATCGGCAAAGGAGTCGTCGTTTTCATGGCATTTCCAGCCCTCGGCCTCGCCCCCGCCATTCTTCGCGCACTGCTTGAAGAAGGTTACGAAAAACCCACCCCGATCCAAGCCCAGGCCATCGGCCCCGTGATGGAGGGCAAGGACCTCCTCGGCTGCGCCCAGACCGGCACCGGAAAGACCGCCGCGTTCGCGCTGCCGATCCTCCATCGCCTGAGCTCCGCGCCGGTCGACAAGACCCGTCGCGGCGGCGCGATCCCGCGCGTCCTGGTCCTCGCGCCCACTCGTGAACTGGCCAACCAGATCGGCGAGTCCTTCGCCACCTATGGCCGGCACACCGGCCTCGTTCACACCTGCGTCTTCGGCGGCGTCAGCCAGATGCGCCAGGTCAAAGCCCTGCAGCGCGGCGTCGATGTCCTCGTCGCCACGCCCGGCCGCCTCATCGATCTCATGGAGCAGCGCCTCGTCAACCTCTCCGGCGTCGGCATTTTCGTGCTCGACGAAGCCGATCGCATGCTCGACATGGGCTTCATCCAGCCCATCCGCCGCATCGCCGCGGCGCTGCCGACGACGCCCGCGCGCCAGACCTTGCTCTTTTCGGCAACCATGCCGCGCGAGATCATGCACCTGGCCGATTCGCTGCTGAAGAACCCGGTCAAGATCGCGGTGACGCCCGTCGCCAGCGCCGCGCCGCTCATTGAGCAATCGCTCTACATGGTCCCGCGCATGAAGAAGGCCCTGCTTCTTCGCATCCTCCTTCGCGACGAAGGCATGAGCCGCGTCGTCGTCTTCACCAAGACCAAGCACGGCGCCGACAAGCTCTGCAAGCACCTGGTCACCGCCGGCGTCAGCGCCGTGGCCATCCACGGCAACAAGGCCCAGAACCAGCGCGACCGCGCCTTGGACGCCTTCCGCATCGGCCGCACTCGCATCCTCGTCGCCACCGATGTCGCAGCGCGAGGCCTCGATGTTGATGCCGTGAGCCACGTCGTCAACTACGACCTGCCCGTTGAGCCCGAGGCGTACGTCCACCGCATCGGCCGCACCGGCCGCGCTGGCGCCACCGGCCAGGCCATCAGCTTCTGCGGCGAGGATGAACGCGATCAGCTCCGTCGTATCGAACGCCTCACCGCTAAGCGCATCGACATCACGCCCCTGCCGCCGGTGCCCGAGGACCTGCTCACGTTCGCTGAGGAATCCTCAGTGCGCGAGCCGCGACAGGCCCCCCACTCTTCTCACCCCGGTCGCTCCGCATCCCGTGGCGGCGGATACGCCGCTCGCAGCAGCGAGCACGCGCCGCGCCAAGGCCACGCCCCGCGAGCCGAGCATCACACCCGCGCCGCGCCCGGTGAGGCCGGCTCAACCACCGCCGCCCCGCGCTCCGAACCACGTGGCGACGGCTCCGCCCGAACCTCGCACGCCCCCAAGCCCTCACGCGCCGGCGGCCCGCCCGCAGGCTTCGGCAAGAAGCGCATGAAGCGCCGCTATTGATCGACGAGGCCTGAGCGACCTCGCTCGATCGCGATCAACCAACGAACCGCCCACCAGAGCAACGCCCAAGCGTTGCTTTTTTCATGTTCATGTTCCCACCTGCCAGTTCAACCGCACCGCTCGACTCTCCTCAAAGCCCATCGCCTGAGCAAAGTAGAGCATCGACAGCGCGCTGATCGCCGCTCGCTGACGAACATCGTGCCGATCGCCGGTGACGAGGCACTGGCGCACGGCGCTGCGCACCTCACCGGAGTCTTCGCGTCGCGCGTGTCCGAGGAACACCGTTCCGACGGGCTTCACTTGGCTGCCACCGTCGGGCCCGGCGATGCCTGTGACGCTCAGCGCATCGCTCGCGCCGGTGAGCTTGATCGCCCCGATTGCCATCGCCCGCGCCACCGGCTCGCTCACCGCCCCGTGCGTCGCCAGATCGCTCTGGCTCACGCCCAGCAGACGCGCCTTGAGTTCGTTCGAGTACGTGATCACGCCACCGACGAACGAAGCCGACGAGCCCGAGATGCTGGTCACCAGGCCGCCGATCATGCCGCCGGTGCAAGACTCGGCGACGCTGAGTGATCGCCCGCTCTGGCGAAGCTGCTGCACGACGCAGGACGCCAGGGCGCTCTCGCCGCGGGTGCCGACCTGCGCGTGACCGGGCATGACGTGATGCCCGAGCACCGAGCGGATCTCTCGCTCCATGGTGTCAAGCGCCGCGGCGGCGGCGCTCTCACCAGCGCTGGTGCGGATCCGCGCCCGCAGCGTCAGGATGCCGCCACTGGCGGTCATCGCCAGCAGCGGCGCTTCGCCGACATCCTGCCGCCGTGTGAGGTGCGCAAGTCGCGCCGCGACGTCCGACTCGGGCACCGCCAGCACATGCAGGAGGCGAGTCCGCGTCGCCAGGGCCGGGTCCAGTCGCAGCGACGGCAGCACACAGTCGCGGAACATCGGCTGAAGCTCGCGAGGCGGCCCGGGCAGACAGAAGACATCCGCATCCCACGGCGCCCCCGTCCTGCCAGCCGGCAATCGCACATGAAGCCCCGGCGCCGTGCCAAAGGGATTGGGCAAGCACCGCGCCGACGCGGGCCTGGTCGCTTGGCGAGCCTGCCGATCCGTGACCACGCGCCCGCGTCGCCCGAGCAGTTCTGTCAGCGCCGCCATCGCCTCGTCATCAACCACCAACTCCTCGCCGGCGAGTGTCGCCATCGCCGGGCGCGTGAGGTCCGCATCGGTCGGCCCCAGCCCGCCGGACATCACGATCAGCGGCGCACGCTGCGCCAGCCGTCGGATCGTTTGACCGATCACCTCTGCATCATCCGGCACCGTTGCTTGTTCCACTGGCAGCACACCGGCGCTGGTGAGCGCGTCGGCCAGCCACGCCGCGTTCGCGTCAACGATCTGCCCCAGCGTGACTTCATCGCCCGTGGACAGGATGCACGCCGTGTCGTGATATTGAGTAGTCATCGCTGCGCGCAGCATACGCCACGTCGCCGGCGACGAGCGCGCCCGGGCACCGGCACGCTGCGCCGGCACAGCACCGCCCAAACGCAACAGCGCCGCGACCGGGGAACACCCGACCACGGCGGCTGCACATTCACTCAATCACAATGCGCGACCAAGTCGCGCAACCGACTCACGCAGCCTTGCGGGCGCGGGTGGTCTTGGCGTTCGTGCCACGGTTCGCGAAGGTGCGAGTCCGGGCGTTCTTGTTCGCGTTGCTGTTCTTGCTGGCAAAGGCGAACACGTAGTTCGTGTTGTTGCTGTTCGCGTTGGTCTTGTTCGCGTTCTTCGCGTAGCGTTTGGTGGTCTTCGCGGCGGCGCGGGCCTTGACGGTGCCGGTGCGCTTGGCGGTGGTCGTGCGCTTGGCGGTCTTGGTGGTGGTCGTGTTCTTGGCCTTGTTCTTCGCCGTGAAGCGGGTGCCGAACTTGGTGCCGGTGGTGCGCTTGGCGGCCGCGTTCTTGCGGGTGCGGTTGGTGCGCGTGGTGCGGTTCTTGCGAGTCGTGCGGTTGTTGCGAGTCGTCGTCATGTGGTCGTTCCTTGTCTGCTCGGCGAAAGCCGAAGTGAGTGTCGTCACGCCGTGCGCGACGTCCGGCCCGTCCGTGGGCCCGGTTACCGTCTCACATCGGCGCATCCAGACCTCCAGTTCACTCCAGACGAGAAAAAACGCATATTCCATCCCGAGCGGCCCCCCGCTGACCGAGTTACCCTCTCGCTCTCACCACAAGGACGCGACGTTGACCGACCCGCACGACACCCCCACTTGGCACCCCGAAAGCTGGCGCGCACGCACCGCGAGCGACGCCGCGGCCAAGCTCTTCGCTGCCCCCTACGACGACGACGACCGCGTCGCGGACGCCACTGGGCGCCTCCGCCAACTGCCCCCGCTGGTCACCAGCTTCGAGATCGAGGCGTTGAAGAAGCAGCTCGCCGAGGCCGCCGAGGGAAAACGGTTTCTCCTCTGGGGTGGCGACTGCGCCGAAACACTCGCCGACTGCCGCCCGGCGATCATCACGATCAAGCTCAAGATCCTGCTCCAGATGTCGCTGGTGCTGGTCTACGCAGCGAAGAAGCCCGTCGTCCGCGTCGGGCGCATGTGCGGGCAGTATGCCAAGCCCCGATCGAGCGCGACTGAGACTCGCACGATCAACGGCCAGCCCGTCACGCTGCCGAGCTACTTCGGCGATCTGATCAATCGCGCCGACTTCACGCCCGAGGCCCGCCGGCCGGACCCCGACCTGATGCTCGAGGGCTACAAGCACGCGGCCCTCACGCTCAACTTCGTCCGCTCGCTCCTGCACGCCGGCTTCGCCGACATCCACCATCCCGAGTACTGGGATCTGGGCTTTCTCCAGCGCGCCGCGCTCACTCCCGATGTCCGGCGCGAGTACGAGCTGCTCACCTCGCGACTCCTCGACGGCGTCCGCTTCATGGAAGCCGTTGGCGAGCGCGGCTTTGAGCAGCTCTCGGCCGTCGACTTCTTCAGCAGTCACGAGGCCCTCAACCTCTTCTACGAAAGCGCACAAACACGCACCGTGCCACGCCGCAGCGGCCACTACAACCTCTCCACGCACCTGCCCTGGCTCGGCGAACGCACCCGCCGCCTCGATGGCCCCCACGTCGAGTACCTGCGCGGCATCAGCAACCCCATCGGCGTCAAGCTCGGCCCCGGCGCGAACATCGACGACATCCTGCGTTTGCTGGACACACTGGACCCCGCGCACCAGCCCGGCAAACTCGTCCTGATCCCGCGCCTCGGCGCCGCGAACGTGCGGCGCGTGCTGCCGGGGTTCATCGACAGCGTCCGGCGCACCGGGCGCTCGCCCCTCTGGGTCTGTGACCCGATGCACGCGAACGCGCTCACCACGCGCAGCGGCCGCAAAACACGCTCGTTCGATGACATCCTCCGCGAGCTTGATGACTCGCTCACCGTCCACGCCGAGAACAACTCCCGCCTCGGCGGCGTCCACGTCGAGATCACCGGGCAGGACGTGACCGAGTGCATCGGCGGCGCGATGAACCTGACCGAAGACGACCTGGATCGCAACTACGACACGCTCTGCGACCCACGCCTGAACTACGAACAGAGCCTCGAGCTGGCCTTCCGCCTCGCCCGCCGCCTCGCCCCGGCCTGATTGCCGACGTCCCCCATATCATTGACGTGCTCAAGATCGGCAACGTTCAGCTCGCGACCAACCTCCTGCTGGCCCCCATCGCGGGTTACTGCGATCTGGCCTTCCGCCTCGTCGCGCGCCGCCAGGGCGGCGTCGGGCTCGCCTGCACCGATCTCCTCTCTCCGCAAGGTCTCCTGCGCGGAACCGCCAGCTCGCTGGACCTCGCACGCACGAACGCCGAGGACAAGCCCGTGGGCATGCAGCTCTACGGCGGAATCCCCGAGATCATGGCCGAGGGCGCGACCTGGGCCGCCGAACACGGCGCGACCATCGTCGATATCAACATGGGCTGCCCCGTTGACAAGGTCACCAAGAAAGACGGCGGCTCAAAGCTCCTGTGCATTCCCGACACCACGATCCAGATCGTGCGCCAGTGCGTCCGAGCGCTTGAGCCGTACAACATCCCGCTCACATGCAAGATGCGACTGGGCTGGTTCAACGATCAGCCCATCGCCGAGAACCTCGCGCCGCGACTCATCGATGAGGGCATCACCGCCGTCACGATCCACGGGCGCACCACCGAGCAGAAGTTCATGGGCATCGTCAATCTCGACGGCATCTCGCGCGTCGTTGACGCGGTTGGGCGTCACTGCAAGGCCTCGGGCCACAACGTGCCGGTCATCGGCAACGGCGACGTGCGCGAAGCGCCCGATGCACTGGCGATGATGCAACGAACTGGCTGCGCCGGCGTCATGATCGGGCGCGGCGCGCTCAGCACGCCGTGGCTCTTCCGCGATTGCTGGGAGGTCATCAACGGGCGCCAGTGCCCGCCAGAGCCCACGACCGCAGAGAAGCTCGCGATCGTTCGCCAGTACATGGCGTTCATGCTGGAGTTCCGCGACGAGCGCTACTGCATGTACCAGATTCGCCGGCGCATCAGTTGGTTCGGCAAGCGCCTGGGCACCGAGACCGACGCACGCGGGCGACCGCTCGGCTGCCGTCCGCTGAAGGAAGCGGTGCGGGCCGCGATGACCCCCGGCGATGTCTACTCGGCCCTTGATCGCTTCGAAGCTGGCGGCCTGCGTGGCGGCGGCGTCGAACTCGCCGAGAGCGCCGAAGCCTGATCCCGCGTCGGGCCAGCACAAGAACTCGCTCAAAGCAACTCAAGGCAACATCGCCACCGACTTCACTCGCACTGAGACGTCCGCCGCGAGGCATGATGTCGTCGCGCACACCCCCGGGTTGAATGACCCGTCCTCGCATCCCGGCGAGGCCAGCACACACCGCGCAAGCTCTATCGCCCGCTCGTCGCTCATCGGCAGCCGATTCGCCGGTCCCTCAACACCCACCACGAGCAAGCGCTCGGCCGGGTTGAAGCACTGCATCGCCATCGCCATCGACTTCAGCTCGTCATCGCGAAGCTCGCTCAGCGCACGCCCCTGAAACGGATTCGCCGACCAGTTCACACAGCGCAGGCTGCCATCGGCGTGCCCGACGATCGCCAGCAACACGCCCGAGCGGCCCTCGGTCGTCTCAGGTGTCGGCGACTCCGGCGTGATCGGACGCTGCGCGATCTCCGTCGCGCCGCGATCGATCGGCGCGGTCTTCGGAGCGCTCGCTTGCTCGCCCGCTCGCGTCGGCGTGGTGGTCGCTCGCTGCGTCAGTGAGATCGTCGCGACGATCGCAAGCCCTGCGGCGATGGCGACGCCGGTGCCCCAACCGATGCGACGGAGGACCACCCGGTGCCCGCCAGATGGCCCGTGCGAGAGCTCATCATCGAGTCGGTCCACCTCGTGAGCCGTTCGCAACAGTTGCTCGATGCGCTCGTTGTTCAGCTTTGCCATACATCACCGAACCCAATCCGCTCGTCCGGAGCAACGCTCGTTCCACCACCGCCGCCACCAACACGCCCAACCCCACCCACTCGACGCACCATCGCCTCGCCACATCCTTATTGGCGCAGCGGCCCCAAGCGCTCGCCCTCATCGTGCGTCCGAGGCAAATCGCTCGCCCGCGCCCGATTTGGCACTCCGCCAGATTCCAGGTACCCCGCAAGTTTCTGCATGGCGCTGCGTTTTCGGGCGTTCGCGGTTGACGGCGCGACCCCGAGCTGCTTGGCCAGTTCTCGGTCACCGACGCCCCGCGAGACGAGCTGGAGCACGCCGATCTCATCGGGCGTCAGCCCCGCGCCCGGTGCCTCGCCACGCAGCGCGGCCCGCACGCGATCGACCATCTCGGCCTCCTCCACGAGCACGCTCAGATCCGCCGACTCGATCGCCACTGGCTCCGGCGGCTTTCGATTCGCGGCTCGAGCGAACTCCGTCGCCGCCCCGCGTGCGATCGTGTGCGCGACGCCGTGGATGAACGTCGTCATCGACGCGCGCGAGGGGTCATACACCCCGGAGGAAACGGCCTTCCACGCCGCGTGCCATGTCCGCTGGGCCAGGTCCTCGGCGACCGCCCGGCGTGAGCCGGTCCGCTGCATGAACAGCCGGAGGGTCCAGGCGTGCAACCGCTGGTGCGCCGCGATGAACGCGGCCCGCGACCGTTCCTCATCCGCTCCGGGTTGCTCCCTGGCGCCGGTCATTTCGGCGAGCTTGTCCAACGCCCGTCACGATAGAGCGTCATCGACACATCAACGCCGAACGCCGACGCCACCGAATCAGGCGACGGATCGCGCAGCGGCTCACCCTGGTCCACAAGGTACTGCGACGACCAGAATCGGTGAATGCCACGCAGCAACGAAGCCTCTGTGCGAAGCTGCGCCGCGAGTTCCGCATCGCCAAGCCGCGGCCCCGGCATGCCGCCGCAATGGCCGCACAGGCGCGTGCGCACCGGCGTGCCCGGCCCGTCCGTTCGGCTCACCGTTCGCCGGTTGCGACACTCCGGGCACGTCGGCCACTCGTTGATCCACCGTTGCAGCGCCTGCGCCGCGTTGAGCTGCCCGTCGGCGTTCAGCACCGCCTCGTACACGCGCAGGACCTTCGCAACGTCCGGCCGATTCAGCAGCGACTCGGCCCGTCGCCCGTCGCCCGTGCGTGCGAAG
The DNA here is from genome assembly GCA_022843565.1 of Phycisphaerales bacterium. GTDB lineage: Bacteria > Planctomycetota > Phycisphaerae > Phycisphaerales > UBA1924 > JACVCS01. The sequence goes on from JALHNK010000046.1 coordinate 19,790, forward strand.
CCCAGGGCCTCAGCGAACGCGAACGCCGAATCATCGGTCGGCTCGATCAGCGCGAGTCGTGCCTTCGTCCGCGTCGCGCCGGGCGTGAGGTCGCTCTGCAGCACCCGCGCCGACGCCAGCAGCCAGTGCCGCTCACGATCGTTTCGCGCCACCACCGCCAGCCCGATGATCGACCCCGTGACGAGATCCTCATCGCCCTGCTCGCCACCCAGATGCATCGACAGGACAAACAAGCGTCGCGCCAGCTCCAGCTCCGCTCGTGTCTTGGCCTCTGCGCCAACTTCTTCGGCCAGCAGGAAGTACTCCAGCGGCTTGTCCGGCGTCAGCGCCAACAGCCGGGCCCGCAGATCGCGAACGCCCAGCTCGGCGTACGCGTCCGGCGCATCGCCCGCCGGGGCACGCCCGCTGGTCGACGAGCCAAACCTCTCGCCTCCGCTGGCCGGTGCCGTCTGCACCAAGCTGATCCCGATGACGCACGCCCACATCACGACCGCCAGCACGCCCAGCGCGCGCGCTGTCCGGCTCGCTGGCCTCACGCCAGACACACCCGACTGAACCACGATGTGACCGATCATCCGCATCATGCTCACTTATGGTTGCGTGCTCGGCGTCGCCGCGGGCGCGGGCGGAGCCGCCGGCGCCGGATTCTCCGCCGGGGGCACGGGTGAAGTTGGTTCCGTCTTCAATGGTTGCGACGCCACGCCCATGCGCTCGGCCCAAACCCGCGAGATCGCCTGCTCAACCACGCGCAGTTGCGTCAAGACCGATGTCGCACGCCGGCGCTGCTCCGCGGCGTGCGTCAGATTCTCAGCCAGCAACGTCACGCTCTCGGGCCGCTCGGCCGCCACGACGTACGAGAGCGTCTCCAGCAGCGTGACCTGCTCGGCGGCAAACACCTGCACGGGCCCGAGCGCAACCACGCGACGGGCCTGCCGCCGCCGATCGATCTGATCAAGCGACAGGCCCAGCGACTGATTCGGGACCAGCCCCGCCGCCTGCGTGCGCACGCTGTTGCCATACTGCTCGATCGAGCGCAGCAGCTCCACCGACGCCTTCTCAACATCCGGCGTCGGTGACGTGCCCCCGGTGGCCATCCCGCCGTACGCCTCGGCCAACTGGATCATTGCGCCATCCACGCGCCCCGCCCATGTCAGGCTCGCCATCTGCTCGATCAACCGCTCGACCAGCGCCCGGCGCAGCATGAACGCCCACCGATCGCTGTACACCGGCGGCACCGGGCGGTACGTCATCTGCTCGACCATCCGGCCGATCGCCTCCCGACGCGGCGCACGCGACGCCATCTTCAGCAGCGCGTGCGTCATCTGCGGCGAATCGCCGAAGCTCGGGATCGCCTTCAACGCCGCGGCGCTCACCTCCGGCGGCGACGCGATGAACGCGATCTCCACCAGCACGTCCGCGTCGAGCTGCGTGATCTGCGGCGCCCGATCCTGCAACTCGCGAATCCGCTGCAAGCGCACTGCGACCGATCGATCGCCGCACAGGTATCTGGACGCCCACGAATCATCGGCGATCCCGCCGACGGCGTGGATCGCCGCCCCCGAGGGGTCCTGCTTCGCCGCGTTGATGATCACCGGCAGCGGCGCCTCCAGGGCCCCGGCGATAGCGATCCCCTCGTCGATCTTGCCCGCGGCGCGCAGGACCGCAGAGTGATTGAACCGCGCCGCCACCACTGCAAAGCCCAGATCATCACCCTTGTCCGGTCCGGGCTCGCCCATGACCACCGCGATCGCACGCCCCCAGGTCTCCGCGCCCGATGTCGCTCTCGAACCGCCTGTCAGCGACCACGCTGTCACGTACGCATCGCGTATCGCCGCCCGCTGCTCGCTGGACGCACCAACCGGCAAAATGAACGTGTCATCCAGCCCGTCGACGCGCACGAGCTTCACGATCGCGCCCGTCACCAGATTCAGCCGCGTCGTGCTGATCCGCGGATCGCCGAGCCACATCCCCAGCCGCCCTCTGGACTGATCAACCCCATCCCACCTCAACGCTCGGCTCACGCTCAAGATCGCCCGATGCGCCGGCTCGCTCTGCGCCGGATCCGGCCCATCAACGAGCAGTCTCGCCAGCGCATCGACCAGAATCGCGTCAGACTCCGACGGCGCGCCGGCGACCGCCGGTGCCGCGTCCGGCTTCGGGACCTCCACAGGTGACACCGCTCGCACAACCTCCACCCAGCGGAGCATCGCCATCTCGACGACACGAGCATCGGCCCTGCTTGATCGCTGCACGATCCGCAGCGGCATCAGCCGCAGAGCCTCCGAAGCGCCGCCGGCAAACCCCGGCGCGCCGGCAGGGCGGGTACCGCCCAAGATCCGCGTGAACGCGGCGCGAACGCGCTCCAGCGCCGCCCCGGGCAGCTCTCGCTCACGCGACAGCCGCCAGAACACGCCGGAGGCGAACGCGGTTGGCCGGATGTCCGTCGGCGCGATCATCTGCTTCGTCGCCTCGTCCAGCGTCACCGGCGGCTCGAGCAGCTTCAGCACATCCGCCAGCAGCGCGTCGTCCCCCGCCGCCTTGTAGACCAGTTCAACCACCGCCTCGCTCACCGCGACGCGATCACCCGGCGACATTGAATCCCACGATGTCGAAGCCGCGACCAAAGCGCTCGACGCTGATCGCAGGGCTTCCTCCTTCGAGGTCGCGATCCGCTCGGCCGCCGCGACCAGCCGACGCGTCACATCACCCGCCGACACGCTCGCGCCGGCCGCCATCGGCGCCGCGACCAGCGCGGCGGGTGGTGCTGCCGGGGGCGAGTTTGTTGCAGA
>JALHNK010000047.1 GCA_022843565.1 Phycisphaerales bacterium
TTGTTTTGCGCGTGCGCGTCCGTCCCGCCACAACACGGAGAGCCGAAAGGCTCGGAGAGAGAGACCATGAAGAATCTTGTAGCTATCGGTGCGTTGGCCCTCGCGGCCATCGCGGGTTCTGCACAGGCGTCACTCACGTTGACGTCGGCGGCCTTCCCCGCTTCCCCGGCTTCGACTTCGGCATTCAACGCCATTGGAACGTTCAACTTCGGCAACCAGAAGGCACGCCTCTCGGCGGCCGGCCAGAGCGACCTGCAGGGCGGTAACCCCGGCAACGGCTGGTGGGGACCGAACACCGGCACGGGTGGTCTGCAACGCTCATGGGAAGTGATCTGGAACAACACGGCAGGAACCGTCACGTTCAACGTCTACGCGAACAACGACTACACCGGTCTCGCGATGACGATGACGCAGACGCCGGTCTTCGCCCCCGGCAACACGCTGGTCGGGCTTGACATCGGCGCCAACATGTCGGGCGTGGCCGGTCGGAGCTTCCAGTACACCAACGTCGAGTTCAACGATGGCGGCGGCTTCGTCTCTGTCCCGGGCGCGAACGCGCTCTACAACGGAGTCCCGAACACCAACAACTACTTTGCTCTGAATGGGACGCTCGGCGACTTCACGCTCCGCGGCCAGGCGCAGTTCTTATCCGGAACCATCACGAGCGACGGCATGCGTTTCTTCATCAACGGCCGGCAGGCCATTCCGACCCCCGGCGCAGCCGCGGTCCTCGGCCTCGGCGGCCTGCTCGCCGCCCGTCGCCGCCGCTAAGTTCGCGCGGCTTCGATCGCACAACTTGAGTTCAATCCTCCACGGCCCGGGCACACGCTCGGGCCGTGGTCGTTCATTGAGCCTCACATCAGGGCCACCGCTGCCTTTCGCTCACCAACCCCGCTCAGCGGCAGGTCCAGCAAGCTCGCCACCGCGACGGGCACGAGGCTGACCGACTCCAACGCGGGTTATCAGACAGCCAAAACGCTCATCCAACGGCGAACTTCGCCCCAAAGCTGCAGAAACTCGGACCGAAATCGCTTGCCCGCATCAGTACTTCGTGAGCTTCGCTGGACTCCAATCAGAGTCGTTGTATATTTGCTCGCATGGAGAAGAGAACTCTACTCGGCGTTGCCGCGGCTGCGGCCTTGGCCTGTGGCTCCGCACACGCTGACATTCTGAACTACCGCGACTGGCTTGACGCCAATCCCACCACGCCCAACTCCACCGCCAACGAGTGGTACGGCACCATCGGCCTCAGCGGCCCGATGATGACGAGCCAGGGCACCTTCTGGAACAGCCCGGGCTATCCAGTCAACACGCCCTTGCTCGGAATACGAACTTCCATCGGCAGCGACAACGGTGCCGCAGGACCTGCAACGTTCGAAGGCTCTTGGGTACACCCGGGCTCCGGCGTGCCTGCCGTGCTCGTCTTTGCGCCCACCGTCGCAACCCTGGTCGGCGGGATCGATGTCCGATCCGAACTCATCGCCAACGGCCTCAGCGGCAATGGCATCACCATCACCGTCTACGCCACCATCGGCGGCAACACGAGCACCCTCGGCACGACCAGCCTCGCCGGTATCAGCACCAGCGTGCTCGACTCCTTTAACCTCCCGAATGTCACGACGCTCAATCCGGGCGACTCGCTCTCGGTCGCCTTCGGTGACAATGGGTCGTATCTCTTCGATCACATGAATTTCAATGCCTGGATCACGATCCCCACCCCCGGCGCGGCCGCTGTCCTCGGCCTCGGCGGTCTGCTCGCGGCGGGGGGGCGTCGTCGCCGCTGAGTTCGCTCGGCTCTGACCGCACAACTTGAGTTCAATCCTCCACGGCCCGGGCACACGCTCGGGCCGTGGTCGTTTGCGTGGCTCGGTCAGGTCACCTCCGGCGACGCACTCAACCCATTGACGGCCGTCGCCAAGCCATCGACGGCTTCGTGCGGACCTGTGAGGGCCCGCTCTGAGCCTTCGGTCTTCGGTGTTGAACCCGACGCATGCGCGAACGAAACCCTTCTGGACGCCGCAGGATTGCCCATCTTCGCGACGGGCGGTCTTCGCCAGGATCTTCGCCAAGATTGCTTGCCTTTGTTCGGGGAGTGAGGCATAGTTGCATCGGACAGGAGAGAGCGACCGTCGAGACACCTCCCACACGATACGGAGGTGCTTGACCATCTCACTGGAGCGCTCTCATGTCCGTTCTCTCGTCCCGCCGGCTGTTCCCCTCCAACCTCACCATCAACACCCGCCAGGCGATCTTCGCTGCCGCGGCGGCTGTCGCCTTCTCAGCGTCCGGTGCGATGGCTCAGAACCTTCTTGTCAACGGGAGCTTCGAGAACCCGCTCGGGTCCGAGTGGACCCGGTCTGGAAACGTCGGCCGAAACAGCGGGTCCGGGCTTCCGTTCAACACTTCCGATGGTTCCTTTGCCATGAACTGGAACGGCGGCAACACGACGCCCAATGGCGTTCTGCAGCAGACGTTCTCGACCGTGCCCGGCACGCTGTACACGCTGTCCTTCGACTTTGGAAAGTGGGAGCCGGGCGGGGCGATCGGGGGCTCCGCCTCGCTGCAGGTGCAGGTGATCAGCGGTGCATCCACCGTGCTCGATCAAACGGTCCTCGCCTCGACGGGCGCAGCGTTGAACTGGTGGCAGTCGTACTCGTTCGTGTTCACCGCCACAGAAACCAGCACCTTGCTCCGATTCAGTGATCAGTCCAACGGCACCGTCAACTTTGACGCTGCGCTGGACAACGTTTCAGTCATCCCATCTCCGTCGGCCGCCGGGCTTCTCGGCCTCGCGGGCCTGATGGCTTCGCGCCGTCGGCGCTGATCCTGACCGGCTGATCCCACACCCGGCGTTCCCGGCCTCCGCCGAGGGCGCGGGGTCCAAACTTCCCATCTTGACGCTGCGCGCTCTTCGCGAAAAGTCCCCGAAAATGGCTGGACAAATCGCGGTGGGCAGGTACTCTTCAACCGGCGATCGGGTTGCTTCGCGCGTGCGCGCCGGTCCCGCCACAACACTGAGAGCCGAAAGGCTCGGAGAGAGAGACCATGAAGAATCTTGTTGCTATTGGTGCTGTTGCCCTCGTGGCGATGGCGGGTTCGGCCGCGTCGGCGGCTGTGATCACCCAGACGCAGACGATCGGCCCGTCGCCAACCGACATCGTGCAGACCCAGAACTTCGCGCAGTTCGACCCTGCGTTGGGCACGCTGACGGGCGTCACGGTGACCGCCTCGGCCAGCCAAGGGCCGCTCAGCATGCGGTTCACGTGGAACGGCCTGAACCCGTCGCCGACCGGCCGGGTTTTCCGGTATGCGCTTGATTACACCGGCTCGATCATGCAGGGCACCAACACCATCACCTCGGGCGCGAACCAGGTGTTCAATCCGTACGGGCCACTGTCAGGCTACGGCTCCATCGTCGCGCCGGCTGGCTACGCGACGGGCCAGTCCATCATTTACTCAGACCCCTCCTGGGGCCTGAGCTTCGCGAATGTCGTGAACGTGTTGCCCGGGAACTTCACGCCGTACGTTGGTGTCGGCACGGTGCCCTTCGACGTGCGGCTGGAGAACTTCTACGGCGTCTCCGTTCCGGGTGGTTGGGGTCTGCAACTCACCACGAACGGCCAGTCGAGCATCACGGTCGAGTACACCTACACGCCGATCCCCACCCCCGGCGCGGCCGCGGTCCTCGGCCTCGGCGGCCTGCTCGCCGCGCGTCGTCGTCGCTGAGTTCGCTCGGCTTCGATCGCACAACCTGAGTTCAATCCTCCACGGCCCGGGCACACGCTCGGGCCGTGGTCGTTGCTGAGTCATTGCTCCGGCTTGACCGGGCGGACATCACCAGCGGTCGGCCGTGCCCCGGCGGCCCGCGCGGCGTCCGATCGTTCACGAGCACTGAACGCAGAGCCGTTCAGTGGCGCGGGGGTGCTTGCAGCTTGGCCTATGCCCGCCTCGGAGAGGCGGGCCACCCAAGATCTGTTCAGCGATTCCAGGTCGTGCTGCCGTAGACCGCGGCGGAGCCGAGGTGCTCGGCGATGCGCAGGAGCTGGTTGTACTTCGCGTTGCGATCTGAGCGGCAGGGGGCGCCGGTCTTGATCTGGCCGCAGTTGGTGGCGACGGCGATGTCGGCGATCGTCGCGTCTTCGGTCTCGCCCGAGCGGTGGCTGAGGATGGCGGAGTAGCGGTTGCGCATGGCGAGGTTCACGGCGGAGAAGGTCTCGGTGAGCGAGCCGATCTGGTTGACCTTGACGAGGATGGAGTTGGCGCACTTTTCCTTGAGGCCGCGGGCGAGGAACTTGGGGTTGGTGACGAAGAGGTCGTCGCCGACGAGCTGGACCTTGTCGCCGAGCTTGGCGGTGAGCTTGGCCCAGCCGGCCCAGTCGTTCTCGGCGAGGCCGTCCTCGATGGAGCGGATGGGGTACTTGGCGCACCAGCCGGCCCAGAGATCGATCATCTCGTCGGTGGTGGCGATGCGGTCGGGCGCGGACTTGAAGAAGCAGTAGCCCTGCTTGCCCTTGGCGGCGGCCTCGTTCCAGAGTTCGCTGACCGCGGGATCAAGCGCGACGAAGATCTGCTCGCCCCAGCGATAGCCGGCGCGCTTGGTGGCCTCTTCCATGAGCTGCAGGGGCTCCTCGGCGTTCTTGAGGTTGGGGGCGAAGCCGCCCTCATCGCCGACGGCTGTGGAGAGGTGCTTCTCGTGGAGAACTTTCTTGAGGGTGTGATAGATCTCGACGCCGGCGCGGGTGGCGTCGAGGAAGTTGTCAAAGCCCCAGGGCTGGATCATGAACTCCTGGAAATCGACGTTGTTGTCCGCGTGCTTGCCGCCGTTGAGGATGTTCATCATCGGCACGGGCAGGACGTGGGCCGATGCGCCGCCGAGGTAGCGGTAGAGCGGGATGCGGGCCTCGGCGGCGGCGGCCTTGGCGACGGCCATCGAGACCGCGAGCACCGCGTTGGCGCCGAGGTTGGCCTTGTTCGGGGTGCCATCCAGGTCGAGCATGGCGTGGTCGATGGCTTCCTGATCGCGGGCATCGCGACCTTCGAGGACCGGGGCGATGCGCGAGTTGACGTTCTTCACGGCACCCAGCACGCCCTTGCCCATGTAGACCTTCTTGTCGTTGTCGCGCAGCTCGCAGGCCTCGTGCTCACCGGTCGAGGCGCCCGAGGGGACTGCGGCGCGGCCGAAGGCGCCGGACTGGAGCGTGACATCGACCTCGACGGTGGGGTTGCCGCGAGAATCGATGACCTGACGAGCGTGGATGTGCTGGATGTTGAATGGCATGGGTCGTGTCCTTGGGCCCGCGGCGCTGGTGGCGCTGGCGGAGTGGGTGCAGAGGTGATGGCCAAGTCGAACGAAGCCCCCGGGCGAGAACTCAGCCGGGGGGGCGGGAGGGCGATGATACCGGGTGGCGGTCGTCAAGGCGATCAGGCCGATGGTGGACAGGTGCGATGGCCCGCGTGTGCGGATACGCTTGTGCGGTCTCACACCAGGACGGACACGAACCATGCCGCTGACACAGGAAATGTTGACCGCGCGACTGGAAACGCTCAAGGGTGGGCTGGTCCAGCAGGGGTGGCAGGTCCAGCGCATGGTGGAGGCGTCGTTCAACGCGATTTTTTCGGGGGAGCCGGACGCCGCGGCTCGGGCGGTTGCGCTGGATGAGGCGATCGATCGCGTGGACGTCGAGCTTGAGCGGAGCGCGGTGTCTCTGCTGACCGATGCGTGTAAAGAGGGCGCGCAGCTTGATGAGCGCCAGGTGCGCACGGTGCTGACGATCGTGAAGATCAACAACGAGCTGGAGCGCATCGCGGACGTGGGCGTGAGCATCGCGGGGGAGGCGAGCGTGTTTCGGCAGTGCGCTGAAGGGGCCGGTGCGGAGCCGCCGCAGACGTTCCGCGTGCTGAGCAACTCGTGCGTGGGGATTTTGCGAGACAGCGTGATGAGCCTGGATCGGATGGACCCGAAGCTGGCGAGGCTCGTGCTGATGAGCGAGACGACGGTGGGGGCGTTCAAGTCCGCGCTGGTGCGGGACATTCAGCAGCAGGTGCGGTCGCAGGCGATGCCGGTAGACCTGGCCAGCGCGCTGCACGACACCGCCCTCTTCTGCGTGAACATCGCGGACCATTGCACGAACATCGCTGAACAGGTGATGTACGTCTCCAGCGGCACGATCATGCGGCACATGCAGGGCAAGTGGGAGGAGTTCCGCGTCGAGGGCTGAGGTCGATCGAGCGTTTCAGACGCACGATTGAGAGTCGTCTGAACCACGCACGCCACCGCCATCCCCTCTGCCCAAACGGGCCCCGCCGAACACGACATGGCCGTTCAACTGATCATCGACCACCGATCGACGCTCTCGCGTGCCCGCACCGGGCGCGTTCGCACGCCTCACGGCGAGTTCCTCACGCCCGCGTTCATGCCCGTGGGCACACGCGCGACGGTCAAGGGTGTTCTGCCGACACAGCTTGCGCAGACCGGCGCGGAGATTTGCCTGGCCAACACGTATCACCTGCTGCTGCGCCCCGGTCCGGAGCGCGTGCGCGGCATGGGGGGGCTGCACACGTTCATGAACTGGCCGCGCCCGATCCTGACGGACTCCGGCGGGTATCAGGCGTTCTCGATGGCGGACATCAACACGATCACCGACGACGGGGTGACGTTCAAGAGCATCGTGGATGGCGCGACGGTGCATCTTTCGCCGGAGCGGGCGATCCACGTGCAGAACGATCTGGGCGCTGACATCATCATGGCGTTTGACGATTGCCCGCCGTCGGATGTTGACGCCGCGGGCGCGGGTGACGGCGCATCGGGCGGTGGTGAGGAGGCTCGCGCACGCGAGGGGGGCGTCGGCGAGGGTGCCTCCGCGGGCGTGCGGGCTGACCCGCGGCTGGTGCGGGCGATCAAGCGCGACACGAAGCGGGCCAAGGGCTACGACCATCAGGAGCGATTGCGCGTCGCGAACGAACGCACCGTCGCCTGGCTGGATCGGTGCAAGCAGGCGCATCAGCGCCCGCGAGATCAGGCGCTCTTTGGCATCATTCAGGGCGGGACTGATCTTGAGCGACGGTCGTGGTCTGCTGAGCGCATTACGAACATCGATCTGCCCGGCTACGCGATCGGCGGAGTCGCGGTGGGGGAGGGATTCGAAGAGATCCTGAGCGTCGTGCGTCACACAGCGCCGCGAATGCCCGAGGGCAAGCCGCGGTATCTCATGGGCGTCGGATACGAGCGTGACATCCTCGCGGCGGTGTTGAGCGGCGTGGACATGTTCGATTGCGTGCTTCCGACACGCAACGGGCGAAATGCCAGCGCGTTCACGTCCACCGGCTCGGTGCGACTTCGCAACGCCAAGCACGCGGGCGACCCGGGGCCGATCGAGGTCGGATGTGACTGCCCGGCGTGCGGCGACCCGGCGGCGGATGGGGCGGGAGCGATCGCGCAGATCTGGAGCGATGCAGCGGCGGGCGGGCGGGATGGCGCGGGGGCGATGGCTGGCGCTGGCGGGCTTGATCCGATGGTGCATCCGATGCGGTCGGGGCATTTCAGCCGCGGGTATCTGCGGCACCTGTTTATGGTGGATGAGATGCTGGGTCCGATGCTGGTGACGCTGCACAACCTGCGGCACTTCCAGCGGTTCATGGGTGACCTTCGCGCGACGATCCGGACGGATGATTGGGAGGGGTTTGTTCGCCGGTGGCCGGTGGCCCAAGAGGGGCTTCGGGCGAAGGATCCCGCCTAATATTCAGGCTCGCCGAGTGTTCGGGCGGCCGTCGCGACGGAAGTCGCGGGGGATTAATCTGTGATTTTCCGTGGTTCGGCGGCTTTCTGTGCCGCCCGATCGTTCTTTTTCGGGGTACGCCATGATGCAGACTGTTCCTGTGGTATTGACGCTGGGCCTGACTCAGTCGGTGGAGTCACCGGCGCCGACGGCGGCCCCGGTCGCTTCGGCCGGCCCCGCTCCGGCACCGGCCCCCGCAGCGCCGGTGACGCGGACGGAGAACATCGGCGCCGTCGGCATCCCCGGCGCGACGACGACCGGCGGCACCACGGCCTCGGGCGCGACAATGACGCAGCCGAGCTCGGCCCAGCCATTGCCGGCCGGCGGGGCGGGGAACTCGTCGGCGGCGCTGATCACGATGCTGCCGCTGCTCATGATTCCGGTGCTGCTGTACCTGATGTGGATGGGCAGCCGTCGCGATAGGAAGCGTCGGGCCGAGCTGATGGCGAGCCTCTCGAAGGACGACAAGGTGCAGACCTCCGGCGGCGTGATCGGCACCATCGCCGAGCTGCGCGACGACGAGGTCGTGCTCCGCGTGGATGAGAGCAGCAACACGCGCATCCGCTTCGCTCGCAGCGCGGTCATCGCGATTCTGAGCAAGCGCGGCGGCGGCGCGTCGTCGCAGGCCGAGATGAAGCCCAACGGTGCCGGCGCGAAGGCCAGCGTCTGACATCCCCGATGTTCGGTATTCGCCGAGCCCCGCTCGGCCATTGACGGCCGAATGACGAACCGTTGCCCGCCGACGGGCCGATAGAACCCAGGACCTACCGGGCGGCACGGACGACCGCCCTCGCTTTGTTGATCAACTCACCCGGACAGAAGCACACATGCAACGACTGCTCATGCACGCGATCATCGTCCTGCTCATCATCATCTGGTCGGTGTGGCAGATCGTGCCGCCCGAAACCAAGCTGAGGCGGGCCAAGGACCTCAACGGCGGCGCGACGCTCGTCTACCAGGTGGAGCTGAAGCCGACGGACCCGCCGGACACGATGGCGCGGTTGACGGACCTGCTCCGCCGTCGAATCGATCCGAGCGGCCTTCTGGAAATCTCGCTGACGAAGGTTGGCGAGGACCGCATCGAAGTCACGATGCCGCTGCCGAACGACAACGTCAAGGCCCTGAAGGCGGACTTTGAGCGTGAGCTCGCGAAGCTCGGCGATGCGCCGGAGTCCATCGGGCGGCTCGAGCTGGCGCTGGCGTTGCCAGCGGCCGAGCGCACCGCAGAGATTGAAAAGATCGCAAGGAATGACGCGGCGCGCCGGGCGCAGCTCGACGCCGCGGTCGCGGCGTATGACAAGCGAGCATCGCTCAAGGCGCCGTATGAGGCCGCGGAGCGCGAGGCGGAGATCAAGCAGCAGGCGGTGGCCGCCGCCAAGACCGAGGAGGCCAAGAAGGTCGCCGATGAGGAACTGGCCAAGGCGAACGAGGCGGTGCGAGCCGCGGCGGCGCCGCTGGCGGATTCCGAGATCGCGCTGAACAGCGCGATGAAGGCGATCGGCGCGTCGGGTGCCAGCCCGGCGGCGGTGCGCCGCGCGCTGGAGCTGTCTGACAAGCGCAAGCGTCTGAAGGTCGACAACACCGGCAAGTACGAGAACTTCCCCAGCCCGCGTGAGCGGGCGATCGAGGCGCTGCTGGCGGCCAACCCCGGCGCGACCGAGGGCATCAATCGCGTGATCGCTTCGTGGAACGAGTTCCAGAAGAACCGCTCCACGCTCGACGACCCGGCGGACCTGAAGCGCATCATGCGTGGCGCGGGCGTGCTCACATTCCGCATCGCGGTGCGCCCCGGCACGCTGAGCGACGAGACGCGACTGCGGCAGGAGCTGCGGGTGGGCGGGCCGCGCGCGGTGCAATCGACCAGCGCGCGGTGGTACAAGCTCAACAAGGAAGACGGCTGGTACGAGAGCGCCGAGGACGGCAAGATGCTGATGAACGACCCGGCGATGTACTTCGCCGGGCGGTACCAGATGGTCAGCGATCGCGGGCCGGATGGCTCCATCTACTTCTTGCTCTTCGACGAGCCGGGCAAGCGGCTGACGCAGGCGGAGAACAACTGGGCCCTGGCCAGCGCTCGCGGCGACAAAGACGAGCTGGGGCGCGACGCGATCTCGTTCCAGATGGACGCCGTCGGCGGGCCGGAGATGTCCAAGCTCACCGGCGCCAACATCGGCCAGGCGATGGCGGTGCTGCTGGATGACGAGGTGTACACGGCGCCGACGCTCCAGGGGCGCATCGGCAGCAGCGGGCGCATCACCGGCAGCTTCACGATCGAGGAAGTCAACTACATCGTGCGGGTGCTCTCGGCCGGCTCGATGTCGGCGAAGCTGTCGCCCGAGCCGATCAGCGAGAACGTGATCGGGCCGGAACTGGGGCGTGACAACCTCGCCCGCGGCATGTACGCCGGCATCCTGGCTTTCGCGCTCATCTCGGCGTTCATGATCGTCTACTACTTCTCCGGCGGCGTCATCGCGACCTTTGCGCTGGCGATCAACCTCCTGCTGCTGCTGGCGGTCATGGCCTTCAACAAGGCGACGTTCTCGCTGCCGGGCATCGCGGGCGTCATCCTGGCGTTCGGCATGGCGGTGGACGCCAACGTGCTGATCTACGAGCGACTGCGAGAAGAACTGGTCAAGGGCGAGCCGCTCCGCGTCGCGGTGCGCATGGCCTACGACCGTGCCCTTGCGCCGATCCTTGACGGCAACCTCACCCACTTGATCACCTGCGTCGTCCTCGGCTTCACGGGCACGCCCGAGATCCGCGGCTTCGCCATCACCATGTCCATCGGCGTGCTCACCACGCTCTTCTGCCAGCTCTACGTCACGCGCATCATCTACTTCTTCCTCGTGGACAAGCTCCGCGTCAAGAAGGTCTCGATGCTGCCGATCGCTGTCCCGGCGGTGCAGCGGGCGCTGACGTTGAACTTCGACTGGATGCGCCTGGCCCCGATCTTCTTCACCGTCTCCGGCGTGCTGCTCATCGCCAGCGTGGTCGCGGTGCTCGGTCGTGGTAACGACATCTTCGACACCGTTTTCCGAGGCGGCACGCGCGTCACGATCCAGCTCCGGGCAGACACAGCCACAGGGCAGCCGCAGCTTGCGACTCGCGCTGAGATCCAGGATCGCATCAAGGCGGTCGTCGCCAAGGACCCCGAGCGGCTGCGCGAGCTGGCCGATACGCAGGTGCTGGTGGTCTATCCCGACGCGGACAACCGCTCCAGTCGGTTCGTGATCCAAACGACGGCCACCGAGAACGATCTGGTGAGTGATGCACTGGCGGTGGCCTTCGAGGGGTTGCTGGATCAGGTGACGCCGCTGACGTTCGTGGGCTCCGAGCTTGAGATCGCACAGTCCGATCGCTTGCCGATCGTCCCGATCGTCGTGTCGAACCTCGGCGATCTGGTGCCCAGGCTCAACGCCCGCGTCGACCTGACGGAGTACATGGGCGGCGCCGCAGTCATTCTGGAGAACCTCGGCCCCGCCCGCCCGACGCTCCAGTCGCTGGACGAGCGGCTCAAGAGCCTGCGCTCGGATCGGCAGTTCGCCGACACGCTGAACCGGCCGCACAAGTTCGTCGTGATCAAGGGCACGCCGCAGAGTGTCGAATCCGCGGTGCTGCTGGTGCGAGATGACAACATCAACTACCTCAAGGACTCTGAGAACCAGCGCCGCTGGAACGATGACCTCCGGCCCCAGCAGTGGGCCCTGATGAAGGCGGCGATGAGCCGCTCGACGGCGTTCGCCGGCATCGAGCGGTTCGATGCCTCGATCGCACGCACCTTCGCGGCGCAGGCCATCGCGGCCATCATCCTCTCAACGGTGCTCATCATCATCTTCGTGTGGGTGCGGTTCAGCTCGCTGCGATACTCGGTCGCTGCGATCATCGCGACGCTGCACGACTGCGTGCTGACGCTCGGAGCGATCGCGGTCGCGGAGTATCTCTTCAAGGCGGCCCCGGACGTGAGCCACACCATCGGCCTCCTGCCGTTCAAGATCGACCTGAACGTCGTCGCGGCGGTGCTGACGATCCTGGGCTACTCGCTCAACGACAAGATCGTCATCATGGACCGCATCCGCGAGAACCGCGGAAAGCTGCCCTACGCGACGCGCTCGCTCATCAACGCCTCGATCAACCAGACCATCAGCCGAACGATCATGACCGGCACCACCGTGCTCATCGCATCGCTGGTGCTCTACATCGTCGGCGGCGAGGCCCTGCGTTCGTTCGCGTACTGCTTCATCATCGGCGTCGTGATCGGCACCTACTCGTCGGTCGCCATCGCGGCACCGATCGTCTGGTCGCGCAAATCTGACCCGACGGCCGCGGTGACCGATGGCCCCGGCGCCCCGGTGACGGCCTGATGCACCGGTGATCGAGGCTCGGACCCTTCCGAGCCCGCCACGCCAGCTTGAAGTCCATTCCTCCACGACCCCGGCAACCGCCGGGGTCGTGGTCTATTTGGGGCGGTCCGGTGGTCTGCACCGCCTGCGCGAGCGCCGGGTTATCGACAACTTATCCAAAGGGTCGGGAATTCGCGAGAGGTTGCCGATGGATTCGTCGTACACTCTTGCGCCACGCGGAAGTGCTCGTCATGGTCCCCAGCAATCCCAAGAAAGTCGTCGTCGTCCTCGCACTGCTGCTGTCGGTGTGGGTGGTGGCGTTCTGGCTCCACCGCCCCACGGATGTCGATCTCTCGGGCTCGCCGATCACCTCCGGCCCGCGGAGCGGGAGCTTTCAGCCGGCGTCGCCGCCATTGGTCGCGGTCGATGTCGGCGGCACGCGCCCGTCGCTCAGCGAGCCGTCACGAGCCGAGACTCCCGAAATGCGTCCCCCGGCGGTGCTCGGTGAGAACGGCACACCGGGCCCGATCCCGTCGCCGCCGCCGGTTCGCCGCACCGTCACGATTTTGCCGGAGTTCACCGAGTACACGGTGCAGAAGGGCGATGTGAGCTTCGGTGTCATCGCCCGGCGCGTCTACGGCGACAGCAAGTGGGGCGACAGCATCGCTCGCGCCAACCCGTTCGTGACGCCGAACAAGCTGATCGTTGGGCGCACGGTCCTGCGCATCGCGAAGGATCCGACGAACATCCAGGGCAAGGCCGTCACGCTCGGCCCGAGCGATGCCCCGCTGGCCCCGGGCGCGGCCCCCGCGAGCGCCGCTGGCGGCCGGACCTACATCACCCAGCCCGGCGACACGCTCTCGGGCATCTCCAAGAAGTTCTACGGCAAGGCCACACTCTGGAAACGCATCGCCGACGCCAACCCCGAGAAGCTCGCCAATCCCGCGAAGCTGAAGTCGGGTGTTGAGCTCGTGATCCCGGAGTGAGCGCCCGCGCGCCGCTCCACTCTCGCCCCCGCGCAAGCGGGGGAGATGGCGAGTCTTCGAGCCAGAGGGGGCGTTCGGCTCCCGGCGATTGGTGTGATCACGAGTAGTTCGTAGTCCTCCCCCCTCCGCCGCGAAGCGCGGCACCTCCCCTAGTCGGAACTGGGCGAGGGTGGTGTGTACACGCTCGCCTCGGCACGCGATGCGTGGCTTCGCCCGCTACCCTGCGTCTCGCACCTTTGAGCGCGGAGGCCTGCATTGCCCAGCACCTGTAAACGCATCCTTGTCACCGGCGGCGCCGGGTTTCTCGGCTCGCACCTGTGCGATCGGTTGGTCGCGCAGGGGCACGATGTGATCTGCCTGGACAACCTCTTCACGAGCCAGAAGATCAACATCACGCATCTCTTGGGCAAGCCCAACTTCGAGTTCATCCGCCACGATGTGACGCACCCGCTGTGGCTTGAGGTGGACGAGATCTACAACGCGGCGTGCCCGGCGGCGCCGGGTCATTACCAGTACAACCCGATCAAGACGATGAAGACCAGTGTGATGGGCGCGATCAATATTCTGGGGATGGCCAAGCGCTGCCGCGCGAAGGTGCTCCAGTTTTCGACCAGCGAGGTCTACGGCGATCCCGAGGTTCATCCGCAGCCCGAGAGCTATCGCGGCAACGTGAACCCGATCGGCCCGCGCGCGTGCTACGACGAGGGCAAGCGGGCCGCCGAGACGCTGTTCTTTGACTACTACCGGCAGAACAAGCTCAATATCCGCGTCGTGCGCATCTTCAACACCTATGGGCCGCGCATGCACCCGTTCGACGGGCGCGTGGTCTCGAACTTCATCCGCCAGGCGCTCGAGAACGCGCCGATCACCATCTTCGGCGAGGGCAAGCAGTCGCGCTCGTTCTGCTATGTCAGCGATCTGATCGAGGGCATCAACCGCATGATGGATGCGCCCGATGACTTCATCGGCCCGGTGAACCTTGGCAACCCGGTGGAGTTCACGATGCTTGAGCTGGCCAAGACGGTGATCGAGCTGACCGGCAGCAAGAGCGAGCTGGTCTATAAGCCGATGCCGGCCGACGACCCGAGCCAGCGCCAGCCGGACATCACGCTCGCAATGGCGAAGCTCAACTGGAAGCCGACCATCGAGCTTCGCGAGGGCCTCCTGAAGACGATCGAGTACTTCCGATCGATCGATTTCAAGAGCTTCCGCGCGCCGACGCCGAACTATTGAGGGGAAGGGATCGAGGGATCTGGGGACCGGGGATCTCGGGAGGGCTGCGATGAGGCCACGAAAGGCTGGTGGGAAGCCGCGCGGCGGTGTGACGAGTCTGCGGCTGTTCGTCGCGGTGTATCCGCCGATCTCTGGCGCGCAGGCGATGCTCGCGCAGGTGGATCGCGGGGCGTTGCCTGCGGGCGCGAGCGTGGCGACGGCCGAGCTGGTCTACTGCACGCTGGCGTTCATCGGCGAGACGCCGGTGCAGCGCGTGGGGGACTTGATCGAGTCGGTTGATCGAGCCGCGGCTGGGTTCCGGGAGTTCTCGCTGACCCCGACGCGCCTGGTGACGCTGCCGCTGAACAAGCCGGCACGCATGCTGGCGATGCTCACCGACGCGCCGCCGGCGCTGGTCGAGATCCAGAAGCGGCTGGCGCAGCGCCTCGTGACGGTCGAGGATCGGAAGCGGGCGTTCCTCCCGCATTTCACACTGGCGCGGTATGACATCCAGCGGCCCGCGCCGAGCGTTGATCGGGAGGTTCAATCCGGTGCGGGCTCGTTTGCGATCCCCGCCGTCCGACTTATGTCGAGCCACCTGGGCCCGGCGGGCGTGGTACACCGGCTGGAGCACGAGCGGGTGCTGGAGTGAGGCGTCGCGCCCAGGCCTGCCTGACCCGGCAGACCCCCAGATTTTCTCCGCCAAGACCGCATCGGCGGGCGGCCCGTGGCCGAAGCCTGAATCGGGTGGATCGCGGGCGCATCGCGTATACTGCGGCCCCGTAGCTGTCCGCCACGGTCGTTGATGGTGATCACGGAATTTTCACAGGGTGTGCCACATGCCGATGCATTCGTTCTCGCGGTCGTTTGTGCTCTCGCTCGTCGTCGCCGCTGGATCAAGCGTCTGCCACGCTGAGCCGATCGCGGGGCGGGGCGAGTTGATCGAGGGGACGACCCTGCCGGTGGCCCGGTTCTTCCCGAGCCACTTCACCGACAAGGACGCGGTGGCCAGCTTCGCGCTCAAGCGCGTCTTTGCGAAGTCTCGTGAGCTGCCGACAAACTACACCGTCAAGCCGCTCTTTGAGAAGCTGCCGGACGGCAAGAATCGCGTGCGGATCGAGTTCCCGGTCGGCACGTCCTTCTACGCCACCGGCGAGGTCTCCGGCCCGCTGCTCCGCAACGGGCACACCATCACGCTCTGGAACACCGACGCGTACGGCTACGACATCAGCTCCCCTTCGCTCTACCAGAGCCACCCGTGGGTGCTGGCGGTTCGGCCCGATGGCAGCGCGGTGGGCGTGCTGCTGGATACCACCTGGCGCACGGTGATTGCGCTGGACGGCGCGATGGAGTTCACCAGCGAGGGCAACGCGGCCCCGATCTACGTCGTGGATCGTGCCAAGCCCGAGGAGGTCTCCACCGCGCTGATGGAGCTGACCGGCAACATGCCGCTGCCGCCCAAGTGGGCCATCGGCTATCACCAGTGCCGCTACTCGTACTTTCCTGAGGCTCGCGTGCGCGAGATCGCCCAGAACTTTCGCGATCGCGATATCCCCTGCGATGTCATCTGGTTCGACATCGACTACATGAACGGCTTCCGCACGTTCACCGTCGATCCCTCGCACTTCCCGGATCCCAAGAAGCTCAACGCCGATCTGCGGGGTGATGGCTTCAGCTTGATCTACATGATCAACCCCGGCATCAAGCGAGAGAAGGGCTTCTTCGTCGCCGATCAGCTCCTTGAGCAGGGCTTCGAGGTCAAGAACAGCAAGGGCGAGACGTTTATCGGCGCCGTCTGGCCCGGCAACTGCGTCTTCCCGGATTACACGTCGGACAAGGTCCGCACCTGGTGGTCCGGCCTGTACAAGGACTTCATGGCCATGGGCGTTGACGGCGTCTGGAACGACATGAACGAGCCGGCAGTCTTCGCTGTGGCTTCCAAGACCATGCCCGAGGACAACCAGCACCGTGGCGGGATGTACTCCTCCGGCCCCGGCATCGAGCCGGTGACCGTCACCCCGGGCGATCACGCCCGCTTCCACAATGTCTACGGCATGCTGATGGCCCAGGGCACGTATGAGGGCATCAAGGCCACCAACCCAACCAAGCGTCCGTTCGTGCTGACGCGCGCGGGATATCTGGGCAGCCACCGATACGCCGCGACGTGGACGGGCGACAACTCGGCCAACTGGTTTGATCTTGAACACTCGGTGCCGATGGCGATCAACCTCGGCCTCTCCGGCCAACCCTTCGCGGGGCCTGATATCGGCGGCTTCAACGGCAACGGCCCGGGCAACGCCGAGTCGCGCGGCAAGCACTTCGCCCGCTGGATGGGCATCGGCGCGCTGCTGCCATTCAGCCGCGGGCATACCGGCAAGGGCAACATCGATAAAGAGCCGTGGTCATTCGGACCTGAGGTCGAGCGTGCGTGCAAGCTGGCGCTGCAGCGGCGATACCGCCTGCTGCCGTATTTCTACACGCTCTTCCGCGAGGCGAGCACGACGGGCGTGCCCGTGATGCGTCCGGTCTTCTTCGCCGATCCGAAGGACGCCGCATTGCGCAGTGAGGACGACTCCTTCCTGCTGGGGACCGATTTGCTGGTGATCCCGCAGTTGATGCCCGACCGCACGCGCACGCCCATCATGCCCAAGGGTGTGTGGCGCAAGGTCGAACTCGTCGGCGAGGCCAACCACCCCGACCTGCCGGAGCTTCGCGTCCGCGAGGGCGGCATCGTGCCGCTGGGCCCGATCATGGAGTTCTCCAGCGAGAAGCCGCTGGACCCGCTGACACTCGTCGTCTCGCTGGACACGCGCGGCCAAGCGACCGGCACGCTCTACGAGGACGCCGGCGACGGCTTCGGCTATCAGAAGGGCGAGTACCTGCTGACGACCTACCAGGCCAAGCAAGAGGGCGACAAGATCACGGTCTCGATCCTCAAGACTGAGGGACAAATGGCACGCCCGGCTCGCAACGTCTCGGTCACGGTCCTGCGTGGCGATGATCAGCCAGCGCTGACGGGCATGGGCCCCGATGGCCAGCCGGTGGTTGTGCAGGTCCGCTGATATGGATCCCCGGCGGGGGGGGGGGGGCCCCCCCCCCCGCCCCCGCCGCCGCCGCTCCCCGGGCGCGGCGTCCGGCCCCGCGATGTTCGACCTGGACCCGTCTGGAGCCCATGACGTTGATTGACGTGTCGTTGCTCCGCCTAGCCGCGGAGCGGCGCCGCGCCGGGTGCTGAGCTGGCCGACGCCGAGATGCTCAGTGCATCGCCGGCCCATGCGCGAGCGGCCAGCGTGTGGTGCCCGAGGCCCGCGATCATCGCGCCGTTATCGAGGCAGAACTCCATCGCCGGAATCACCAGCCGCACGCCCGAGGCCTTGCAGAGCTCCGCCAATCGCGTGCGGAGCAGCGAGTTGGCGGTGACGCCGCCGCCGGCCAGCAGTGTGCCGCAGTCGGGGTTCTGCTCGATGGCGCGCTGGAGTTTGAGGGTGATGGCGCGAGAGCAGGCGTGCTGAAACGCGGCGCAGAGGTCGTGGATGTTCTGGTCGGTGCGGTCCATCGCGGGCGTGCCGCCGCGACCGTTGTGGCTGGGCACGCCGCGCAGGGTGTAGAGCACCGCGGTCTTGAGGCCGGAGAAGGAGAAGTCCAGCGACTCGCGTTCAAGGCGAGAGACGGGCAGATCGAAGCGATCGGCATTGCCCGCTTGCGCGAGCTTGTCCACGATCGGCCCGCCCGGAAACGGCAGCTCCAGCAGCGCGGCGCACTTGTCGTACGCCTCGCCGACGGCGTCGTCGCGCGTCGAGCCGAGCTTGGTGACGTGCGTGGGGGATTCCAAGCGGTAGAGCGCCGTGTGCCCGCCGCTGACCACAAGGCCGAGCGCCGGGAACGCCGCGTCGATCGCGGGCATTGCGCTGATCGCGGTCGATGGCGAAGCGTCGCCGGACGCACGCCAGAGGAAGCCGGCGTACATGTGGGCCTGGACGTGATCAACGCCGACGATCGGGATGTCCAGCGACCAGGCCAGGGCCTTGCCCGCCGCGACGCCGACCAGGAGCGAGCCGATGAGGCCCGGCCGGTTGCCGATGGCTACGGCGTGCAGATCGCGCGGGCCGATGCCCGCGTCGCGCAGGGCCGCCTGAATCACCGGCAGGATCCGCTCGGCATGAGCGCGGCTCGCAATCTCGGGCACAACACCCCGATACTCCGCGTGCAGCTCGTGCTGGCTGGCGATGACATTGCTCAGCGCCACGCGCCCGCCCCGCACCACGCTCGCGGCGGTCTCGTCGCAACTGCTCTCGATCCCCAGCACGAGGGCGTCGTCAAGATTCGTCGGCCGTGCGAGCTGCGTCATGGCACCGGCTCCGCGGGCTTCGGCTCGCCGGATGCCGGTGCCTCTTTGCCCTCAAGCTGGGCCAGCCGCGACGCCACGCGCTCAAGCTGGGCCCTCAGCTCGCTCTGGGTCCGCTCCAGTACGCGGCGTTCGCGATCCGTACCGCTGGCGACCGGCGCTTCGACGGCGCGGGGCTCGTGCAGCGGCACCCATCGCATGGCGGCACCGTCTTGAATGCGCTTCGTGATCGCCTCGACGCACGAAGCGAGCTGGGCATCGCCGATGTGCGTGCTGATGCGCCGCGGCGTGGACCAGGCCTCGGGCGAAGTGAGCGTCGCCAGCAGCGTGCGGAGCTTCGCCTCACCGGCGCCCGCGCCTGGTGCGGTTTCCGCCGCGACGCTCGTGGGCCGCACGACCTCAAGGGCCGATCGCACCGCGCGTGCCAGCTCGCCCAAGGCCTCGGGCTGCTGCACGTCAAAGCCCGGCGTGGGGTCCACGCCCCAGCGCGTGGAGTTCTGCATGCGGTGGATCATCTCTCCGCCGGGCAGGTAGAAGCGTTGTTCGGTGAGCTTGAGGGCCGCGCCCGGGAGTGTGGGCAGCGGCTCGATGGTTTGCACGAGCCCCTTGCCGAAGGAACGCTGGCCGACGACGATGGCGCGCCCGTTGTCCTTGAGTGCGCCGGCGAAGACCTCGCTGGCGCTGGCGCTGTTCTCGTTGATCAGCACGATGACCGGCACGGAGGCGGGCACGATCGCTTCGGTGTCGGCGGTCGCGCTGTCCGCGGGCGCAGCGGCCGCGGCTTTGCCGCTCGCGCTTGTGCCGGCGCGACGGCGCGTCGAGACAATCACACCCTCGGTCAAGAACATGTCGGCCATGGTGATGGCCTGATCGAGCAAGCCCCCGGGATTGTCGCGCACGTCGATGATGAGCCCACGAGGCAGCCGCGGGTCGCCGCTCGGCGCGATCACCCCGGCGGCCAGCAACGCCCCTTTGAGCTCCTCCGCGGTGCGATCGGTGAACTGCTCGATTCGGATGTATGCGATGCGCTCAGCCCCTTGGCCGATGTCAAAGGCCCATTGGCCGGCCGCGCCGTCAAAGTACAGCCCCTTGACCGAGCGGTCACTCAGGGCGGCGCGGGTGATGCTGATGCTGAAGGCCTCGCCGAGCGCGGGCGTGGGGAGCGTGCGGGGGTCCAGCACGCCGCCGGGCAGTGTGATGGCTGCGAGCGCTTTCGCGTCGTAGATCGGCCGTCGCACGCGGACGCTGGTCGTCGTGCCCGGCTCGCCCTTGAGGCGTGCGATCGTGAAATCCAGCGGCTGGCCGAGCGTGCTGACGCCGTCAACTTCGATGATGCGGTCTCCGGCTCGGAGGCCCGCCGCCAGCGCGGGCGAGCCCTCCATCGGCGTGCTGATGACGACCCCCTCCAGCGTGCCGGCTGCGCTGTCAATGCGGGCGCCGATGCCGGCGTACTTGCCGGTGAGCGCCTGCACGAACGAGGCTTCCTCCGCTGGGGGCACGAACTCGGAATAGGGATCGCCCAGCGAGCGCACCATGCCGTCGATCGCGCCGCGTGCGAGCGTCTGCTCGTCCACGGGCTCGACGTACTTATCGCGAATGAGGCGGCGCGCGTCGTCCAAAGCGCCGGTCCACGAGGCGTCATCGGACCATCGCGCCAGCGTCTGCGGAAGCCGCCCGATCGCCACCCCCAGCAGCAGGACGAACGTGGCGTAGAGGACAATCTGGCGGCGGTTCATACGCACAGAGGGTATCGGGACCGGCCCGGCGGGGCAGGCGTCTCGTGGGGCAGGCGTCCTCGCCTGCCTCCCCCAGACTTCCGGCCGCGAAGTGCTGAGCAACGAGCAACGAGTGCTGAGACTGATCTGCTGAAGGCTGACCGCTGGCGGCTGAAAGCTCTCGGGCAGGCGGGACGCCTGCCCCACACGCCCCACGGTTTAGTCCTCGTGCTTCTGCCGCAGCCGCCCGCTGAGGCGCAGCAAGAGCGCCACGCGCTCGACCTCGTTGAGCCAGTCCTGTGTCGTCGCGGCGATCTCATCGGCCGGCACCGGCGCACCGGGTAGCGGGCAGTTGGCACCGAGGCTGCGGGCCGCGATCGCGCGGAATCGCGAGAGCGTCTTGTCGCCGGCCAGGGCGACGAACTCGAAGTCCTCGTTCAGGAAGATCGCCACCGGCACGCGCTGCCCGCCGCAGACTTTGAAGGGCACCGCGAAGGCCGCGAACTCGTCGCGATCGATGAATCGCAGGTCGATGCCCGGTGCGTCGGGGCTGGTGCGATCGGCGGGGTGTGCCCGCTCGAAGTGGGCCAGCATCGGGCACTGCTGCACGCAGTCGCCACACCAGGTGCCGCTAATGACCAGGATGTTCACGCGCCGGGTAAACGACTTCAGCAGGGCCGTCTGCTCGCCGGAGAGTTTGACGCGCGCGTCAAAGGCGTTCCAGCCGGCGCGCTCGTGGTCCTTTCCGCTCGCGACATACGCGGCATACGGCTTGGCCAGGGCGAACGTGGACGCGAAGGTTTCCGGTGTGTGCATAGGTCGCTCTGTGATGCGTGCCGCGGGCCGGAGGTGTCGCGCTCGGGCGACGCCGCGTGCCAGCCAAAGGCGTCGTCCAAAAGCAGCGTCGCCCGGGCGATTGGGCCCGGGCGACACTTGGACAGTGGAGCGGACGTGAGTCGAACACGCGACCTCGTCATTGCGAACGACGCGCTCTACCAACTGAGCTACCGCCCCATCAACCGGGAGCCAAGGCCAGCCCTCGGATGCAGGAGCGGAGTGTACGCCGCTCACCGGGCAGTGGCCAGTTGTCAGTCGTCAGTGGTCAGCAGCAACTCGTGGGATAGGGGCACGGCCGGGGCTTGGGCCAGAGCGGCGGCAGGGGGTCTGCGGGAGGCGGGCGGGACGCCCGCCCCACGGGGCTGACGCGCGGCGGCTTTCCCCTGCTTGCTGACGGCTGACGGCTAAAAGCTGAAGGCTGACCGCTGAATACCATCGGCTTCGCCCATGCCGACCAAGCCCACCGCACCCCAGAGCCCCCCGCTGAAGCTCGCGATCGACGCGCCAGCGCCCGCCAGCGCGCCATCCAACCCGCGCGACACGCCCGCGATGCGCCAGTACTACCGCTTCAAGAAGGCCCATCCCGGCTGCGTCCTGCTCTTTCGCATCGGCGACTTCTACGAGATGTTCGACGAGGACGCCGTCAAGGTCTCCGCCGCGATCGGCCTGACGCTCACTCAGCGCACCGCCGGCGTGCCCATGGCGGGCCTTCCCTTCCACCAGCTTGAGAACTACCTCCGCAAGCTCCTCGCGGCGGGTTTCCGCGTCGCGGTCTGCGAGCAGACCGAGGACGCCGCCCTGGCCAAGGGCTTGGTCGAACGCAACGTGACCCGCGTGCTCACGCCCGGCACGCTCGTCGATGACGGGCTCATCGCCGATGACCGCGTGGCCTGCGTCGGCGCCGTGTGCTTCCCGCGTGGCGATGACGGCCCGGTCGCCGTCGCCGTCGTCGAGCTCTCCAGCGGGCAGTTCAGCGTCATGGAGCTCCAGCCCCGCGATGTCGGCGACGAGCTCTCCCGCCTCGGTGTGTGCGAGGTGCTCTATCCAGAGACACTCACCGGCACGCCCACCGAGCGCCTCTCCGCGGCTCTTGCCACCTGCCCCGCCAGCACCACGCCCATCCCGCAGTGGCACTTCCGCACCGAGGAGGCCCGCGAATCACTCCTCAAGCAGTTCGGCGTGCTGACGCTCGCGGCCTTCGGGCTCGAAGACGATGACCCGTTGATCACCGCCGCGGGGGCCTTGGTCAGATACCTGCGCGCGACCCAGTCGCCAGATCGAGCCGCGAGCGAGGGCGCCGCGCCGGGCGGGCATGCGGGCAGCGCCGCCGCGGGCTCG
>JALHNK010000048.1 GCA_022843565.1 Phycisphaerales bacterium
ACTACACGGCGGCATTCGGCGATCAGTCCGCCCCGGAACCGCCTGTCGGTGGCAAGTATCTGGGTAGAAATGGAAAAGGTGGGTTTGAGTCGAGCAATGACGATGAAGATGCGAATGATGACCCTTTTGGCGCTCTGTAGCGCCGGCACGCTGGCTGGCTGCGGCGTTTCCGATGAGTGGTACGGCCGCGACGACAAGTCCGGCGGCGTCGAGACAACCCCCAAGGGTTCAGGTGGTTACGGTGACACCGGCCGCGCCGCGGCTGCTGAGCCGGCCCCCGCCCCCGCCCCGGCCCGCGCCGCGGCTCCGGCCCCGTCCAGCAACTCCTCGGTCATGTACTACCCGACCGGCGATCGCGCGACGAGCGCCATCATGCTCGAGCGTTTCGCTCCGGCTGAAGTCGTCTCCGGCCAG
This sequence comes from Phycisphaerales bacterium, assembly GCA_022843565.1. Classification (GTDB taxonomy): domain Bacteria; phylum Planctomycetota; class Phycisphaerae; order Phycisphaerales; family UBA1924; genus JACVCS01. The sequence continues at coordinate 415 of JALHNK010000048.1, forward strand.
GAGTTTGACTACTCCTACAAGGTCACGAACCTGACCTCGATGGAGCTCCGCGACGTCATGCTCAAGGACTCGTGCGCTCAGGGCATCACGCTCGTCAAGAGCGACCCGCAGTACATGGGCAACATCCCGGACCTCACCTGGGCCCTGGGCGCGTTCACCCCCGGCCAGAGCAAGACCGTCAAGCTCACCGCCAAGACCAACAACGCCAGCGGCGTGCTCACCAACTGCGCCAGCGTCAGCTACAACAGCCTGCTGTGCGTCTCGACCAACGTCGTTCAGCCCGGCCTGAAGGTTGCCATCTCCAAGCCCGAGATGAAGCTCCTCTGCGACGAGATCTGCGTCCGCATCGTTGTTGAGAACCCGGGCACCGGCGTCGCTCGCAACGCCAAGGTCACGTACAACCTCCCCGCCGGCTGGACCATGGCCGACGGCAAGACCAGCCAGACCTTCGACGCCGGCGACCTGCTCCCGGGCCAGAAGAAGGAAGCCACCGTCTGCGCCAAGGCCAGCAAGACCGGCAACTTCTCCAGCAGCGCCTCGGCCATGGCCGACGGCGGCCTGAAGGCCAGCAGCAACAACGCCAGCACGGCTGTTCGTCAGCCGGTGCTGACGATCGCCGCTGAGTGCCCCCCGGGCACGCTGATCGGTCGCCAGATGAACTTCAAGTTCACCGTGAAGAACACCGGCGACGCGACCAGCGCCAACACGATGGTCATGGCGCCGCTCCCGGCGGGCACGACGTTCGTTTCGGCTGACATGGGCGGCACCGCGAGCGCGGGCGGCACCTCGTGGAACCTCGGCGATCTGGCCGCGGGCGCGAGCAAGACCGTCTCGTACGTCGTTCGCAACACCGGCGCCGGCACGATCAACGCTTCGGCGTCGGTCAAGGGTGACTGCGCGACCGAGGTCGCGGCCAACTGCAACACCAGCGTCCAGGGCGTCCCGGACATCGGCACGACCGTGACCGACGATGACGGCGTGACCGTCGTCGGCGCCAACCACACCTATCGCGTCGAGGTCAAGAACCAGGGCCAGATCAACCTGACGAACGTCAAGATGGTCGTGACCCTCCCGGCGGACATGGTGTTCGTCAGCTCCGCTGACGGCAAGGCCATGGGCAACAAGGTCGAGTTCTCCTTCGGCACGATGGCTCCCGGCGCGATCAAGGCTTCGTCCTTCATCGTCAAGAGCACCAAGGCGGGCGAGAAGCTCGTGGTCGGCGAGACCACCTGCACCGAGCTGAAGACCCCCGTCCGCGACGACGAGCTCACCAACTTCATCGACTGATCGATGAAGCTCTGAGCGAATCTGAGATCTGAACGCGCCGGGCCTCGAAAGAGGCCCGGCGTTTTTATAGTCGCGAGACGCGAGACGCGAGACGCGAGACGCGAGACGCGAGACGCGAGACGCGAGACGCGAGACGCGAGACGCTTCTCAACTCTGCCACTCTGCCACTCTGCCACTTTGCCTACGGCACTTTCGCGAACCGATTCAGCCGCTCCAGGCCCTCGATGTCCACCAGCGTCATCCGCGTCTGGCGGCCCGAGAGCGCCTTCGCGGCGCCGCGGAGGACGAACTTACGGACGGTGGATTCGCCTGGGGCGAGGTTGGAGACCGGGAGCTTCTGGCGCGCGTGGCCGGGGGCGCTGAACTCGATCTGCATTGTTCGATTGGACGATCCGGTATTCGTGACGGTCGCGGTGGCGACCAGATCGGGCCCGTCGGGCGTCGGGGAGCCGGCGATCGCAACGGCCATATCAAGGTCTTGCAGACCGATGAGGATCGGGGCGGTCAGACGCATCGGCGCGTACTGCCGATCGGCCGAGAGGCGGACATTCGCGACGAGCGTGCGCGGCCCGGCTTCTTCACCGGCGGAGAACGAGAACGCGAACGGCAGCCTCGCCACCTGGCCCGGCGCGATCGAGAACGCCATCGGCGACGAGGGTGTGAAGCGCCACGGCTGACGCGAGACGCCGACCTGCTGCGCCGGGAGGTGGATCTCGCCTGTGATGCGCACCGGCCAAGGATTCGTCAGCACGATCTCTCGCTCGTGAATGGTCGCGACCGCGGGCACGAACATCGGCGTGACCTGGAAGCCGGCGGAGAACTGCGCCAGCTCGATATCGACGCCCTCAAGAATCAGCGGCGTGGCGCTGAGCGGGATCTCGTACAGAGCGTTGGAATCAACCGGGCGGATGGTGCTGCTGTTGCCGAATGGGTCGTACCCCGTGAGGGTTTGTTCGTCGCCGCTGAAGTAGCCGCGGAGGACGCTCCCCTCGCGTCCGTCGCTCCAGGCGATGATGGTCCCGGTGGGGCGACCGACGGGCACGCTCGGGCCGGCAAGGACGAGTGCGGTGATGCCGGGCTCGGGCGAGAGGGTTGTGACGACGCGCCGGCCGCTGAGGCGAGCATTGAGGTTGGCCCAGACGCCCAGCAGCGGCGAGGGTGTTGACGATGGCGCATCGCGGTCGAGTGTTGACCACGGGTCATTCAGCGAGAGGCGCGGCAGCGATCCATCGCCCGAGTTGGCCTGCCCCAGCGCGAGAGACTCCCACAGCAGCGCCACGCGCTGCATCAGGTCGGTCGTGCGGTCGGCGTCGGCGACGCGGACCCCGTCGCTGGCCGTCTGCGGATCCACGAGCACGTGAAGCTCGTACCCCTCTCGCCGGGCGATGTTGAGCCACTGCGAGGCAAGGGCCGCGGCGTCGCGGGGCGAGAAGTTCGCCGGCAGAGTCAGCGTCAGCGTGTCCAGCGCGCCGTGGCGCGAGTTGGTCGGGCGTGGCGGCGAGGGCCATGCGACCTCCGCGGACCAGGGGAAGGTCATCCGCACGCCGGGCATCAGCCGCTCCATCTGCGTGCGGAGCACCGAGAGGCGGCGCGTGAGGTCCGCGGGGCTCCAACTCGGCAGCGCGGGGGCTGTGCCGAACTGCCAGCGCGGGATGCGCTGGCCGTAGGTGTCCAGGTAGGGCGAGAGCGATCCGATCCACTGCGCCGGGTCGTGATCGGCCAGGACCAGCGGCTCGATCGGGTCCACGCGGAGCGTCGCGCCGAGCTCGCCAGAGAGCGTGGGCATGCAGAGTGTGACGATGGATCCGCGGGCGAGGATGCGATCAAGGACCGGGCGCAGCGTCGAGAGCGGGATGAAGTGGTGGTCAACAACGATCGGCAGCGAGGCGCTGGAGAGCGAGAGGCTCTCGAGCAGTTCGGGCAGGGCGCTGAGCTGCTCGCTGGTGAGCGTCGAGAGCGAGACGCCCATGCTCACGTCGCGGGTCAAGCGGGTGTCCAGCGGGCTCTTGCCGGGGCCGTGGCTTGGCGGCGGCGCGTAGATCACGGCGCAGCCAGCGCTGCCGACGATGGCGGGCCCAGCGGTGATGTCCAGCGACGCCTCGTACCAGCCGAAGCGCGTGACCTTCGGTGACCAGTCCACATCGCCGCCGCCCGGCCCGAGCTGGATGGTCTCGCTGGCGATGATGTCGCCATCAAGGTTGCGCAGCACGAACTGCGCGGAGATGTCCTCGCCGGTGAGGTCGCGGACGACGGCGGTGAACGTCAGAGGCGATGGCGCGTTGACCACCGGGCCGCCGGACGCCGGGGCGATGCTCAGACGCGGGAGCTGGAAGACGCCGACATCGTCAAAGAACGCGGCCCCGGTGAGATCTTCCTCCCAGACCTGGTGCTTGCCGACGATCGAGGGCGTCTGGCAATCACGCGGTTGGAGCAGCTCAAGATCGATCTGCAAGAACGCTGCGTCGGACGCGCTGCCGAGCACCTTCAGCGCCACGGGCGTCCAGTCATCGGGTGAGAGGATGAGCGGTGAGCGTGTCTCGCTCGAGGCGATGGGGCGGCGCTGCGCGTCGAGCAAGCGGCAACTGATCGCGGCGCGGGCGACGTTCAGGTTGCTGGTACGGATGACGCCGGTGACGATGTAGTCCGCCGCGGGGAAGATCGGGAGCATGCCGGCGCTGAGGCGGAGCGAAGTGGAGCCGCCGAGCGTGGGGAGCATGACGGAGGTGGTGCCCGAGCGTGCGAAGCGCGACGAGAACGCGGCGAGGTTCCAGACCGGGAACCCGGGGCGCGCGCGATCGGGCGGGTTGTTCTGCGCGCGGAACCAGTGGAGCGGCACGGGGTCGGGGTTCTCGTCCTGCTCTTCGAAGTTGAAGAAGTGGACGACGCGCCCGTTGGTGGCGGCGCGCGGGGGCGCAGCAACGAGTCCCTCGCTGGTGCTGATCTTGGCGAGGGGGCTCTCGATGCGACCTTGCACCGCGCTCGCAACGCGAGACAGCATCAGAGCGCACACCATCGCGAGGATCGCGACCGACAGCAGGCCTGAGTGTGCCCTGCGTGGAGCGAGCGATCGCGAGCACCGACCTGAGGACAGGTCGGTGGCACGGCGCGGCACGCCCGGCGGATGAAGAGGACGACGGGGCATCGTCCAGATATCGGTCCAATCAGGGGCGGGTTTGAGCGCCGGCCCGTGGGCAAAGTCCTGAGGCAACGGGGCGCGATGGATACCGGACCTGAGGCTCGCGTTCTGAGGGGCGGCGCGTCGGCGCGGGGGGGCGGGTGGGGGGCGGGGGGTGATCAGGCGGTGGCGCGGAGGGCGTACCGATAGAACGTCGCCCGGGCATAGGCCAGCGCCAGGAGCCCAAGCAGGACGTGGATTGATGACGAGAGGAGCACTGTGAAGGTGAACTTGCCCAGGCCGTTGCCGATGGCCGGGTTGGACCAGTTGAAGCCGCGGCTCTCGACGGCTTCGGCGCAGCTCCACAGCGTGGTGAAGGTGACGGCCGGCGCGTTGAAGATGTAGAGGATGTAGGCGAAGAACTCGGACCTGAACGGCGAGACCACTGCGGCGAGGAAGAGCGTGCCCAGCGGCACGCCGATCCAGAGCAGGCCGACCATCAGGAGGTTGTTGGTCGCGGCGGAAGATGCGCGTTTGCACACGAGGCTCATGAGCAGGCCGGTGCAGCAGAGCAGGACGACGCCGCTGGCCAGCGAGATGGGGGCGAGCAGGAGTGCGACGGGGTGAATGCCGCCGCAGAAGGCGACGAAGACCAGGTGAGCGCAGAACGCGCCGAAGACCGGGAGGCAGCGCCGCATCGCGCCGGCGACTTTGGAGCCGAGGATGACCGATGGCGGCAGCGGGGTGTTCAGCAGTGATGAAAGGGTGCGGGCCTCGACCTCACCGGCGATGGCGCCGGTGGAGGCGCTGAGGGCGGTGAAGAGGGTCATCAGGACGAGCATGATGCCGGGGGTGAGCGCGCCGGTGGTGGTGTCCGGCCCGGCCTGGATGTAGACGATGACGATAATCAGAAAGACCACGCCGGCGACGAGCCAGCGGGCCCAGGCGTGTCGCACGTCGGTTTGGCGGAGCTCTCGCCAGAGGACGGGGTTGTCTGAGAGCGTGCGCGATGTGCCGACGGGGCGGGTGGCGCCGGTGCGCCGGCGACGCGCATCGGCGGCGGTGGTGTTCGGATCGTCCTGAGGTGTGGACTCAGCGCCGGTGTTTGCTTGCTCGGAAGCCGCGGCCTTGTTGGCGCGGCGTGAGGCGCGGGAGCTGGTCGGCGAGAGCGAGCTGCCCTGGCGAATGAGGCCGGGCAGTCGGATCGATGTCAGCGCGACAAAGAAGAGCATCAGCGTGAGATTCGAGATGATGTTCGTCCACCACGGGTAGAACGGCGTCGCGCCGCCGGCGACCGTCGAGCTCGCGTTGAAGAGCGCGAAGCCCGGGCTGGTGATGGCCACCACCTGATACACCGAGGGCGCGATCTGATGCAGCGGGCCGACGCTGATGAGCAGGAACAGCAGGTCCAGGACGAAGGGCGCGAGGTTCATCATCACGACCACGCCCATCCCAAACGCCGAGGCGGTGGGCGAGCGCCGCGCGAAGCACGAGCACAGCATCGCGGCGGCGGCGCCGGCGCTCGCGGAGGTGAGCGTGATCAACGACGCCTGGACGATGAACCCGGCATCGATGCCGCCGAAGACGCGGAGCGTGAGCAGCAGCGGCACCGGGATGAGCGAGAGAATGAGGAGCCAGAGCAGGCGGCTGGCGAACTTTGAGCCGGTGACCGAGAGCGTCGAGAGCGGGGTGAGAGCCAGCGTGTCGAGTGTGCGTTTGGTGCGTTCCTCGATAAACGCGGGGCCTGTCATGCTGGGGGCTGCGAGGCTGAGCAAGACGAACTGCACCCACATGACGAAGAGGGTGAGGCTGGGGGCGATCTGCTGGGCCTGTTCCAGTTGCTGCGTGCCGGACTGGAACGACGTGCCATAGAGCGCGCCCCAGATCGCCAGCGAGCCGAGGGCGACAAGCACCAGCGCGAACGCGAACCGCGACCAGAATGTCATCGGCTTTCGAGAGACGATGCGCACGTCTCGCCAGAAGACCGGGCCGAGAAAGACGCTCATCGGGTTCAGCGCCGCCAAGCTCAGGCGAGAGCGGCGGCGCACCGGCGGCGGCGCGACCGCGGCGTTGGCGGGCGCGTCACGTGGCGTGGGCGGGATGGAGGGGTGTGCGTCCAAGGCGGGTGTGTCTCAGTTGAGCTGGCCCTTGGTCAGGCGGAGGAACGCGTCTTCGAGTTTGATCGTGCGAGGGGTGAAGGCCTCGATGCGCGCGCCGCAGGCGATGAGCTTCTCGATCAGGAAGTGGTGCGAGTGAGCCGCGGCGTCCGGGCGGTGCAGATCAACGATGAGCTGGCGGTCCTCGACGCTGATGCGAGCGATGCGCGGGTCGCCCTCGAGGCTGAGCGCGGCGCGATCGGGCGAGATCGAGGGGGCGTCGTCGGATGCGGCTTCGAGGGTGATCGCGACGCGATCGCCGATGCCGCTGCGGCGGAGGGCCTCATCGAGCGACCCGGCGAAGATCATCTTGCCCTTCTCGATGATGCCGATGGAGGTGGACATCTCGCCGAGCTCGGCAAGGATGTGCGAGGAGACCATGAGCGTCTTGCCCATCTGGCGGAGGGTGAGCAGGATCTCGCGGAGCTCGATGCGGGCGCGGGGGTCCAGGCCGCTGGCGGGCTCGTCCAGGAGGAGGACTTTGGGCTCGTGAAGGAGGACGCGGGCGACGCCGAGGCGCTGGGTCATGCCGCGCGAGAGCGAATCGACCATCGCGTGGCGCTTCTCGGTGAGATCGGTGAGCTGGAGGACCGAGTCGACGACGCTGCGCCGTTTGCCGTTCCGGCTGGGGATGCTGAACGCGGCGGCGAAGAACTGGAGGTACTCATCGACGGTGAGGTCGTCGTAGACGCCGATGAAGTCGGGCATGTATCCGATGACGCGCTTGACCGCGTCGGGTTCGCGGCGCGCGTCCAGGCCGCAGACCAGGGCCTCGCCGGAATCCTGCAGCAGCAGGCCGCAGAGGATCTTCATCGTGGTGCTCTTGCCGGCACCGTTGGGGCCGATGAAGCCGAAGAGCTCACCGGCACCGAGCTCGATGTTGACCGAGTCCAGCGCGACGAGCGAACCGAAGCGTTTGTTGAGATTGCGGATGGTGATCAACTTGGGCTCTCCGGCGATGGACCGGCGGGAAGTGGGGCGACGGGCGGGCCTGAGCGGAAGGAATCCGGGAGCGGGATCGCGACGCGGTAGAACGCGCGCCGAGTGGTCTGCTGCGTCGCGTCGAGCTTGATCAACGGCGGCAACTGGTCGACCTCAAGCAGCAGGATGGCGAATCGGCCGCTGGCGTCGCGACGCGCCAGGGCATCGGTGCGAACATCGGCACCGGGGATCGTGAGGATCGACGGCTTGACGTTGACCCGGAGGCCGGGCGTGCGGGCGTCAACCTCGGACGGGGCGACGGCGCCGCCGAACCCGCGGAGGTTCTCCTCGCCGATCATGTTTTGGCGGCCAAAGGCCGAGATGATGTGCCGGAGGCTAGCGTTGATGCCCGAGCGATCGGCGGGCTGGCCGCCGGCCGCCAACGCGCCGCCATCGGGCGTTGGCCGGAGTGTCTTGATGGTATTCGTCGTGACCAACTGTGCGCCGCGAATGCGGGCGCCCTTGGGGAATCGAGCGAGCACGATTCGAGGGTTGGCGGGCGTTCCTTCCAGCGTGAAACCCGGCGCATCTGCCGAGGGCGAGTCCTCAATGAACGAGCGGAGCGTGGCGCGCCGGAGATCGAAGCGCAGGGCGGCGGCGTTGCCGGCGGAGTCCTGGGCGATCCGGAGCTCGGGCATCGCGAACTGATCTCCGCCGGAGCTGGTGCCGGTGGACGAGATGCCGCGGAACGACGCGGCGCGTCCGAACGCCTCGGGCACCGCGCCGGCCTTGCCGGCGAAGATGGTCGTGACCGCCGCGGTCATTGATGCCGATGACTCCGGCTGCGCTAGAACGTCGATGACTTCGACCCGGTTGGCCGAGCCGGGGAGCGGGCGGAGGATCTCGGGCAGGAGCCACGCCGCGACGGAGGCGAGCAGGAGCCAGCCTGTCGCGGTGATCCACGCGTATTGGCGGGCCTTGAGGAAACCCAGGACGACCAGGTCGATCGGCCCGATCAGCGCCGCCAGCAGCACCCCGCCGACGATGATCACCACGATGACGGTCAGCGATGGCGGGCGCGGCGTACAGAGCGACGCGATCGCCATCTGCAAGCCGTACCCAGCGCTGCGCGATCGGCCGGAGCCAAGGCTGTAGTCAGAGTCGTCGTTCCAGGGTGCGGGGTTGATGAGCCGCGCGTGCTCGGTGAGCAGCGCGTCCCACACGTCGGCGGTGGCGTCGCCGGAGATGGGCTCGGCGACGCGCGAGGGATCAAATCCCAGTACCAGCAACTGACCGAAGCCCATCGGGCCGATGACGCCGAGCGAGCCCGCGCTCGCGCCGGCGACGCGCCCGGCGCGGTCGATCGGCAGAACGGGCATCCAGCCGTCGCGCTGGCCCGTGGGCGTGAGGCGGATCGGGCGGTGCGAGATCGACGTGGCGAGCGAGATCGGTCGGTTCGCGGTGCTGAGCGGACGCAGCGCGGCGCTCGCGGGCTCCGAGGCTGACTGCACTTCATCGAGGGAGAACGGCTCGGCGCCATCGGGCAAGAGGCGGGCCAGCGAGGTGCCGGGTTGATTGGCGATGACCACGAGGCTGCCGCCACGCTGGAGCCAGACGCGGATCGCGTCGATCTGTCGCGGCTCAAGACGCGGGATGATCTGATCACGGATCACCAGCGTGTTCAACGCGTCAAACGATGCGGGCGCGAGCGGGAGCTTCTGCGGGGCGACGCCCCAGACCCTGACATGACCGGGGTCGAACGACGCCTGGGTGTTCTTCTTGTCGTCACTCACCTGCAGCAATCGCGTATTGAGCGACTTGGGCACCAGCGGCACGAGGCTGTCGTCATCGACGACGCCCACGACGACGGTGTCGCGCGAGACACAGTCGGGCAGAGCGACGTCGTCGGGCGTCGTGCCGGTCAATCGCGAGTCGTAGCGCACGCTGTCGTCGGGGAAGCCATCGCCGCGAATGGCGACGTTGACATTGCTCGTGTTCAGGGGCAGGGCGGCGACGAAGCTGACCTCGATGGTCTTGCCGGGCGTGGTGGCGAACGGGCGCACGATGGCGGTGCGCTGCGTCGCGTCCTGGAGGTAGGTGACCGTGGCCTCGCCGTTGACTGGAATGTCTCCGCCTGCGATCTGCACGGTGATGGGCATGAAGCGCTCTGCGATGATCACATCGCCAAGGCCGAACTTGGCGCCGGTGATCTTGGCCAGCGGGGGCTTCTCGGCCTGGGCGAAGAGGGCCGGGGCGCCGAGCAGCGGCGCGAGCACGAACGCGATGAGCCAACGGTGCGCGAGGCACGACCGGCGCAGGTTTTCAGCGAGGTGCGCGAGGTGATCTGCCAGATGTGGTCGACTCGTCGGCATGGACAATCGAGGATCAGAGCGGTGCGGGGAGGATGGGCTAGATCGCGACCTTGCGGTTATAGAACCACCACTCTACCAGAAGCACCGCCAGGGCCGCGAGGAGCAGGTATGGCCAGAGGCGCTGGATGCCGCCCGAGGCTCCCTCTTGCTGAGCGGTCACGACGCGCGAGGCGGTCTGGAGCACCGTTCGCGGCGTGACATCCGACTCGGCCGGGTCGGCGAGATTGACCGAGACCGCCCGGCGCACCTGGTTGTTCACCGGCGTATCCAGGCCGCCCGCGGGGCCGGTCCATGCGAGGGTGTAGATGCCGACATCGCGGAGTGGGCCATAGACGACCTCGCCGGAGGGTTGCTGCGTGAGCGTGATGGGACGCGAGCGATCGGGCGGGGTGAGCGAGACCGAGCCGACGCCCCGCGGCAGGCGTTGCGTGAGCGTTGAGCCGGGCTGGGCGGTGAGTGACTGCGTGTCCATCGCGTCGCGCCCGAGGTAATCGAGCGACTTGGCCAGGAAGACCAGCGACGAGGTCTTCAAGGGCCAGTTGCTGGCCAGGGGGTTGAAGGTGACGTAGATCGCACGCCGTGTGAGATCCGACGACTCAGCGATGATCGGGCCGCTGGGCCCCTCGGCGAGCGAGACGACGGGGGACGAGCGGGCGATGGCCATGGCGCGAGAGTCGGTGAAGGAGAGATCTTCCATCTGCACGCCGCGCATGACGGGATGATCGCGCTTCCAAGACAGCGCGACGCCTTGCTTGCCGGGGCCGAGGTCGTCCAGGCCGAACGGCGGCGGGGGCGTGGCACCGAAGACCAGGAAGCGGCCCGGGGGCAGGCCCGGCGAAGAAGCGCCCTTGTCGTCGGTGATCGTGGGGATCCAGCGATCGAGCACGATGACGTCAAACTCCTCGGCTTCTTTCGAGCCAAGGAACGCTTGGCCCTCGCTGGTCGACATGAACTGCGCCGGACGGGCCAGGCGCATGCCTTCAAGGCTCAGGCGGAGCCACAGGTTGCCGTCGGTGATCGCGGCGACCGCGAGGCGGCGCGCCGGGGGGAGCGAGAGGTAGCCGATATCGTCGGTGGCGAGCACGTCGCCACGCTCGTTGGGCGCGGGCTTGTCGGGGATGATGCGAGCGGTGACGATCGCGCCCTCGGCGCGCTGGATCTGGAAGATGACGCCGCGGGTTTCGGGGGTGATGACATCTTCTTCGACGGTGGCGCTCTCGAGCTTGATGGCGACCTTGGAGCGTGCCGCGGCGGCGATCTCAACGCGCTGTACACCGACGACGTTGCCCTCGACAGAAAGCTGCACATCCACGGCTCGCGGCTTGGTGGAACTGCTCTGGAGCGAGACGAAGACGGTGGCCTTTGAGGCGTCGTCAAAGTCGCGATCGGCGCGCATCGAGACGATGCCGATGTTCCATGAGTCCTTGTCGCCGATGACGTGATACGTCAGCTCGTCGCGCTGGGTGATGTCGTTCTGGAGCCGGACCTGATCGAGGTCGGGCAGACGCCCGTCGGAGTAGAGCTGGATGGCGACGCTTCCGTCGTACTGCTCGTCTTGGCGCTTGACGCCGTCGCCCTTGTCGTCAAGGTGAAGGCGCTTGGGGAGGTGGGCCTTGGCGAGCTTGAAGGCGTCGGCGAAGGTGGTGCGGGCGTCGGTGGGCGTGATGCCCTCGATCGCGCGGCGGAGCTCGGTCTTGTTGTTGGTGAAGGGCTGGAGGATGTCAGACTGGGTGTCGAAGGCGATGACCATCGCCTGATCGCCATCGGAGCCGAAGAAACCGGGCTCGGCCAGCGAGTTGACCAGGGCCAGAGCCTTGTTCTTGGCGTCCTGAAGGCGCGAGATCTCTGGCGAGGACACCGGTGCGCCGTCGGTGGATCGCATCGACGCCGAGCGGTCGATCATGATGATGTGGCGCTGGCCGCTGAGCATGGTGGCGTTGAACTGCGGCTGTGCCAAGGCGAACAGGCCGGCGCAGAGGGCCAGGAGCTGGAGGATGAGCAGGATGTTGTTACGCAGGCGCTGGAACGGCGCATTGGCCTGGAGATCTTCGATCGCTTTGCGCCAGAGCAGCGTCGAGCTGATCTCCATGTCGCGGCGCCGGAGCTTCAGGAAGTACAGGATCACCAGCGAAGGGATCGCGATCGCGCCGGCCACCGCGGCTGTCTGCCAGGTGAGGAAGGTCATGGGCGCACTCCTGAGCGGAGCAGTGGCAAAGTGGCAGGGGGGCAGAGTGGCATTGGAAGAACGTGAATGTGAACATGAGAAGGAAGGTCAACGAGCGAGCCGGCGACGCCTCGAGCGTCACTTTGCCAGTCTGCCACTCTGCCACTTTGCCACTTCTTCCCGTTCATGCCAGCATCCCCCTTCTGCGCAGGTAGTCCAGCACGAGCACGTCGACGGGTGTGCTGCTGGGGACGGTCTGGAGGGTGATCTCGCGCCGGGCGCAGAACTCGCGGAGGCGTGCGCAGTACGCCGCGAGGGTCTCTTTGTATTTTTTCAGGAGCGGGGCGGTGATGGTGACTTCGGCGAGGTCTGCGTCTTCGGTGTCTTTGAGGCGGAGATCGCCGCCGATATCCGGCTCGAGTTCCTGCGGCGCCAGGACTTGGATGGCGAAGAGGTCGTAGCCGCCGCCCAGGAGCATGCGCAGGCCGTCGTCGTAGCCCTCTTTGATGAGGTAGTCACTGACGACGAGCATGACGCCCTTGCCGCGGCGAGTGACGCTGATGCGTTTGCAGGCTTCGGTGAAGGGCGCGCCGCCGCCGGGGCGGAGGGTGGTGAGGAAGCGGACCAGATCAGGCAGGCGACGACGCCCGCGGAGATCGCGGATCGCGCTGGAGATCATCGGCGTGCCCTCGGCGTCAAGCCCGCCGATCGTTGAGACGGTGAGGCGATGCAGATTGGCCAGCGAGACATAGCCCAGCGCGCACGCGAGCTTCTGACAGAGCAGGAACTTGCTCGGGTTTCCGCAGTCCAGCGAGGCGGAGCAGTCGATCACGATGTGCAGCGAGAGGTCTTCTTCTTCGAGGAAGAGCTTGAGGAACAGACGATCGAGGCGACCGAAGATGTTCCAATCGATATGACGCAGATCGTCGCCGGCGACGTACTGGCGGTGATCGGCAAACTCGACAGACTCGCCTCGCCGCTTTGATCGCCGCTCGCCCTTGAGCTTGCCGGCGAGGATCTTGCGCGAGGTGATGTCAAGCTGCGACAATCGCGCGACGAGGCGCGGGTCCAGGAGCTCTTCGAGCTTGGTGGGACGGGTTGGGGATTCGAGGCGTTGCATTGTTCTGGTGCTTGATGGGAGGTCAGGATCGCGGAGGTTGCGGAGAGGAGCGGAGAGGTTGTTGCGAGTTCGATTGACCGATGAGTTGTGCCGGAGGTGTGGGGGGAAGAAACTGGGTGAGGACTCGGCGGTGGATGCCTGATTTGAGCTGGACCATGTTGAAGTTCAGAATCAGGCCGACTGGCATGCGGCCTGAGCGCATGTAACTGACGAGTTGGCGAAGGTGAATCTCGTGGACGGCTTCGACGGACTTCAACTCAACCACGATGAGCCCGCCAACAACGAGATCAAGGATCTGCTCGCCGATCGGTGTGCCCTTGTACGCGACTTTGACGCAGTGCTGGCGTGCAAACGGGATGTTGCTGCCTTGGAACTCAAGCGTGAGCGCATCCTCGTACAACCGCTCGAGCAGACCCGGCCCAAGCGCAGTATGAACCTCCATCGCCGAGGCGATCACCCGCTCGGTCAACTCGTTCAACCAGTCCGGAATGTCGCGATGGTGTATCGACATGCAATCAACCTCTCCGCTCCTCTCCGTTCCTCCGCGATCTGGGCTCGGGGCGACTCCTGATCACACCGCCACCGGCTCCGTCGACGTGGTCTCCACCAGCTTCTTCACGATGTCCTCGGCGCTCACCCGATCCGCCTCGGCCTCGAAGTTGAGGATGAGGCGGTGCCGCAAGCAGTCCTGCGCCACGGCCTTGATGTCCGCGTTGCCCACGTGGTAGCGGCCGTCGATGAGGGCGCGGACTTTGCCGGCGAGCATGAGGGCCTGGGCGCCGCGGGGGGAGCTGCCGCAGCGGACGTACTTGTTGGTGATCTCGGGCGCGAAGCGGCCGCCGGGGTGCGTGCTCATTGCGAGCCTCGCGGCGAACTGTTTGACGTGCGGCGCGACGAAGGTCTCGCGCACGAGCTGCTGAGCCGCGAGGATCGCCGGCGCGTCCATGACCTTGGAGACCTCCGGGTTGTGCCCGGCGGTCGTGCGATCGAGGATCGTCATGAGCTCGTCGAGCTGCGAGTAGCCCACGACGATCTTGAGCAGGAAGCGGTCGAGCTGTGCTTCGGGGAGCGGGTAGGTGCCCTCTTGCTCGATGGGGTTCTGTGTGGCCAGGACGAGGAAGGGGGCGTCGAGTTTGTAGGTGGTGCCGCCGCTGGTGATGCTGCGTTCCTGCATGGCCTCAAGGAGCGCCGACTGGGTCTTGGGCGTGGCGCGGTTGATTTCGTCGGCCAGGACGATCTGGGCGAAGATCGGGCCGCGCTGGAACTGGAAGCCGCGCCGGCCGGTCTGCGGGTCTTCGGTGACGATGTTGGTGCCGATGACGTCGGCAGGCATGAGGTCGGGCGTGAACTGGATGCGGCTGAAGGGCAGGCTGAGCGTCTGCGCCAGTGTGCGGACGAGCAAGGTCTTGCCGAGGCCGGGGACGCCCTCGAGCAGGACGTTGCCACCAGCGAACAGCGCCGTCAGCACGCCCTCGACCACCGGTCGATGGCCGACGACGACCTTGCCGATCTCGTCGCTGAGCGACTTGAACGTCTTGCGGAACTCCTCGCAACGGGCTTTCACTTCGGCGGGTGTGTTGATATCAGCGGCGACGGACATGGGTCAGGCTCCAGAATCAAGACTTGTACACGGAGGACACTGAGGAACGCGGAGGGAAGACCTCCGAGGTTGAGAAGAGCGGGGAGTCGGGATTGATGCGGCGAAACAGGCCGTCTTTCAGTCGGGGGACGTTGAAGTTCAAGAGCAGGCCGAGCGGGTGCTTGGAAGCCCGCATGTATGCGACCAACTGTGCCCGGTGCGCCGGGTGGACGACTTCGACGGCCTTGAGTTCGATGAGGACCAGTTCCGCTACAACGAGATCCAACACCATCGGTGAAAGTGACTGCCCCCTAAACGACAGTTGTACGGCCTTCTGCCGTTGAATCGGAATGCGACGGGCCGACAGTTCGATCTCCATTGCTTCCTCGTAAAGCCTTTCGGGCAGGCCCGGCCCGAGCGCAGAATGCACCTCGATCGCGGCGGCGATGATCGTTCCCGTCAACTGCTGCCATGCTCCGGGCATGGCGATCTGACTGCCGTCATCGATCAGATGAGCCATCGAAGTACTCCACTCACGATCCGCGAACTCTTCGCCCACAAGCATCCCTGGAAGTCGTCTGGCCGCGAACTGATTCACCGCTTCATTCGCACCCTAGCAGTTCGGAACTCCGCGTTCCTCCGTGCTACTCCGTCTTCTCCGTGTACATGAATCCCCTACTCCCCCCGATCCTCCTGCGCCCGCTTCTTGGCCTTCAGCAATCGCGACATGCCCTCGTCCTCCGCCTTTGCTTCCGGTGCAGTCGGGGCCGCGCGTCGCGGTTCGTCGGCGCGTGGCGCGTCGATGATTGATTGGCCCTTGGCCGCCGCGATGTCCGCGGCACTGGCGTCGAACTTTGCCGATGCGAAGCCGGAGGCACGCTGGGCCAGAGACGCCGCGTCCGCCGGGTTCGCCAGCGGCATCGCCGGCTCGCTGCGTCCGCCCTGGGCATCGATGCGCCCGCGAGCCTTGTCGCGAGCCGCGCGCAGGCCGTCGATCTGCTCGCCGGCTTTGACGCGGGCCTTGGGCGTGAGCATCCCCACCGCACCATTCCACATCGCCTTGACATCGATCCGCACGCGTCGGATCGCGACATCCACCAGCAGCATCCCCAGCGCGATCATCGCGACGGTGAGGAAGATCGGCTGCAGGCTCACGGGCATGATCACGCCGACGCGCCGCCAGGGCGAGCGTTCGGCCTTCGTCGCATCGTCGAACGTCATGACCGTGCCGCCGGTCTCCTCGGCCACTTGCTTCAGCAGCGCCTCATTGTCGCTCAGCGAGCGGAACTCATCGCTGAACGGACGCGTTATCGCGGCTTGCACGGAGCCGCGGACGGACTTGCCGTCCACGTTTGATTGATAGCCCATGTTGAGCGTGTATGCGCCGCTCTGGGCGGTGGGCACGAGCGCTTCGTAGCGACCGGGGGCGACCTGTCGAAGGTCAACACCGCCGCTGGTGAGGTCGGGCTTGACCACGCGACCCTGCCAGCGAAGGAAGTTGAGCCGCTCGCCCTGCTCATCAAGCGCTTCGACGACCACGGCCGTCATCTCGCCTCGATCCTCGGTGACCACGCGGATGTTGGGGCTGCCGACCGGGCGCATGGCCCAGCGCACGTGCTGCTCCCAGAAGGCGCGATACTGCGGCCAAGCGACCCAGGCCTTGGACCACTTGCCCGTCGCGTCGCTGGTGTACGTGACGACACGCCCGAGGCCGTATTGCCACTGCGCGAGGATCGGGTCGTTCTCTTTGCCACGCAGGACGACTTGCGAGAGGCCTTCGCGATCAGCGCCGACGACATAGCCGGTGATGGGGGGCACGGGCGTGCCGATGCCGCGCATGGCTTCGCTCATATAGGCGAGCGTGGGGCTGAAGGGCTCGCTCTCTTGAATGAGCGAGCGTTTGATCGTGCGGGCTTCCTTGATGAAGATCTCCGGCAGGTTGTTGAGGCCGCCGGTGGCGTTGGTGATCTCGTAGTAGCGGCCGCCGGTCTGATTGGCGATCTTCCTCATGCGATTCAGATCCGCCGAGGCGTTGCCGTAGGTGTGCGGGAAGACCGCGACAGTGGAGATGCTGATCTTCGCCGCGATGATGTTGTTGATGAGGTTCTGGTCGTTCTGCTGCGGGTCGCCGTCGCTGATGATGATGATGTGCTTCTGCCCCGCCGCGGCGGTCTTGAGGCCGTTGTACGCGTCGGTCAGCATCGTGTCGAACGAGGGCGCATCGCCGTAGGTGAGGCTGTTGATGGACCGCAACGCCGCGGCCTTGTCACCCAGCACCGCAAGCGGATGGATCCAGTTGTCCCCGCCCTGCCAGTTGTACTCGATGATCCCGATCATGTCCTTGGCCGAGAGCGAGTTGATCGCCGCCTCGCCCGTCCGACGCCCCCAGAAGTTGCCGTTGGGCATCTCGCACGAGTGCATGACAAGCACGAGCGCTCCACGCGGCATCTCGCGCTTCTGCGGCGGGTCCAGCTTGATCGGCAGCGCCTCGGCCAGCGATGAACCGATCCAGCCGCCGGCACCGAAGCTCTGATCGCCGCCGACCATGATCAGTCCGCCGCCCAGGTCGTTGATGTAGCTCTTGAGCTCTTCCTGCTGCCGCTCGGTAAAGTCGAACCGCTCGGTGTTCACTAGCACGACGCACTCGTACGAGCCGAGCTCCGCCAGCGAGGGCGGACCCTCGGTGGTCGATCGCATCTCCGTTTCGATCTTGGACTCACGCAGGGCGTTGACGAGCTGGCTCGCCTCATCGGGCTTGTTGGTGAGCACCAAGACGCGTCCGGCGCCGCTGACGAACGTGACGCTGATCGCGCGGTTGTTCTCCGTCAGCGTGTCGCCCGCTTTGCCGTCGGCGCTCGGCGAGGCCTCGAAGACCGCCTCGAACCGCACCGGCCCCGTCGCGCGCGGCAAGCGCACCAACGCCTCCTGAACGTTCACGCCCGCTTCAAGCTCAACCGCCTTGGCCACGCCCTGGCCGTCGCCATTCAGGTCGATCGCCTCGCCGTTCATCAGGATCGTCAGAAAGCCGCGTGCAGCGCGGGTCGCCGTCAACACCGCGCGCAGGCGAGCGTTCTCGCCCTGACGCGACACGCTCGGCGCGATCAACCGCTCGACGAGCACCTCGGCGTTGTTCGTGTAGCGGATCGGCAGCACGTCGATCGGAACGCCCGCGGCCTTGGCGGCCT
Organism: Phycisphaerales bacterium; assembly: GCA_022843565.1. Taxonomy (GTDB): domain Bacteria; phylum Planctomycetota; class Phycisphaerae; order Phycisphaerales; family UBA1924; genus JACVCS01. The sequence continues at coordinate 18,314 of JALHNK010000048.1, forward strand.
TGGCCGCTTGCATCACGCTGCCAACGTTTTCGTTGCCATCGCTGACCAGGAGCAGGCGATTGGCGGCGCCGGGCGGCATGGAGGCCAGCGCGATCCGAACGGCGGCTTCGAGGTTCGTGCCGTCGGTCGCGCCGATGTCCGTGGCTTCGAGCGATTCGCTGGACCGCACGCTGCGCGGGAGCTGCTGGACGTACGCCTCGCGCCCGGCGGTGACCATGCCAACCAGATCGACCGAGCGTGCCTCGCCGGAGGCCTTGGCCAGGAACTCGCGCGTGCGGGTGATCGTGTCCACCGGCTGGGATCGCGAAACATCGACCACCGCGGTCACCGCGACCGCTTCGGACTCCTTGGTCCACTGCGGCTCAGCGACCGCGGCCAGCAGCGCCGCCGCGACGAGGATGCGGGTCGCTAGCGCCACCCGGCGCAGCTTCGTGCCCATGCCCGACAGGCTCTTGCGTCCGATCCAGATCAGGATGATCGTCACCGGGATGAGCAGCAGCAGCCACTGCGGCCGGTTGAAGACCACCGGCGCAACTCCCGGCACAAGCAGCATCTGCCCAAAGTGTGATCCGACGGTCAGCATGAGGTCTTCAGCACTACGACGGACGGGCGGGGCGAGCTCCAAACTTACGACGCGAGGACTTTGATCGTTGGCCGCCCGAGCGCAGGATGGCGGACGAAATCGACACCCTACTTTACAAAGCGATTGTGTGTTTCATTCAATCTCAAAGACCGTGATCCGGTTGTTTCGAGCCTCGGCGACATACGCCCTCTGGTCCAAGACCGCGACGGACCAGGGCTCGGCCAGCTCGCCCACGCGCCCGCCGGCCTTGCCCCAGACGCCCAGCGAGCGGCCGCTCTCGGCATCGATGCGTTGCACGCGGTTGTTGCCGAACTCGACCACCAGCAGCGACGAGTCCGGCATCACGACGACCGAGCGCGGGTGGCGAAACTGTCCGGGGCCGTTGCCCTCCACCCCCGCGGTGCCGATCCACCGCTTGAGCGTGCCGTCGAAGGCGAACTCGCCGAGGCGGTGGTTGATCGAGTCGGCGACAAACAGCGATTGGCGCTTCAGGTGGATGGCCAGCGACTGCGGCCGGCTCAGCTCGATCCGCGTCGGGTCGGCGCTGGTGCCATCGCCAGAAGTGCCGATCGAGCCCACGAGCTTCAGCGAGCGATCGAACATCTGAATGCGGTCGTTGCCGCCAAACTCGCCGACGTAGATCCGCTCGACGCTTTGCCCGTCAGGCGTGGCGAGGATCGCGACCGCGCACGGGTAGATGAACTGCGAGGGCCCGTCGCCGTACGAACCGACCGTTCCCAGCAGCGTCGGGGTGATCGCCACGAGCGGAGCCCGCTCCGCAACCGGCTCCGAGGCCCGTTGCGGCGTCGGCGGTAAGGCGTAGATCATCACCCGGTGATAGTGCGTGTCGGCGACATAGATCGCTCGCTGCCCGCGGGCCTCGCCCGGGGCCGGACCGATCGCGATCCCGGTCGGCTTTCCCAGCTCGTGCTCGGGCATTCGGAACCACTGCAGGCACTCGCCCGTCGCCGGATCAAGCTGCTGGATTCGCGCGGTACGATCGACAACCCAGATCGTTCCCTCATCACTCACCACGCAGCGCGGCGTGAACAACTGACCCGGCCGATCGCCCGGCGTGCAGATCGTCCACGCGCCGGCGATCGCCCGTTGCGTGCTTGGCGCGTGCTCAACGCTCTCATCGCGCGAATCGCCGCAGCCCGCCAGCGCAAGCGACAGCGCCACCAGTACGCAGGCGAAGACAGGCTGTCCGACTTTGGGTCGCTTCGGCACGATCATCGCAGTATGTCAGAATCCTGACCGTCGAGACAGACTCCAGCCCGGACCGCATTCACCCGCGCCGTTCGCGTGCGCCGCTCAGCCTGATATACCGAAGACACCGCCCACGGCTTCACATTCCGCCACAACTTCACCTTCATCTCAAATCACCCCTCGCGACATAGGGAATACACTGCGTCTCATGGCTTCGCTTCCGGTGATCCCGACGCGCGACGGCGACCCGTCGCCAGGCCCGAATCACCGCTTCGGGGATCAACCGACAGGCACGGGTGGCTTTGAGCCGCGGGTGGAGGCGGTGCAGACGGCTGGAGGCGGCGGCGCGGGGCCGCCGGGGCCAGAGCAGACTTTGCCGATCACCGAGACATTCGTCTCGATCCAGGGCGAGGGGAAGTGGACGGGTGTGCCGTCGTGGTTCGTCCGGCTGGCCGGGTGCAATCTGCGCTGCCGCTGGTGCGACACGCCTTACTCCAGTTGGAAGCCCGAGAGCACGCCGCGGCTCATGGCGGATCTCATCAGCGAAGCCCGCCAGAGCGGCGTCGACCACGCGGTGGTCACCGGCGGCGAACCGATGATCTTCCCGCAGCTCGGCGCGCTGACTCGATCACTCTGCGACGCGGGCATGAAGGTGACCATCGAGACCGCGGGCACGGTGTTCCAGAATGTCCACGCCGACCTGATGTCGATCAGCCCGAAGCTCGCCAGCAGCACACCGAGCGAAGCTGATGCGCAGGCCAGTGGCATCAGCGCCGAGTGGGCGGGGATCGACGGCAGGCACGAGCAACGGCGCGTGAACACCGACGCGCTGCAGCGCCTGATCGACGCGCACGCGCACCGGCAACTCAAGTTCGTGGTCTGCGGCGAGCCCGACCTCATCGAGATCGAATCGCTTCTGGCGAAACTCAAGAACTGGCAGCCAACGGACATCCTGCTCATGCCCGAGGGCACCACGCCGCCGACGCGCAAGCTCATGCAATGGCTCGCCCGCGAGTGCATCGCGCGGCGCTGGCACTACTGCACGCGACTTCACGTGGACATCTGGGGGACCAAGCGCGGGACGTGAGAGCGAGAGTTGCCAGCGCAGCTTGGTGAGCCGATGCGAGCGCCCAAAAAAGCGGAGTACGCAGAGGACGCGGCGCGGGCAGAGACACGCAGAGAAAGGCAAAGTCCAGAAGACGGAGCGATCGGGCTGATGATGTTCTGATCCGCGACTTCGCGGCTTCTTGCATCTCTCTGCGTTCCTCTGCAATCCCCGCGTCCTCTGCGTGCTCCGTTGCCTCTCCCAGCCCCGGAAAACGCGACGCGCTCACACCACCACATTCACCATCTTCCCCGGCACGACGATCACCTTCTTGATCACCTTGCCCTCCAGGCTCGCGCGGACCTTTTCGTCCGCCATCGCCGCGGCTTCGATGGTCTTGGCGTCGGCGTTCGCCGGGACCATGACGCGCCCGCGGACCTTGCCCTGCACCTGCACCGGGATCTCGATCTGATCGTCGACGACGAGCGCCTCGTCGAACGCGGGGAACGGCTCGTGAGCCAGCGTGTTTGTGTGGCCCAGACGCTTCCAGAGTTCCTCCGCCGCGTGCGGCGCAAGTGGGGCCAGCATGAGTGTCAAGGCCTCGGCCACCTCTCGCGGCACCGGAACGCTGGCGGTGTTGGCCCCGCCCGCGGCCGCCGGCGCTCCCGCAACGCTCCCGCCCTGGCAGAACTTCGTGAGCAGGTTGTTGAACTCAATGAGCTTCGCAACGCTGGTATTGAAACCCATGCTCACCATGTCATGGCGCACGCCCTTGACGGTCTTGTGCAGCGCCCGGCGCAGATCCATCGGCGCCGCGTCCTCGCTCACGCGTGCGACGCCCGTCTGCTCGTCGATCAGGTTGCGCCACAAGCGCTGCAAGAACCGATACGCCCCGGCGATGTCGCGCGTGTTCCAGGGCTTGCTCGCTTCGAGCGGGCCCATGGACATTTCGTAGATTCGCAGCGTGTCGCAGCCGTACTCGTCGCAGACGTAATCCGGCGCGACGGCGTTCTTCAGGCTCTTGCCCATCTTGCCGTACTCGCGCGTGACCGACTGGCCCTCATACGTAAACGGCCCGTCCTTGTCCTGATTCTCGAACGCGAGCGAGCCGTCGGGCAGGCGGACGTTGAAGGCATCGACGTAGACGCCGCGCGCGTCCTTGAACGCGAAGCCCTGGATATAGCCCTGGTTGAAGAGCTTGGCGAACGGCTCGCGCGTCGAGACGTAGCCGAGGTCAAAGAGCATCTTGTGCCAGAACCGCGCGTAGAGCAGGTGCAGCACCGCGTGCTCTACGCCGCCGACGTAAAGGTCGACACCCTTGGCGTGGCCATCGGCGCCGCTCATCCAGTACCGCTCGACCGCAGGATCGCAGAAGAT
>JALHNK010000049.1 GCA_022843565.1 Phycisphaerales bacterium
GGGGGTTTGGGCGGGCGGTAGTCCAGCAGCGCCATCCGTGTGATCGCGGCGAGGGACGCCGAGCGGCCGACCTCGCGTGCGGGCACGCGCTGCACGAGCCGGGCGATCGCGTCGGTGCCCCAGCGATTGGGCCCGGGCATCAGCGAGCCGGCGCGCACGAGGGCGAGCGCTGCGAGGGCCTCGCTGGACGCGGTGGAGTTGGTCGCGCTGGCGTGGGTGTTCAGCCATTCGCCGGCGCGAGCGAGAAACTCCAGAAGCTCGGCCCGCGAGTCCAGATCTCGCTGATCGATCAGCCGCTGGCCGCGATGCAGGAACACGCCCGGCAGATCGGCGCGCGGCTGCGCGACGTGAAGCGCGCGGAACAAGTAGAGCGTGACCTTCCGCTCCTGGCGCAGCGTCCGCGGCTCAAGCAGCGCGCTGGCCGGGTCGCCCGTCACCAGCGGCGTGAGCGTCAGCATCGCCTGCGGCGCACGCTCTCCCTGCGCGAGCATCCGGCTCGGGAACATCGCCCGCGCCGGTGCGCCCGGCACGCTGAGGGCGATGCCCATCACGCCCGGCGAGAGCGTCGCGTCAAGGTCCGCGCCCGTGTCGATCTCCAGCGGCGTCAGCGGGCCGGCGATCTCGACACTCAGCGCCAGCGTCTGGCCCAGTGCTCCGAGCTTCGCGTCGTCGGGATCCTCCAGCCGGATGGTGCGCGCCGCCTGCCGCAGCGCCTGCTCGGTCGCGCGCGCGAGCGTGGTGGCGCTGTCGCTCTGATCCAGCTCGCTGATGACCTCCGCCCGGCCGACGACGCGCGGGCCGAGCCGCAGCTCGACGATCGCTCCGTGAACTCGCGGCGGCACCTTCGCCGCCGGTCCGGGCACGACGGCGCTGCCATCGGTCCCCGCGGCGGGCTTGACGCCGCCGGCGTTCACCCAACTGCGGACGACGGTGAATGCGTCCATCGCCAGCGCGGCGCTCGGCGGCGCGAGCGAACTCACGGTCGTTCCCCCGGCGCCGGGCGCTGGCGCGCGGCTGGGCGATGATGTCCCCGGGCCCGGTAACAGGATGCCGCCGGGCGCGGGCGCCGTGGCCGGCGGCATCGCGCCGGCCGGGGGCTTCGTCTGGGGCGCGGCGCTCACGATGAGCGGGGCCGAGCCGAGGGCGATGGCGATCGCGACCGTGCGTGCGCAACGCCGCGGAGCGGCCCAACGCTTCGATGTTCGGGAGTTCTCGGGCTGTGCGTGCGGCGCGTCGTAGCGTGAGGTCAACATGGTGTGGCGGCCCGGCAACGGGGTGATTCACGAGCACCCCGAGCGTATCAGCCGTTCTCGGACGCTGCGAGAGCGCGGGGGCGTTTGAAGGCCGGAAATCGTGCGAAAATCGCGTGCCGCGATGGGTTCTCGGAGGTATGCTGAGGTGGTCGAGCCCGCGGCGTGGCTCGGGCACGCGGGTTGTTTCTCTTTCAGTGTCGCCGCAGCATCCGGGCGTCAGACAACTGGAGAAAAGACATGAACACGCTCCTTGCACTCTCGGTCAATCGTCAGCGACTCGCCCTTCTGTTCCTTCTTTCGTTCGCCGCGATGTGCTGAGTCTTCTTGGTGGCCCGCGTCTTGGGTGGCCCGCCTCTCTGAGGCGGGTCGAGCCCCCGCCCATTCGACATCAACGACCCTCTCCGAAGCCACGATCCGTGGACGCTGTCGTTTCCGCCTATCGCGGCACAGTCAGCGGCGTCGGCCGCGTGATATCCACGCGATCGGTCACGAGATTCCACACAATCTTGCTCGCACCCACCGGCGACGCTCGCGCCGGATCGACCAGCGTGACTCGCGTCAGATCGCCGCCCTCGGCGGTGATCGTGCGATTGATCGCGTCGTACGTCATCAGCTCCGCCAGAACGCGCTTCTGGCCCTCGCCCTGGGCCACGACGCTGCCGCGCGCCGTCGCGTTGATGAGGCGAGCGTCCGGGCCGGTCGCGCCGGGGCGCGATGGTGAGCCCTGGCCGGTGGATGGGAAGTCCACGCGGGCCGCGAGCTTGTCGCTCTCGAGCGTCAGGAGGCCCGCTGACTGGTCCATCGGTCGGTGAATGAGCCGCACGCCGCCGCTGAGCTCGGCCTCGCCGGTTGCGCGGCTCATGGTCAGTTGTTCCGTCCACGAGAACAGCGACGAGCCCGAGCGCCGCTGCGTGCCGCCGAACAGCGATGCCGTGGCACCGGCACCGTTGGCGGGCGAGGTGGCGCCGGGCGTGCTTGCATCGGGGCCGGGATCGGTCGCGCCGGCGGGGCGCTCGTCGACCAGGAGCCGCCCGGGTCCGGGGACGCTGAGCGTCGAGTCGGTCTCGCTGGCGATGATGCGATCGCCCTCGAGGAAGATCAGGCGTCGCGCGCCGGTGACGGGGTCGATGCGCAGGCTCTCGATCTGCGCGCGAGCGCCGCCTTGCTCTTGCAGGCTGCGTCCGCTGGCAGTGGCGCGGGAGATCTGGCGGCGCGTCTCGGGCTGTGCGTTCGCGCTGCTGGCGGCGCCGCTGACGGGAATCTCGTCCTGTGTGAAACGCAGGTCGAGCCGATCCGCGGCGATGCGCTCGATCTGTTGAGCGCCGGCGCTCTGGCCCGGGGTGCTGGCTGCGTTTGCGCCGATCCAGGTCGTCCGCACATCGCCGACGAACTCGGCGTTGTTGGTCTTGTCGCTCAGCGTCATCCAGCTCGTCCACGTCGTGTTCAGCGTCGCATCGCCCGCGCCGACGAGCGCGGATTGGCCCGCCGTCGAACGCTGAAAGGTGAGCCGGCCCGGGCCGAAGGCGCTGAGTTGGCGAGCGGGCGCATCGAGCGACACCTGGCGAGCGCTGATCACCGCCCCGCGCTGCGAGATGCGGACGCCCTCGGGCAGATCGGCGATGAGTGTCGCTTTCTCGGCGACGGGGTCGGCGGTGAGGCGATCAGACAGCGCCTCGATGCCGCGGTCGTCGAGGTATCGAACGTTGCCGCCGGCGTTGACACTCGCGGCGCGGATCTGGCCGCGTGCGTCGGGCTCGAGCGTCGCTTCGAGTGAGTCGGCCATCAGGCGCGAGCCGGCGCGCTGGGCCTGCACATCTCCCCGCGCGATCGCGATCGAGGGAATCGCCTCGGACTCGCCGGCCTTTGGCGGTGTGAAGCCGAGCGAGAGCGAACTGGCGCTGACGCGAGAGACCACGGCCCCCGGGCGTGTGTCCGTCGTGCGTGCGGTCGCGTTGCCCGAGGCGCTGACCTTGCTCAGGAACGTCGGCGTCTCGGGCGATGTGCGTGTGAAGGTCGCTTCCAGGAAGTCGGCGTTGAGTGCGGATCGCGAGTCCTTGGCCAGTACAGAGCCTTGGGCCGCGGCGCGCCGAAGTTCGCCGGTCATCCACGGCCCGCGTGTGAAAAACTCCAGGTCCGCCTGATCGGTCCACGAGATGAGCCGCTTCGCGGCGTCCGCCCCTGGTGTGAACCCCTCGCCCGCCGCGCGCTCCTGCACCTCGCCGGGCCCGCGAAGCTGCGCAACGCCCGAGCCGAGGTTCACTCGGAGCGACTCGCCGATCAGTACGGCTCGCTCGCCACTGGTCACGCGGAAGTTCGCTTGACGCGAGCCGACAAGATTGAGATTGCGAGAGGTCGCGCCATAGACCAGCGAGCCAGCTACGCCGCTGATACCGGCGCGACGATCGGAGAACTCCACCGTGCCGTCGGCCCGGGGCGATGCCGACGTGCCGTCCATCGGCGCGCCACTCATGGCCGATGCCGGCGAGCTGATGCGAATCGCGGCGTCATCAGACTCCAGCGCCGGCGGCGCGATCTCCAGCGGGCGAATCACCATCCGGCCCGTCCACGTCAGGCGGATTTCTTCATCGCGAGGATCACCGCTCGGCGATCCGCCGCCGGGGCTTGTCCCCGTTGTGCCGGCGGTGCCGTCGGTCGCGGCGCGCTCGGCGCTCCCGCTTGTCTCAAGGCCTTCGTTCACGCCCAGCGCGCCATCGGGCAGTTGGTTCCCGACCAGCCGCACCCACACCTCCGCAAGCTCGCCCCGCAGGCGGCGAGCGCCCGCGGCCACCGTCACGCCGCCTTCGGCCTGGGCTCGATAGAGCGTCTGCACCAGTGCTTGCGGGTCAGTCTCTTTCGCATCGCTCGCTACCGGCGCAGCGATCGGCGCTGGCGCCGGCGTCGCGCTCGTCGCGGCGACCGTCGTCTTCTTTGCGCGGGGCGAGATGACGACCTCGTCAACACGATCAAACTCGCCGAGCTCCAGGCGCTGGTTGACGTCGTTGCCGACGAGGCGGATGCCGCGCCCGCTGGCGCGGATGCGATCGGAGACCATGGACCAGCGATCGCCGGTGGAGGCCTCGTAGAGCGAGCGATCAAAGCGGAGCGACTGCGTTTCCAGCGTGAGCGCCGGCGGGGCCTCGACATCGGCGGGCTGGCCACGCGTGGTGGGCTCAAAGAGCTCAACGCGGACCTTGCCCTCGAAGGTGCCGGATTCGGGCTCTTCGCTGCGCGCGGGGCGGAGGATGGTGCCGCGCTCGGCGCGGACGGAGATCACGCGCCCGTCGCGCAGGTAGATGAGTCCGCGCGGCTCGGTGACGTTCGCGCGACCGCCCGGCAGCGGATCCAGCGTTGTCCACCGCAAGACGCCGGCGAGGCGCGTCGGGTCGTTCTTGTCCACAAACTGCACGCGGGCGCGATTGATCGCCCCAACGGTGGCGGCGTCGGTGCCCACGCCCTCGCTCCCGCCGGCCGGCAGCGGCGCGGCGCCTGATCCCCCGCCCGCGGATGTCCCCGGCCCGACGCGCGGCACCAGCGGCGGCGGTGCCGATCGCTTCGACGAGCCCAAGAACGCGAGCGTCACCACGCCGATCGCGATCAAGGCGACGGCACCGGCGATCACCAGACCGGTGCGCTGCACGCTGGCTCGCCGAGATGTCAGCGCACGGCGCGAAGCGCGGAGCGTTGAGGTGGTCTGGAGCGCGAGGATGGCTGGCTCGCTCGTACCCGCGTGATCGCCGAGCTCGCAGGCGCGGGTTGATCGCGCGTGCGGGGGCATCGTCGTGTCGGGCGGAGAGTTGGGCGTGCGGTGGGGCGTCATGGGCTTAGCGATCGTACAGCGCGAGGGCTTTGTCCAGCAGGCCCTTGGCCTCCAGCAGATGTTCGACGGCCTCGCGAACCGCGCCGCGCCCGCCGGGGAGCTTGGTGGTGAAGCGGGCCAGTCGCTTCACGGGTTCACTCGCATCGCCCACCGCCATCGGATATCCCACGCGACGCATCACGCTGAGGTCCGGCCAATCGTCACCCAGAAACGCGACCTGTTCCGGCGTTACCCGCGCCACGCGGCACAGCTCGCCCAGCGAATCGCCCTTGTCGCGGCTGCCCTGGATCACGTGCGGCACGCGCAAGTCCGCCATGCGGTGCAGCACGCTCTGGCTCGTGCGACCGGTGATGATCGCGGCGCTGAGGCCCATCTTCTCCCAGAGGCGAAGCGCGAAGCCATCGCGGACGTTGTAGCTCTTGAACTCGCTCCCCGCCGCGTCGACGTTGATCGTGCCGTCGGTGAGCACGCCGTCAACGTCCAGGGCCAGGAGCGTGATGTCTTTGGGGTCGGTCATGTTCGATTCAATCTCGGCGTGCGGGGAAGCAACGCGTGGTGCGGGCGGTGGGAGATGAGCGGCGTTGCGGTGTGATCAGTCGCGCACGAGCTTCATGGTAATGAGGTCCTGGACATCCAGGAGCCCGACAGGCTTCCCTTCGCGATCGACGACGGGGATCTCATCGCGACGGAACTCGCGCACCATGCGCACCGCGTCGCGCAGGAGTTGATCCTGAAGCAATGAGCCCGGCGAGCGCGTCATGTGATCGCGGATGGGCTGGCTGAGCGCGCCGGGGTCCCTCAGCACCAGTCGCCGCAGATCGCCATCGGTGAAGAGGCCGGTCATGCGGCCGTTCGCGCGATCAACCAGAATGACAGCGCCCGGGCGGCGCGACGCGGTCTCGCTGGACGCCAGCGCATCGCTCACGCTCGCGTCGTCCGGCACCGGAGTGAGCGAGCCGTCGCTCACGCGGAATCGAAGGGCATCGATGACCGGCCGCAGCATCGCGCCAAGCGCCCCGCCGGGGTGCCGACGTGCAAACTCCTCATCGCTGAATCGGAGACGCGTCGCGGCGCACAGTGCCAACGCATCGCCCAGCGCAAGCTGCGCCGTCGTGCTGGCCATCGGCGCCGGAGACAACTCATCCTCGCACTCGCCCACCGCCAGCACCACGCTCGCGGCGTGCCTGAGGCCCGAATCTCGCACGCCCGCAGTGATCGCGATCACGCAGATGTCGTCCTGTCGAAGCTGCCCTGCGAGCGCGACGAGTTCTTCCGTCTCGCCGCTGTACGACAGCGCGATGCAGATGTCCTGTTTGCGGAATGACCCGAGATCGCCGTGGGCCGCCTCGGTGGGATGGACGAAGTGGCTCGGGATGCCCAGCGAGGTCAGCGTGGCGGAGATCTTGGCCCCGATGAGCCCGGACTTGCCCAGCCCGCTGACGAGCACAATGCCCCCGGCGCTGGCGCAGGCGATGATCTTGTCGATCGCCTCGTGAAACGACGGGCCCAGGTGTCCAACAAGCTGCCCCACGGCGTGGCTCTCGGCGGTGATGATCCGCTCGGCGAGGCGGCGCTCCTGCTCGCGCCCCGAGAGCGCGGGCTGGCTTGATCCTGCGGGCGCGCCGTTCACTGCCGCGGGCGGGGTCAACGCGGGTGCCTTCGGGGAGTGGAAATGGGGGGGGTTGGGGGGTTGCGTCATAGTCAGCACCATCGTCCGCGTCGTCGAACAGGCCCCTGATCCTGCTGTGTCCAAATCGCCCGGGGCCGCTGTTTGGCCCCGATCACAACGGTACACTCTCTGGCGGGCGAACGCCCGGCGTCAAGCCAAAGCCACGCGGCACACCTTGCCCTCTCTGCTCGAGATTCGCGACCATCGGAGGCCCAATGTCCGTCCTGGATCATCGCGTACACCTGGAAGCCTTCGACGGCCCGCTGGACCTGCTGCTCTTCCTCATTCGCAAGAACGAGGTCGATATCCACGACATCCCGATGGCCAAAGTCACCGAGCAGTACCTCGCCGCCATCAAGGCCGAGGCGGGGATTCAACGCCTGGACATCGAGACCGCCGGCGAGTTCCTCGTCATGGCTGCGACGCTGATGGAGATCAAGTCGCGGATGCTCTCGCCGCTACCGAAGCCCGAGGCCGGCACCACGCCGGACGCGACCCGAAACGCGGAGCTTGACCCACGCGCGGACCTGGTTCAACAGCTCATGGCCCACAAGCGATTCCGCGACGCGGCGCTGCTGCTGGAACGACGTCGCTCAGAGTGGGAGGCCCGCCTGCCCACCGCCCCCGCGGGCGTGCCCGAGGTGCCGCAGGCCGAGATTGACGAAGACCAGCCGGTGGAGCTGCAGGAGATCGAGATCATCGATCTGGTCGAGGCGTTCGCCCGGATCATGGCGACGGTGGATTTCTCGCGCGTCGGTGAGCATCGCGTCGCCGATGACGAGACGCCGATCGAACTGCACCAGGCGGACCTGATGGACATCGTCACGCGGGCCGCGGCGATGTTCCACGCTCGCGCCGCTGCGAGCGATGGCGCTGAGCTGGCGAGCGCCGGCGGGCGACCGGGCATCGAGCTGCGCGAGGTCTTCGCGGGACGCACGAAGGCCGAAGCGGTGGGGCTGTTCCTGGCGATGCTCGAACTCATCCGCCTCCGCAAGATCGATGTCCGCCAAGACGGCGTGCGCGATCGGATCTGGGTCGAGCCGGTGGAGGAGCAGGCCAGCGCCGGTGCGCCCGCCGGCGGAGCACCCGCCGCGCCGGCGCAGGAGCGCTGATCGCGCCGTGGCGCGCGGCGATTGACGCGCGTCGAGTGTGGAGATGTCCTGCGGGTGCTGCGTCGGGTCGCTCAATCGTCTGATGAGAAGCCCGCCCCGAGCTTAAAGGCCGACGCGATCGCCAAGGCCGCCCAAAGGAGATCAAAGGGGCTGAACGTTTGCTTGAACACCTCGCTCTTGAACTCGCTGAGCCCCGCGTTCATGTCGGCTTTCATTTTCGCGATCTGAGCGGTCTTGAACTCCTCTCGCCACGGCTCCGTCGCCGCCTTCCACTGAGCCGCCGCCTTGTCCCAGATGCCGGGGGGATACTCCTCCTTCGTCGTCGCATCGTCCGCCGAAGATCCCTGAGGCCATGCCAGCTTCACGCCGCGGCTCTCCTCGGCGGCGCACAGCTCGTCGGCGACCATGCTGGTCGCGATCTCGTCCGTCAAGACGAGGCCCTCGATCTCCTTGATCTCCGTCGCCACAGCGCGATCAACGACGATCGACACGACCCCGTATTTGGCGATTCCCAGCGCCGCGATCGCGATGATGACCGCCATGACACCGCTGAACATCCCCGCTCGTGAGCGAGCAACCAGGCCGACGCCCAGGCCCGCAAGTGCGCCAACGCCCCAAGCGACCCAGCCGATCTCGCGATCGGTGGCGACCACGATGGTGATCCAGATCGCGGCCCCGATCGCCCCGCCGGCACATCCGCCGATGGCCCACATGAGCGGGTTCGCGGTCGTGAGCATGCTGGTGACCTCGCCCGCCGTGACGAGTTGCTTGGAGACCCTGGTCTTGCTGGCGCGCCCCTTGGCGATGTTGTAGCCGCAGTTCATGCAGATCTGCGTGCCGGGGGTGAATGGCAGCGAGCAGCCCGGGCATTTCGGCAGGGCGAACGCCGGCTGCTCCGTCGGGGCGTCAAACGACAGCGGCGCGTCATCAAACCCGCTGCCGGTCGAAGCGGGCGCACTCGGCGCCGCCTTCGCACGTCCCCCCGCGCCCGCACCCCCGCCCGCCTGCTTCGCGGCGAATGCCTCCGCGCACGCCTTGCACGCGTACGCGCCGCTGGCGTCCTTGAGTCGGGGCTTGCCCGCGCAGTCCTGCTTGCAGTGGATGCAGATCTTCACGCCCGACGGCTGGCCGGCGCCTGAGGTGGTTGGTGTGGGCGTGCTCATCGGGCTCGATCCTTTCTGGGGGCGAAGTCAGAAAGAGGTGGTCCGAAGAATCACCCCCGCCCGACGCATTTCTCGCGAGCGAAGATACCAAAGCCCGGGCCCGTGCGGGAATCATTTTTGTGGAATAAATCCCCTATTGAGGGAATTGTGACAAACTTCGCACGATCAGCGGTCGTCTCGGGGTCGCCGCTATGGGCACTACCCTCGGAGATGACCCAGATTGACATTGATCGCATCGCGTTCGCCGCGGCCCTTGAACAGGCCGAGAAATCCCAGCGCGAGGGGGGCATCCCGATCGGTTCGGCGCTGGTGGACCCGAGCGGGAACGTCGTCGGACGCGGGCACAACCTGCGCGTACAGAAGGGTGATCCGACGGCGCACGCCGAGATCACCGCGATCCGCAACTGCGGGCGGCGTCGCGATTGGCACACGCTGACGCTCGCCAGCACGTTGAGCCCGTGCGCGATGTGTACGGGCGCGACGGTGCTGCACCGCTGCAAGCGCGTAGTGATCGGCGAAAACCGCACATTCCAGGGGCGCGAGGATTGGCTGAAGCAGGAGGGGGCCGAGGTCGTGGTGCTGGATGACGCACGGTGCATCGAGCTGATGCGGGCGTTCATCGGCGCGAGGCCGGAGCTTTGGAACGAGGACATCGGGGTGCCGTGAGGCGAGCGAGTGTCAGTGCGAGGTGCGGTCACGTTCGCCCTCTGGTCACAACTGACAGTTCGCCGCTTCGAGCTGAAGACTGAACGCTGACGGCTGAAGGCTCCCCGCTCAGTCCTTCAAGCTGAACGGCGTGAAGTTCGTCTTCGTGTCATAGAAGTCCTCGTTCTCGGCTCGCTTCAGGAAGTTCACAATCAGGTACGTCAGCGGCGTGAACACCACCTCGACACCGACCTTGAAGAGCCAGTTGAAGATGACGACCTTGACGAGCGTGGACGTCTCCCAGACGCCGTAGAACGCGATGGGGTAGAAGAGCGCACTGTCCACGAACTGGCCGACGAACGTGGAGCCAATGGTGCGAGTCCAGAGCATTCGCCCTTTCGTGAGCACCTTCATTCTCGCAAGCACGTAGCTGTTGACGAAATCACCGACCCAGAACGCGACGATCGAGGCGATCACGATGCGTGCGGTGTTGCCGAAGACGACCTGGAGCGCGGGCACGATCGTCGCGTTGTACGGCTCGGCGGGGTTGGCCGGGAGTGCCAGCACCACCTGCGACATGATCGTTGCGAAGATCATCGCGCCGAAGCCCGCCCAGATCACGCGGCGCGTCTTGGCGTAGCCATAGACCTCGGTCAGGATGTCACCGAAGATGTAACTGATCGGGAAGAAGACGTTGCCAGCGCCAAAGACCAGCATCGTCGTGAGGATGAAGCCCGTGTCGCTCGACCAATCGGGGACGATCTTCAGCCCCAGGTCGATCGCGCAGGCCTTGCCGGGGCCGATGAGGTTCGAGCAGAGCAGCACCACAACGAACCCGACCATGACAAACTCGAAATATCGATACGGACGGACGCGCTCGGTGGACATTGGCACCAGCATACACGCAGGTTCGCTGCTCGGCGAGTGGCACCCGCGCATCGGGTCGTCGAGCGGCGTTCACGCTGTGCCGACCCTGAAGGTCGGTGGCACGAAGACCGGTGCGTGGCACAGAATCACGGGTTTGGCAGTCGCCGGATGATGATCGCGGTCTGGTCGTCGTCAAACGGGCGACCGCGAACGAACACGCGGATCGAAGCCGCGATCGCTTCGAGCATCGCACCGGCCGACGCCCGCGTGCCGCAGGTGCGCACGGCGTCCAGCACGCGATCGGTGCCGAACTGATCGTGGTCCGGGTCCAGGGCTTCGAAGAATCCGTCGCTGATGAGCAGGAACGAGTCCCCCGGCTCGAGGCGGAAGGGCTCGACTTCATCAACCGTGAAGTCCGCATCCAGGCCCAGCGGCATCGCGCTGGCATCGCGGATCTCGGCCTCGCCATTGGCCTTGAGCAGGATGATCGGTGCCTGGCCCGCCGCGACGTAGCGGATGGTGTGCTCCAGCGGATCGAGCGTGCCCATGAAGGCCGTCACGAAGCGGCCCATCGGCAGGTCGTTGCAGAGCTGCGCGTTGACCTGCCTGGCGATCAGCGGCAGATCGGCATCGAGGCGAGCGCCCATGCGGAACATGGCGCGAAACTGACCGGCGCTCAGGGCCGGGCCGATGCCGTGGCCGGTCGCGTCTCCGAGCGCAAACAGCAGCGGCGCGGCTTTGCCGGCCTCCAGATCGTCAACATCAATCCCCGGCTGGAACATGTCGTACGCATCGCCCCCGGTCTCTTCCGCCGGCTGGCTGACGGCGGCGAGGTCATAACCGTCGATCTGCGGCAGGCGCTTGGGGAAGCCCGCTTGCTGGATCTTGCGTGCGATCGACAGGTCGTGCTCGATCTTGTTCTTTCGGGCCTCGGCCTGCAACAGCTTGGCGCGCCTGAGCGCGATCGCCGCCTGCACCGAGAGAATGCGAGCGACTGTCTCATCGCCGGTGTCAAAGCACGAGCCCTTGTCGGGGTCTTTGTTGAGCACCTGCGCGACGCCCTCGAGCGTGCCGCCGCTGGACAGCAGCGGGATTGTGAGCATGTTCCGCGTGCGGAAGCCGGTCTTGCGATCGACCTCGGGGTTGAAGCGTCCGTCGGCGTAGCAATCGGGAATGTTCAGGATCGAGCGCGTCCGGGCCGCCTCGCCGGCGATGCCCTTGGTGATCGGGAAACGGATCTCGGTCGCGCCGTGGCCCTGACTCATGAACAGTTCGCTGGTCTTGTCGTCGAACTGAAAGACGCTGGCCCGCTCGGCGTGAAGGCCGTCGCGCATGGCATTAATGACCAGGTTCAACACCTCAGCCAGGTCGTTGGTCGCTTGCAGGCGCTCCAGCACCGCGAACGCACGCATCAGCGCGCCCGCAGAGGCTTCGATCATCGGTGGGGCTTCGCTCACGAGCCAAGTGTAAGCGATCGGGTCGGGCGTCGTTTGAGGTCGGCCGCAACTGGCCCGTCGGGTGAGTCCGCCGGTGCCACCGCGGCCTGTTGCGTCAGTGTTCGGGCAGGGTGGGGCGACGCGCAAAGTGGGCGGCGGGCGTCGCGTACACTCGGTGATGACCGAGGTGGCGATGGTCTTGAACGAGGCAGCTCAGGCGGCGGCGGCGGGCCGGGCGTTCGTGTTGGCCACGGTCATTCGCGCCCAGGGATCAACACCCCGCGGCCCGGGGGCGATGATGATCTGCCTGCCGCGGCGGGCGAACGAGCGCCAGTCGCAGGCGGGGAGTGCGACGCCGAGCGACGGCGATGACGCGACATCTCCGGCGCTCATCATCGGCACCGTCGGCGGCGGGCAGTTCGAGCGATTGGTCCTCGACGACGCCCGCCGGATGCTCGAAGGCCCCGCACCGGGGGCCGCCGGCGGCAGAATCGAGCGTTACGTGCTCGGCGCCGAGAGCGAGCAGTGCTGCGGCGGTGTTGTCGAGGTCTTCCTGCAAGCCCACTTCGAGGCCCAGCGCGTCGTCATCTTCGGCGCCGGGCACGTCTCGCACGAACTGGTCAAGCTCCTGCACGCGGCCCCGATCCGCCCCGTGGTCGTCGATGATCGCGCAGACTGGAACACCGAGGCCCGCTTCCCGCGCGCCGAGCGCGTGCTGGACTACGACGCGGGTGTCGCGATCGCGCGAGCCAGCGCCCCGGGCGGCTTCGCCCTGGTGATGACCTGTTGCCACCAGACCGATGAGCGATTGCTGCGTGCGTTGCTGGCGGATTCGGGCGAGCCCGGATTTGTCGGGCTCATCGGCAGCCGCAGCAAGCGGGCGTGCTTGTTCGGGCGATTGGTCGCGTCGGGCGTCGACGAGTCTCGCGTCGCTCGCATCCGCTGCCCGATCGGCGTCGGCGACACGGGCAAGGAGCCCGCGGCGCTGGCCCTCAGCATCGCCGCCCAGGTGCTCATCGAAGCCAAGCGTGCGCGCGATGCGCAGGCGGGCACCGCGCGGCGCAGCAGCGCATCGCTGAGTGAGCAGAACGCCAGCGCGCCGGCCAGTGCGGGCACGCAGACCTTGGAGCAGGCATGGCAGCGCTCGACCAGTGGCGAGTGATCGTTCTGGGCGCCGGGCGCGGCGTGCGCATGGGCACGCCCAAGGCGCTGATGCTGAGCCGCGGAGAGCCTTGGTGGCGCGTGCAACTGGCACAACTGGACGCGCTGCGGATTCGCGCGACGCTGGTCGTGTCTGAGCCCGTGGCAGCCGCGATCATCGCGGAGTGTGAGCGAACAGCCATCGCGCCGCCGGCGATCACGCTGGCGGCCGCTGGCGCGCCGATGTACCAGAGCGTGAGCGCCGGGGCTCGCGAGGTGCTGCATGCGAGCGATGCAGGGACGCTGGCGGGTGTTCTGTTCCTACCGATCGACACGCCGGTGCCGCGGCGTTCGACCTGGCTTAGCGTCGTCGCTCACGCCACGCAGACCGAGCGGCCAACGTGCCCGCGCAGCCCTTCGCTGGAGAGCGCGGAGGCTTCAACCGCGCCGCTCAACGGCCATCCAGTCGCGATGCCGCGGGCATGGATCGCACGCAACATCCCGCAGTGGATGAGCCGGCGAGAAGGCGACAGTGACCCGGTGATGACATCAGCACAGCCGCGATTGGACGAGATCATCCGACCGTGGCGCGAGTTTGTGGATGTGAACGATCCGCGCTGCGTGATGAACCTGAACACGCCAGAAGATCTGGCGCGGTGCGAGGCGATGGACCAAACGCACCGACTTGAAGATTGAAGTGCGCCGACCGTCGCTCAGCACTCGGCATGCTCTGTTGAAACCTCACACGTTCTTCAGCCCGAAGGGCTGCACGCGAGTAGCCGGGTGTGGAGCGAGTCTTCGAGCGACACGCCCGGAAAGCGGCTTCGAGAAAGTCTGTACCCCGAAGGGGTACGCGTTGCTGACGTGAAGCCCTTCGGGCTTCCAAGACCCGGCCACCGCTTCAAACGAGCGCTCAACACTCAACTCAGTCTTCGATGATCGGAACACCGGCTTCGCGCAAGAGCTCGGTCCACGCGCTCGCGGCGGGGCCGCCTCGTTCGGAGAACGAGCCGGAGCCGGCGCGGTGGATCAGCGCCTGCACGTCTTCGATCGTGAACATCCAGTCCAAGCCGCCGTGGCCCGGGCCTTTGATGCGCGCTGCTTTGCGGATGGTGTCAAACGTCTTGCCCGAGAGGCCGCTGGTCTCCAAGAGTTGGCGCTTGGAAAATCGCGGGACGCCAGCGGGTGGGAGGGGTTTTCGAACTTGGCCGGGTCGCATGAGGGAGTTGTAGGTCGTGCGGCGCGATGTCGCTGCTCGGACGATCGGCGAGGCGGTTGATGCTGGGGCGGGGTGGGATGCCAGGGAGCGGTCGGGGTGGTGGGGGGCGGTGCGGAGCGCTGGGCGGGGTTGATGAGCAAAAACGAATCGGGGGCCGAGTGACTCGGCCCCCGATCATCGCGTGCGCGTGATTGATGATTACTGGAAGTATGTCGAGAAGAAGCAGTTGTAGTCGCCTTCGGTCACGCCGTTGTTGGTGCCGCTGGAGGGCAGCGGAACGCCGGCGTCGTCGGCGATATCGGCCGGGAGGCGGATGAGCGCGGTATCGCCGAAGAAGGAGCTGAAGAAGCAGTTGTAGTCGCCCTCGGTGACACCGTTGTTGGTGTTGTCGTTGGGCAGCGGCGCGCCGTCATCGCTGGCGATGTCGGTGGGCGGGCGGGAGAGCGCGCTGGCGCAGACCGGGCCGAGCTGCGGGGTGATGAAGACGCTGAAGCGGCGGATGCTGCCGAGGTCCTGGGCCGCGAGGTCTTGGACGAGGAGCGTCCAGGTGCCGTTGCCGGTGAGGCCATCGAAGACCGTCAGCGGGTTGGCGGGTCGCCAGTTCCCGGTGAAGGGCTGGTTTGCGCTCGCGGCGTTCTGGATCGAGGTCAGGCCCGGCGCGTCGTCGTCGAAGCGCGTCTGGTGGAAGTTGTGCCCGCTGTTGTTCCCGCCGCCCATGTTCGCAAAGAGCACGACGCTCGCGCCGGTCGGGCCGGTGAGCGTGCCGGTGAGGTCGCCGACCCAGTCGTGATTCAGGCCGACGGTGGTCGACGTGGGGCTGGTCGAGCTGGTTGTGCCGTCGAAGCGGAAATCGACATCCGCCACGGCCCCGGTCAGGCCGCTGACGGTGATCGAGGCCGATCCGCCGATCGTGGAGTTGTCCGGGATGGTGACAGCAGCACCGGTGTAGCTGAACTGGACCGGGGTGCCGGGCCCGCCGGGCGAGCCGGTGGTGATCTTGAACGGCAGCGACGCGGTGCCGCCGTTGTACGTGAGTTGAAGCGTGCAGTTGATATCGCCGCCGCAGGGGTGCGAGGTGTTGACGGAGAAGACGAACGGGTTCGAGGCACCGCCGGTCGCGCCCGAGGCGAGATCGGCGTAGGTCGACTCGGTCATCAGGGGTTGCAGGCTGGGCGAATCGAGCTGGAGATTGGCGACGATGCCATCGATCGGCTGGGCCGAGTCGTTGCGGAGCGCGATGCTCACGAAGATGCGGTTCTCGCCGGGCTCGACCCTGCCGTTGCCGTTGTTGGTGCCGGCGGTCGCCGGGTCGGTCGTGACGGTCGTGGCGATGGCCAGCGGCGAGAACGGCGCGTCGATCGTGAACGTCGCGTCGGAAGAATCCGAGCCGGTGCGACCATCAATATCGCGAGCGACGACGCGGAACTTGCCCTGCGTTGTGCCGTTGGCCGGCACTGTCCAGGTGAAGGTGCCGGTATCGGGCACGGCGCTGGCGAGGGTGGCCCACGTCAGCCCGTCGTTGGTCGTGAACTGGACATCGACATTGGCGACGCCGACATCGTCATCGGAGATCCACGTGACATTGACGACCTGGCCGGGGGTGAAGGTCGCGCCGCCGTTGGGCGTGCGGAGGTAGACGCCCGGGTTGAGGCCGTTCTTGTTGACCGGGACCTGCATGACGATGCAGTGGATGACGCCCGAGAGGCCGACGATGCTCTCGCACGCGACACCGACGACGGTGTACGACGGGCCGAGGATGTCGCGATAGGTCTGCAGCGCGTTCTCGTTGATCTGCGCGATCGTCAGATTCGGGCCGCCAAGGGGGTTGGGCATCGTGACGTTGACGTTGGTGTACTGCGGCACCAGGGCCAGGTTGTTGCACAGCACCATGTTGGTATAGGTGTAGTGCGTGCCGCCGACGGAGAACGACGGCGTGCGGGCGACGGTCCATCCGCCGGAGGTCAGCAGCGAGGCGGCGCTATCGGAGATGACGTCTTCAGTCGAGCCCGAGGCGTTGGGCCAATCGCTGACGATGACCTTGTTGTCACCGAGGATCTGCATCCACATGTCGATGTGCTGCGTGCCGTCAACGCTGGTGCGGTACGGGTTGTGGTACGTGTTGGCGACGCCCCAGTACTGCTGCCAGAGCCCGTTGACCTGCGACTCGCTGAACTGCGGGTTCTCGTTGACGATGAGGCGGGTGTAGTGGCCCTGGCCGATGGAGTTGAGGTGGTAGTTACCGCCGCCATGACGCAGCGGGAAGTCGTAGCGCTTGTGCTTCTTGAAGTTGGCAAAGCCGATGGGGATGGTGTTGTCATTCGTACGAGACGTGACGTTGTACGTGTGATCAACGATCACGCGGACATCGCCCTCGTAGGTGTAGCGCGGGCCGTAGTCGCGGAGCCAGATGGTGTCCGACGTGCGGATGATCGTCACGATTTTGTTCGTATCCGCGCCCGCGGCGACGCACGCGTTGCGAGCGTTCGTTGCGATCGTCGCGGTATCGCAGAAGATGTACGCGATCGCGTTGCCCGTGGTCGTGATGTGGCGGATCATCTGCGCCTGAATCGCGTTCAGACTTGTGCCGCCCTCCCACGCGAAGACGATGCCCTCTGACGGCGCATACTCGCCCGGGCACGAGAGCGGGCCGGTCGGCACCGTGGCAGAATCAAACGCGGGCGCGGTCCAGGGGTTCTCAAGCTCCCAGGCCTTCTCCTGCGGGGTGGCGTTGCGGCTGATCGGCACGCCCTGCGGGTACGTCGGCTGCGGCGTCTGCGCCATCGCGCTCCCGGCGACACCCAACACCGCAGCGACACACACACCCGCGGCTCCGAATCGGGCCGTCCGACGTTGATTTTCAATCACGCGAGAACTCCTCGGAACGAGTTGATCAGTAAATACCCTTACGCCCCCAGAACGGGGGCGCTGCATAAACACGATACCCGCAGTTCGCGGGATCGGCCCGCGCGGATCGAGGGATTTTCCAGATTCTCTCAGAATGAACCCTTGGCACCCCATCAGGGCCGCGCGGGCCGGGCCTCGCACGCCGCGGCGATCAGGGCGTCAAAGACCCCTTGCCCCAGCGCCGCGTCTGTCGTGCGTTCGGGGTGCCACTGGACACCCACATAGAACGGGCGAGACAGGTCCGCCAAGGCCTCGATCACGCCGTCGGGCGAGTGGGCCAGGATCGCCAGCGACCGCCCCGGATCAACCACCCCTTGGTGGTGGTTGCTGGTCACTTCGCCGCGGTCCCACACGAACGCCGGGGCCGCGGGCATCGCGGCCAGGGCCGTGGCGCTGACGCGGTGGGTGCGGTCGTTTCGGTGCTCGCCGGCGGTGGGCAGCGTGTCGGGCAGGTGCTGATTGATCGACCCGCCCCGATGCACCGCCATCATCTGCATCCCCAGGCACACGCCCAGCACAGGGCGCGACAGACGCGTGCTGGCGTGCAGCGCGTCGATCGCTTGCAGCAGCGCGAACTCGTAGGCCTGGCGCTGGGGGTGCATCGGCGTTGAGTGCGGGTGGGCGACACCGCCCAGCGGCACCATCGAGATGTCGTTGCCGCCGGTGAAGACGATGGCGTCGCAGCGGCGGGCGTGCTCAGGGGCGAGCTCGACAATCGGCGGCAGCAACACGGGCACACCCCCGGCGCGGGTGACGCTGTCGAGATACGTCAGCGCCTGGCCGGCCTTGTCGCGCGCTCCGGGCGTGATCAGGATGTCCGACGTGACGCCGATGAGCGGTGCGCTGGCCATGATGGGATCGTAGAGGTGGGGGGATCAGGAGGTTTCCGGGAGGCAGGCGGGACGCCTGCCCCACGGTTTGCCCGAACACGCGAACACAGAGCTCCGCGCCCCGGCCTCTACACTCTTGTCATGTCCAACCGCTTGGTCCTTGGCGTGCTGCTGATCGCGATCCTTCTTGGTGCCGGGATGTTGTGGTTCATGTCGAGCCGCGGATCGGGCGGCGTCGCGATGACGAACATCATCCCGACCGGCGAGCGGCTCGCAGTGATCGAGCCGGCGTCGTTGCAATCGATCGTCATCACCTGGCCGATGGGCACGCCCTCGCAGCGCCTGACGCGGGCCGAGACGGGCGAGGACGGGGCCGCGGGCGTGTGGACGGTTTCGAGTGTGGAGAGTCGAGGCAAAGCCGCGGGCGATCAGGCCACTTCCCGCGCGTGGCGCCTCGAGCCCGATCGCGTCGCCGGGTTTCTGCGGCTGCTCCAGCAATCGCGAACGGTCGCCGAGCCGAGCCCGGCGCAGCTCGAGCAATCCACCAACCCCGGCGACGGCTGGCACACGATCGAACTGATTCCCGCGACAGCCGCGACACCCGCGAACGCTCCCGGCGCAGCAATCGCCCGCGGGCCGGTGAAGATCAAGCTGAGCACTCGCGTGCTGGGCGGGCAAGTGCTCGCGACGGTGTCAACGCCCGGCGCGGACGCGACGAGCCCGGAAGTGGTGCGCTGGGCGGTGGTTTCCGATGAGCTCATGCGCGTCGTGAGCGCCGGGGCGATGCTCTGGCGGCAGACGGCGATCCTGCCGGCGTTGCTGCGAGACTGTGTCGGCGTGCGGATCAGCGCCGGCCTGGCCAGCGGCGCAACCGAGATCCGCCTCAGCAAGCTCAGCAACATCTGGCGCATCACCTCGCCGGTCTCGGGCACCGCCGACGGTGCCGGTGTTGATCGCGTGCTGGCGACGCTGCAAGGGCTCACGATCGTGGACTTTCTGGATTCGCGAGTGGCTGCGATGAAGGGCGATGCTTCGGCCGATTCGGCGTGGCTCGCCTCGCCGACGGCGCGTGTGGTGATCGAGCGAGCCGCGCGTGATGCGCAGGGGCAGAGCACGGCTCCCCGCGTGACCGAGCTGCTGCTGGGGCCGATCGCCGATGCCAGCGGAGCGAGCGTGCTGGCGACGATCGACGCGGGCAAGACGGTTGTTGCGGTGGATGCGAAAGCGTTCGCCGCGCTCGGGACCGACGGCGCGATCTACCTCTCGCGACGGTCCAGCGACGTCGCGCCCGCCGATGTCGGGCGCGTCGTGTTCGTTGATGAGCGGACCGCCGGCGCACCGGTGACGCAGACCCTCACTCGCTCGGTGGATGGCTGGTCGAGCGCCAGCTCAACGAACGCCGCCAGCCCCGCGGTCCTGCTCGATCGCCAGCGGGGCGAAGAGGTCAACGCCCTGATCGACGCGCTCTGCAAGACCGAGGCCCAGGGCGTGTCGCTGGTCAACCCGCAGGGCACAATCGTGCTGGGCACGCTCTCGCTGGCGACGCCATCAGGCGAGCCGCTCGACGAGTTTCGCCTGCTGAAGGACTCATCGGGCCGTCTGGTCGTGTCGGCCAAACCCACGCCGGCGCGCACCGAGGTCTGGCGTGTGTACAAGGACTTCCCGGCGCTCGTCGCTCGCTGGGCCCGCTGACGGAGCGCTCACCGAGCGTTCGCCACGCCGATCTCGCGGCTCGGTGCGGGCCTCGCGCATCACGACGTCAGGAACAGGCGGATCGACACCGCGATCGTGACGAACACCAGCACGAGGCGCACGAACTTCGCGCCGCCCTTGATCACCAGACGCGCGCCAACCTGCGCACCAGCGAACTGGCCCAGCGCCATCACGAGCCCCGGCACCCAGAGCACGCTCCCGGCGGCAACGAACGCGATGAGCGACGCGAGGTTGCTGGCGAAGTTCATGACTTTGCTGTGGGCCGTCGCAGCGGGGAGCGTCATCCCGAGTGTTGAAACGCAGGCCAGGGCGAAGAACGTGCCGGTCCCCGGCCCGAAGAAACCGTCATAGGCGCCGATGAGCAGCGCGAGCGAGCACGCAAAGAGCGGGATCGTCAGTCGCTGGCGACTCTCGACATCCCCCGCGCGCCGCGCCACCAGCAGGTAGATCGCGATCGCGATGAGCAGCCACGGGATCACCGGGCGCAGCCAGTCGGCGTGAACCAGCAGCACGAGCCCGGTGCCCATCGCCCCGCCGACGAACGCAGCGACAAACGCGGGCCAAAATCGCTTGAAGTCCACGCTGCCCACGCGGATGAAATGAATGCTCGCCGAGAGCGAGCCGGCGGTGCTTTGCAGCTTGTTCGTGCCCAGCGCCAGCGAGGGCGGCGCGCCCGTCCACAGCAGCGCCGGGATCGTCAGCAGCCCGCCGCCACCGGCGATGGCGTCAACACACCCCGCCACCAGCGACACCGCCAGCAGCACCAGCAAGACCGCGATGGAAAGCTCGGGCATCGGTGAGGTTGCAAGGTGCGATCAGACCTGCCACAGGCTGCTGGACCACGTGAGCCCCGCGCCGAAGGCGACGAACATGACCTTCATTCCCTCTTTGATCTTGCCCTGACGCGCGATCTCATCCAGCAGCAGCGGCACGCTGCCGGCCGAGGTGTTGCCCACGCGCTCGATGTTCGTCAGCAGCTTGTGCTCGGGGATGCCGAACTTGTCGCGCGCCGCCTCAAGGATCCGCATATTGGACTGATGGCAGACGTACAGATCAACCTCACCGGCGCTCAGCCCCGCCTTGTCCAGCGTCTGCTGGATCAGCTCCTGGAACGTGCTGACCGCGAACTTGAAGACCGCCTTGCCGTTCATCTGAAGACAGCCGGACTTGTGCGTCGAGCGGTCGGCACCCTCGGGGATCATCCAGTCCTCGCCGGGCATGTAGAGGTCAGGCCAGGAGCTGCCGTCGGCGTGGTTGATCTGGGCGATGCAGCCCTTGGTCTGGTCGTCGGTGGCCCGCAGGACCGCGGCCCCGGCGCCATCGCCAAAGAGGATGCACACCCCCCGGTTGGTGTAGTCCACCAGCACGCTCACAGTGTCGCAGCCAATGACGCCGATGGCGCGATAGTTGCCCATGCGGATGAGGTCGTGCGCCGTGTTCAACGCATAGACGAACGACGAGCACGCGGCGCCCAGGTCCCACGCCGCGGCGGTCCCGGCCTTCAGGTCCCCCGCAACAAGGCACGCGGTCGAGGGGCAGCGCATGTCCTGCGTGATGGTGCCGCAGATGATCAGGTCCAGCTCGGTGGCCTGCATCTTGGCATCGGCCAGCGCCTTGCGGAGCGACTCGGCGCAGAGCCAGCGGTTGCTCTCGCCCTTGGTTGGATCACAGACGCGCCGCTCGCGGATGCCCGTGCGCTGATGGATCCACTCGTCGTTGGTATCCACGATCGTCGCGATGTCGGCGTTGCTGACGACGCGCGACGGCAGTTGCGAGCCGGTGCCGGCGATCCGCACGCCGATCTTGGGCGGAGTCGGGAGCGCCAGCGTCCGGCGCGCGGCCGCCAGATGGGTGGACGACGAAGAAACGGGAGGTGTCGCGGTCATCGCCGACAGGATAGCGACGGGATCCACGCCCGGCCCCGGCTTCGCCGCCTTGGGCCTCTTCGCACCCGCGCTCTCGCCCATGACCCCTTGCCCATTCCCGAATCGCCTCCCACTTGCCCCTTCCATCTCTTCCGTCGCTTCGTTGAAACTCCCCCCGCCGATCCGACGCTCAACGCCCCTCAGCGCGGGCGCGTAGCGTTCCCGCCTCGAGCACACACCCCATGAACACCGATCACATCAAGACACCCGCAGACGCCTCGCCAGCCAAGAACCCGACGCTGCGGCTCAAAGGTCTGCCGCTGGGTGACTACCAGACCAACGCGTATGTCGCGTGGCTGGATGGCTCGCGCGAGTGCTGGCTCTTTGATGCGCCGTTTGACAGCGAGGAGATGGTCGCGCTGGTGCGAGAGCTGGGCCTCACACCCACGACACTGCTGCTCACGCACGCGCACCTTGATCACATCGCCGGCGTTCGGGCGCTTCGAGCGGCATTCCCGTCGATCAAGATCGCGATCCACCGGCTGGAGTCGGAGTGGCTGCTGGATCCGATGCTGAATCTCAGCGCCTTCGCGGGCCAGTCGGTGACATCGCCGCGAGCGGACATGCTGCTCGAAGATGAGCAGGAGTTGCGGCTGCTCGGTTCGCAGGACTCGGGCGCGGGGGTGGGGGGGGGCGACGGCGTGGTGTTCCGCGTGATCCACGTGCCGGGGCACTCGCCGGGAAGCGTCGCGTTCTACGCGCCCTGCGCCGGGCTCTGCATCGGCGGTGAT
>JALHNK010000050.1 GCA_022843565.1 Phycisphaerales bacterium
GCGAGCGGCGGACGTACCTGATGACCGGCGCGTTTGAGCCCGAGAGCCGGTTGAAGCCGTTCCTCACCGAGCAGCCGGGGCTCAGCAGCGGGCTGATGATCGCACAGTACACCAGTGCGGCGTGCGTGAACGAGATCATCGGCCTCTGCACGCCGGCGAGCGTGTCAAACATCTCCACGTGCGCGGGCATGGAGGATTACAACTCCTTCGGCCCACGCGGCGCGGCGAAGGCGCGGCGCGCGCTGGAGCTGGCGACGAATGTCGTGGCGATCGAGTTGCTCTGCGCGGCGCAGGCGATCGATACGCACCGGCCGCTGCGCTCAGGCCGCGGCGTGGAGGCGGCGCACGCGAAGATTCGGTCGAGGGTGAAGACGCTGCGCGAGGATCGGGTGTTGACGGGGGATATCGCGGCGGTTGTGGGGGTGATTGGGGAGGGGTTGGGGGAGTGATGCGGCCGGTTGGTCGCGGGGAGGCAGGCGAGGACGCCTGCCCCACCGATCTCAGATCATCTTCTTCAACTCTCGCCGCATGATCTTCCCCGTCGGGTTCCGCGGCAACGCTTCGAGATGCCGAATCTCCGCCGGCACTTTGTAGCCCGCGAGCTTGCTACGACAGAGTGACAGAATGCTCTGCGCGTTGAAGGTCTCGCCTTCTTTCAACTCGACGAAGGCCAGGGGTTGTTCGCCGCGCATTGGGTCGGTGATGCCGATGACGCCGCAGTCTTTGACGCTGGGGTGGGCGTTGATGACTTCTTCGATCTCGCGGGGGAAGACGTTTTCGCCGCCGATGATGAGCATCTCTTTGAGGCGGCCGGTGATGAAGAGGTGGCCGTCGGAATCGAAGCGGCCGATATCGCCGGTGCGGAAGAAGCCGTGCTCGTCGAACGCCGCGCTGGTGGCGTCGGGGAGTTTGAAGTAGCCCTGCATGACGTTGGGGCCGCGCATGCGGACTTCGCCGTCCTGGTTGGGGCCGAGTTCCTGGCCGTTTTCGATGGAGATGATCTTCTGGGTCATCTCGGGCATGGGGCGGCCGACGGAGTGGGGCTTGTATTCATCGGGGCGGCACCAGTTGCTGACGGGGCTGGTTTCGGTGAGGCCGTAGCCCTCGGCGATGGTGACGTTGAAGCGTTCTTTAAAGCTCTTGATGATGACGTCGGGCAGGGGCTCGCCGCCGCTGACGGCGAAGCGGAGGGACTTGAAGTCGTCGGCGCTCGCGTCTTTGACGTGCAGCAGGGCGTTGAACATGCTGGGGATGGCGATGAAGACGGTGGGCCGATGCTCGCGGAAGAGGCGGACGATGCGGTGGGGGATGAACTTCGGCGCGTAGACGACCTTGCAGCCGCACATCAGCGGGAGCATCGTGAGGGCGGTGAGGCCGAAGGAGTGAAACTGCGGCAGGCAGCCGAGGAAGACTTCTTCGCGTCCGAAGGGGATCCAGGTGCGGATCTGGCGGATGTTGGAGGTGATGTTGGCGTGGCTGAGCATGACGCCCTTGGGCTTGCCGCTGGTGCCGCTGGTGTAGAGCAGGATGGCCAGATCCTGATCATCGTTCAACGCCGGCCAGCGCGGCGTGGGCACGCTCTTGAACGGCAGATCCTCCAGCAGGATGATGTTCTTGCAGCGCGGCGTATACCCCATGAACTCCAGCATCGGGCGCACCGTGACGATCGTGTCCGTCTCGCAGTCATCGATGACGTATTGCAGTTCCTCGCGCTTCAGCAGGTAGTTGAGCGGGACCGCGACCTTGCCGAGCGTCCATGTCGCCAGCAACGCCGCCGGTGTGACGCCCGTGGTCGGGAGCATGACGCCGACGGTGCGGGAGGTGCAGCGTCGCTCGATGTCGTCGGCGATGATGAGGGAGGCGACCAGGAGATCAACGCCGCGGTAGGAGCGATTCTCGTCAACGATTCGAGTTCGCAGCGGCGACGAGACCAGTGTGCGGATGAGGGGCCAGTGGATTGAGGCCATGGTGGTCCTTGGTCGGTGCGGGGAGTGTCTGAGCGGACGGAGGCGGGGGCACTGAGCGATCGGCGTGGCCATGACGATATCGAGAACGCGCTGGGTCTGTCGAGTCGGCCGCTGGCTGAGAATCGGCCCGGAGGCCCGGCGCGGCCGAGGCGCAGCGAGGAGAAGCGTGGACGATTGATCGTCCCGGGCGTGAACAGCCGAAAGACGTGGTGTCATGAACGTGCTGACGTGTTTCCATGCTGCGCTGTTGAGTCTGCCCTTGCCTCGAAGTGCCGGCGTCGGTCGATGGCTGTGTCGCCCGCGGGCATTCCTGGCCAGAGCCCTGCGCCCGGGCGGCGTCGTGGCGATGGCGTTGATGCTGGGGGTGCTGTCGCTTGGCGGCTGCGCCTCGAATCGGCGGAGCGATTCGCTCGAGAGTATCACCGAGGCGTACCGAGCCGGGCGCTTCGCAGAATCCGGTGCCAAGGCCGAGGCGTTTGCCAAGGACTCCACGGGGGCTGATCGCGATCGCGCCGCGTTGATCGCCGGGCAATCGGCCTTTGCGATGAGCAACCGCACGGGCGCCGAGCGTTGGCTGCGGCCGCTGACGTCGAATGTCGATCCTGAGGTTGCCGGCAACGCAAACGCGACGCTTGGTCTGCTGGCGTTCAACGAGCGGCGCTACTCGCAGGCGGCGGTGATGCTCGCGGCGGCGACATCCCGCCTGACCGGCGATGACGGCGCGAGGGCGGCGCTCTACGCCGGAGACAGTTACGAGCAACTCGGCCAAGCTGTCCAGGCTCGCGCGTCGTTTCAGCGCGGGCTGCAAATGGCGCAGGATGCGTCGTTGAAGCGGTCGATTCAAGATCGACTCATACAGGGGCCGTACACGATTCAGGTCGGGGCGTTTCAGACGCGCCAGCGGGCCGAGCAAGCGCAGGCCCAGCACGCCGCCGCGGCGAAGCGCGCGGGTTTGCCCGCGCCGCGGGTGGTGCCGACGACCGCAGGACCAGGATCCCAGCTATTCGCCGTACAGATCGGGACGTTCACGACGCGACCTGCCGCCGAATCGGCTCGAGCACGCTCGGGCTTGCCCGGTGCGGTGCTGTCGCTGAATCGGAACTGACGGCGACATCCGTGTGATTTCGAAGATTTCGTCCCCGACGGGAATCCGAACGTCGGCGCATCCGGTATAGAGATGTCAGGAGCGCCGAGCGGGCCTGAGCGGTGTCGCGCCGGCCGGGTGGCAACGATTGCCTGTGAGCGCGGGGATGGCTGCGGGCGGGGGCGGCAGCGTTGGTGAGACACGTCGAGCGTTTGGCAAAGAAGGGACCGGACATGCGCACAGAACTCCTGTCGTCGGCAACAGTTCCGACGATGCCGGCGCGAAACTCGATGTCGGCTTCGGCACTGCTCATCGCGGCTCTGACGTTTTTGAGCGGACAGGCGACCGTTGCACTGGCGGCCGAGCCCGCGGGCCAGCAGAACGGCCACGGCGCATCGACGCCGACACGCATCACCAAGACCGCGGCGGAGATGGAGCGAGAAGCCCTCAGCGAGAAAGAGCTGTCAACTCGCAAGTTCGTGATGCGGCGCGACATGCAGGTGATCCGCAATCGCTACTTCAACGGCGTGCGGGCCGAGGGCGTCCGGGCGGCTGGCATGGAGCGGCTTCGTGAGCTCGCCAAAGACCCGCTCTCGCTGCCGATCATGCTCGACGTGTTTCAGGGCGAGCCGGACAAGCTGCGCGTGCAGATCGTGGACATGATCGCGAGCCTCGAGACCGACGCCACCGACGCGACCATCGCGTGGATCGCGATGACCGAGCAGAACGCACCGATGAAGCGCGCTGCGGCGAACCACGTCGAGCAACGCACGGCGCAGCGCAAGGGCGATGTGCCCATCGGCGTGCAGTCGGTCATCGCGGCGGGGCTTGAATCGGCGGATAACGACCGGGCCGCCGCGGCGGCGAACATGGCCCTCGGCCTGCGGCTGTACGAGGCGATTCCCTCGATGATCCAGGCGCAGGTGCGCCCGAGCAACGCCGGCGAGCCCGGTGCCGGGGCGCTTGCACAGATCGTGGTCGCGACCCAGCGAGCGTTCGTCAGCGATCTGACGCCCGTGGTCGGCCAGGGCGCAGTCGCGTTTGATCCGACGGTCTCGGTGGTCACCGATGGCGTTGTTCTCCGCGTCATGGATGCGTACGTGATCACGTACCGCACGTACGTGAACTCGTCGCTGGTGGGGCTGGCCAAGCAACTGCGGCCCAACACGAACTTCGCGGCCATGGGCTATGACCAGGCCAAATGGGCCCAGTGGTACAAGGACGAGGGCGAGGCGGCGATCGCCGCGGCTCGCATCGAGGCGACGCCGAAGCAAGACGGCGCGGCCGCCCCGTCGCCGGCGACGCCCCCCACTCCTCCGGCCCCCCCAGCCCCCCCGGCCCCACCGACACCTGCAACACCACTGACACCAGCCGCGACGCCCGCACCGGCGACACCGGCAGCGCCCGCAACTCCGAAGAGCCCGAAGCCGCCCGCACCGACGGGCAAGGGCCCGACGATTACGATCGGGTGAACGCGCGAGCCCCCCACTCGCCCCCGCGTAGCGGGGGAGATGGCGAGTCTTCGAGCCAGAGGGGGTTCAGACTCTCGGCGATTGGTGCGACAACGAACAAGCCGGAGTCCCGCCCCCTCCGCCGCGAAGCGCGGCACCTCCCCCGATAGGAATCGGGGGAGGGTGGAAGGCGCCAGGTGGAAGGCACCCGGGTCAGCTCGGCCATCACTGCTGAGCGCGGGGCAGTTCCGCGATCGCGATGACCGACGCCATCGAATAGCCGTCGGTATCCGTCAGCGAGATCTCCCATCGCGTGATGCCCAGCCCCGCAGCGATGTGCGCCGCCTGGCCGGTGAGCTGGATCGTTGGCTTGCCCGAGGGCAGGCTGACGACGCTGACATCGGTGAGGAAGATGCCTTGCGTGAGGCCGGTGCCCAGGGCCTTGAGCACCGCTTCTTTCGCGGCGAATCGCGAGGCGAGTTTCTCCGACTCGCGCCGATGGCCGGCGCAGTCGGCCTGCTCGCCGGGCGTGAAGGTGCGCTCCAGGAATCGCTCGCGGTGCTCGTCGAGGATCTTGGCGATCCGCGCGACGGGCACGAGGTCTACGCCGTGACCGATGATCTGATGTGGACGGTCGGGCATGGTCGATAGTACATCGTTCCGCCGAGCGTGTTGCAAGGGGTCTGACCATGATGTTCATCGTGCGAAGCGTCCGGCGTGTGCGGCGCGTTCGCGTGGTTTCGTGCGTTGTCGTCGCGATGGTCGCGATGGTGATGGTGATCACGCCGCTGCGCGAGGTGGGGATCGCGTCGGGCAACGGCTGGTTTGTGGCGGTCGGCAACGGCTCGATTCTGGCGGGGTTTGAGAGCCCGCCGGTGGCGGCTCCGCCGCCGGCGGCCGGATGGCCGACGCAGGCTCCGAGCGGACCGACGGGGCTGTACTTCAGCCGCCGATACGAGTCTCAGTGGGCGCTGGCCTGGCGACCGTTTCGGGCCGCGGATGGCCCGGGCGAGGGGTTCCTCGTCGCGCCGTTGTGGCCGGTGGGTCTGGGGGCACTGATGCTCGCGTGCTGGGCCCAAGGCTGGCTCCGCGCTTCGCGATACTCGCCGATCCGGCGCTGCACGCGATGTGACTATCCCATCGAGCAGCCTCCTGACGCCGGACGGACGCACGCGTGCTGCCCGGAGTGCGGCAGCCCGGTGGAGAGCTCGCGTGCGCGGCTGCTTCAGGTTGCACCGGGCTCGCTACGTGCGGGCGAGGTGGCATCGCCCGCGTCGTGATGAAAGACCTCGCCGAGGCGGAGCTTCAGGACGCGCTCTGGCCCGCCATCGGCGGCGGCCAGGAGTCGCTGCATCGGCTCGTCGAGCGGCTCATCGCTGAGCTTGAAGGTGGAGTGATGCACCGGCAGCAGCATGCGCGCGTTCATGGCGCGGGCCATCGTCAGGGCTTGCTCGGGCGTGGCGTGGAAGTGCTCCCACGGGTTGTACGCGCCGATGCCCATGATCGCCAGCTCGACGGGGCCGTGGGCGTCGAAGGCGTCGGTCATGGCGGTATCGCCGGCGAAGAAGACGCGCTGGCCGCTCTGGCTTTCCAGGAGGTAGCTGTTGAAGCCGCGATGGCGATCCCAGGCCATTCGGGCACCCCAGTGCTCGGGCCTGAGGGCGGAGATGGACAGTGGGCCGATGTGGGTGCGTTCTCCCCAGCGGAGCTCATCGACCTTGGCGAAGCCCGAGGGGATGTGGCGGGCGGTGGCGCCGGCGGTGATAACGCGGGTGCCGCGATCGGCCAGGCGTTTGAGCGTCGGGCGGTCGAGGTGATCAAAGTGAGCGTGCGAGACGAGGATGAGGTCGATGTGCGGGAGGTCGGCGATCGACACCGCCGGCAGCAGGCGGCGCGGGCCGATGGTGACGAGCCCGAGGCGCAGGCCGACTTGCAGGCTGAGGACCGGGTCGGTGAGCACGGTGAGCCCGTCGATTCGCAGGAGTGTGGAGCAGTGGCCCAGCCAGGCGACGCCGGCGAGGCCGCTGAGGTCCGCGAGGCGATCCCAACGCACCCGAAGCGGCTCGATCGTGTTCGGGTCGCCATCGTGAGTCGGCACGTTGAACGGCGGGACGCGAACGATTTCTCGCGAGTACCGCCCGAAGCTGGACCGGAGCCCGGCCCGCCAGAGCTGCGCCCGGCGCGAGATCGAGATCCGCGGACGCCCGCCATCGCCCCTGCCGACATCGCCGCGTTGATTGCTCACGAGGGAGTTTACGTCTCTGGCTACTGGATGGGTGCGGAGAGTCGCGAGATCTTGGCCGCGAGTCGGAAGGGCCAGGAGCGACGCCGGAAGTCCATGGGCGCGACGGCTTCGCTCCGCTCGATATCGCGCGAGAGCATCTCTCGCACGCGCGTGGCGACGCCCGCGTCGGCGATGATCGCGGTGACCTCGAAGTTGATGCGGAACGAGCGGTTGTCCATGTTCGCGGTGCCCACTGCGGCGATGTCGTCCACCAGCAGCACCTTCTGGTGCATGAAGCCCTTCTTGAATCGATACAGCCGGATCCCCGCGTTCATGATCTCATCGTAATACGAGAACGCCGAGAGCCAAACCAGGAGGCTGTCGGACATATCGGGGATGATGACGCGGACATCGACGCCCCGCATCGCGGCAAGCTGGAGCGCGTGGATTGTCGATTCGTCGGGCACGAAGTACGGCGAGGCGATCCACAGCCGCTCGCTGGCCTGTGCGAACAAGTGCTGGAACATCAGGCCGCAGGTCTCCAGCGTGTCTCCCGGGCCGGTTGGCACGACCATGACACGGGCGGTGGCATCGCGCGTGCTGCCGCAGGGCACCGGGTTCCATTCCAGCTCCGGGATGGTCGCGTTCGCGCAGCACCAGTCCTCGATCCACGCGACCTGCGCCCCGAGGACGCTGGGGCCCTCGAGGCGGACGTGTGTGTCGCGCCAGGGCGTGAGCTTGTGGTGCTTGCCCATGTATTCATCGCCGACGTTCACGCCGCCCAGGAGCGCGACGCGCCCGTCGCAGATGATGATCTTGCGGTGGTTGCGGAAGTTGATCTGGAAGCGTCGCCAGGGCGTCAGGAAGCTGAGCATCTCCTGCACGCGCTTGAAGCTCCGGAAGCCGACGATCTGCACGCCCGCGTCGCGCAGGGGCTGGAGGTACTTGGTGGGAAGGCCGAAGGAGCCGACGCCGTCGTAGATGAGGTAGACGCGCAGGCCACGCTTGGCCGCGGCGACGAGGCGATCGCGGAACGCGCGCCCGATCTCGTCATCTCGGATGATGTAGTACTCCGCCAGGACGTAGCGCTCGGCCTCGTCGATCGCCTTGAAGATGGCGTCGAAGGTTTCTTGGCCATCGATGAGGAGGTCTACGCGATTGCCGACGCTGCACGGGAGCAGGGCGAGGCGTTCGATGGGTGTGAAGACGCGATCGGCGAAGGGGTCACTCGTGCGGTGAACGCCAAGTCGGGGGGAGACCTCGGCGACGAGGCGGGTGACGCCGCGACGCCCGCGCCGGCGCGAGCGAACGAAGCCCTCGAACCGGCGCGAGCCGAAGACGAGGTACGCCGGGACGGTGACTTCCGGGAGCAGGATGAGGCCGAGCGCCCAGGCCAGCGCGCCCTGCGGAGTGCGCCCGGTCATGATCGCGTCGGTGGCCAGCGCAACACCGATGATGTGGACGAGCGTGAGCAGGATGCCGAGGGCGATCCACAACATGCTGGCATTGTGGTCGGGCTGGGGGTGCGAAGCAAACGGGAGCGGGCCGGGCGCATGGGGGGAGCGCGGGGGGGTGGGGGTGGTGGAGGGGCGGAGGGATGAGCGGGATGGTGGGGCGGGAACGGGCGGAGAGGATCTTTACTATCATCTGCCGATGAGCAGAAACATCACTTTGGCGAGCGGTTTGAGGACGTGAGCACGAACCACCCGGCTGCGATGGATGTGTTGACACGCTTCGGCGGCTCGCCCGTCACGGTGTGCGTGATGGGCCTGGGGTATGTGGGGCTGCCGCTGGCGCACGCGTTCCATCGGGGTGGCGCGGGCGGGGGTGCTTGCGGGGGTGCGGGCGGGGCTTGCCGCGTGATCGGGTTTGATACCGATCCGGCGAAGCCCGCGGCGTTTGGCTCGCGTCCGGCGCGCGCGTATCTGAAGCACCTGGGGCAAGAGATCTACGACGAGCTGGCGTGCAGCGATCGCTTCGTGCCCACGACGGACGAAGCGAAGCTGGCGGAGGCCGACGCGATCCTGGTCTGCGTGCCGACGCCCCTGGACGAGCGGCACGAGCCGGACCTGTCGTATGTGGTGGGCTCGGCCCGGGCGATCGCGAGGCACCTGCGGCGCGGGCAGTTGATCGTCCTGGAGTCCACGACCTATCCCGGCACCACACGCAACGAGTTCCTCGCCCCGCTGCTGGCGGCACATCCGACGTGGCAGCACGGCGTGGACTACTTCGTCGCCTTCAGCCCCGAGCGCGAAGACCCCGGCAACAAGCTCCACCCCACGTCCACGATCCCCAAGGTCGTCGGCGGGCTGGACGAGCTCAGCGGGCACGCGGCGTGCGCGCTGTACGCGCGAGCGTTTGAGACGATCGTGCCCGTGCGGTCCGCCGAGATCGCCGAGAGCTCAAAGATCCTGGAGAACACGTTTCGCGCCGTGAACATCGCGCTGGTCAACGAGCTGAAGGTGGTGTTCGCGGCCATGGGCGTGGACATCTGGGAGGTCATCAACGCGGCGAAGACCAAGCCCTTCGGCTTTATGCCGTTTTACCCGGGGCCGGGGCTGGGCGGGCATTGCATCCCGATCGACCCGTTCTATCTGGCGTGGCTGGCGCGGAAGATCGGCACGCCGTCGGAGTTCATCGAGCTGGCCGGGCGGATCAACACGACGATGCCCTCGCGTGTGGTGGGCGTGGCGATTGAAGCGCTGCGCGATCGCGGGCGAGCCGTCGCCGGCTCGCGCGTGCTGGTCATGGGCCTTGCGTACAAGCCGGACATCGATGACGTGCGCGAGAGCCCGAGCTTCGAGCTCATCGAGCGGCTGCGCGACCTGGGCGCGAGCGTGGACTACACCGACCCGCACGTGAGCGCGACGCACCCGGGCCGCAAGTACGACCTGGAGATGACGAGCGTGGCGATGACGCCCGAAGCGGTGGCGAGCTATGACTGCGTGATCATCGCGACGCACCACGCGCTGTTCGACTATGCCATGGTGGCGCAGCACGCGAAGCTGGTCGTGGACACGCGCAACGCGATGGCGGCGTTCGCGGCGGAGATGGGCGCGCGGCTGGTGAAGGCGTGAGTGGAAACAG
Source organism: Phycisphaerales bacterium (assembly GCA_022843565.1). Taxonomy (GTDB): domain Bacteria; phylum Planctomycetota; class Phycisphaerae; order Phycisphaerales; family UBA1924; genus JACVCS01. The sequence goes on from JALHNK010000050.1 coordinate 9,814, forward strand.
AGGGCATCAGGCACTGGGCACTGGGCACTGGGCATGCGGTGCGGGGCACTGGGCACTTGTGGCGGAAATGAAAAGCCCCGGCTCATGTGAGCCGGGGCTTTGATTTCTGCATTCACGATTGCCGATGGCCGAATCCCGATTGCCGACGCAGCGCTAGCCGGCTGTCTGCGAGAGGCAGGCGGGACGCCTGCCCCACGCTCAGCCCTCGGCCCTTCGGGCCTCAGAACGAGCAGCCGTCGAAGAAGATCGCGAAGAAGCGGTTGTAGTCGCCTTCGGTCACGCCGTTGTTGGTGTCGAAGGTGCCGAAGGGCGGCAGGGGATCGCCGCTGTCGTTGGCGATATCGCAGACGGGGAAGGCGTCGAAGAAGTTGGCGAAGAAGACGTTGTAGTCCGACTCGGTCACGCCGTTGTTGGTCGCGGTCGTGGTGCCGGGGATTGCCGGGGTGTTGCTGCCGGCGGGGCGGGCGAGGAACTGGCCGTCGTCGGCCGCGATGTCGGCCGGGTTGCAACGCGCGGCACCAAGGCTCGGCAGTTGGATCAGCAGCACCGCGTGGCCGATCTCGTTCGGCGTGCAGTTGAAGTTGCTGTCACGGAGCGAGACCTGAATGTATGCCCGGCGCTGCGCGTCGATCCAGGTCCGGCCGTCGCGGATGGTGTTGACGAAGGCGTTGTCATCGGCGATGCCGTTGGCGTTGAGGTCCACCGGGTCGCCCTCGCGGACGATCACGGCGGTGTTGTTCCAGACCATCACACCGTTGGAGCGACGCGTGGGCTCATCGCTGATGCCGGCGATGATGGTGTCCGAACCGAAGGTGTACGCGGAGAAGAACGTCGCGGTGAAGCCGCCGGTGCCGCCGGGGCTGAGCGGGTTGGTGTCAGACCAGATCTCGGTCGAACCGGTGAAGATCGGGTCGCCGGTACGCGCGTAGAACGCGCCGTTGCGGAGGACGACGTCGTTGTTCGTCGCGGCCGATGTCGGCCCGTACGCGACCCAGTCGCCCGCGGGGCTCATCTGCCAGCCGGTCGGGAACGCGCCAGCATTCACGCCGGCACCGATCGGATCGCCGGGGAGGCCCAGCGACTCTTGCGTCTGGCTGACGCCGGTCTTGACCAGCACATCGTCAGCGGTGGTGGCCGGGCCGTTGATCGTGCCCGCGGCCATCCAGCCGAGGCCATCGGCGGTGATGAAGCAGCCGGTGGTGTATCCGAAGGACTTGGCGGTGTCCAGCGCCTTCATCGTGTTCGTCGCGCCGCCGGTGATGAGCGAGCCGTCGATGTTCGGCGTCGTGCCGATGCGAGCGAGGGTGGTCACGGTCGAAGAGTTGGTCGCCAGGCCGAACATGGAGTTGTTCGCCGAGCTTGTGCCGGTGCCGGCGAGAAGACTGCGGAACGAGACATCGCCCGCAGTGGTGATGCCGGTGGCTTCCATGCTCGTTCCCCAGGTCACGGCGCTGGGGATGCCGGCCGGGAGCGTCGCGCCGGCGCGAACGATGACGTTGATCGTGCCGTCGGCGTTGCGACGGGCGACATAGGCGTCGTTCGACGTCGCCGGATCGGAGTTGCCGGAGAACGAGATCTGACCGGCGTTGTTGACAAAGGTCTGTGCGTCGAGCGTGGCGCCGGCGTTCTCGCCAGCGAGGTCGGGGGCCAGCGAGGTGGTGCCCTTCTGCACGACGCCGGTCCAGGTCGGCGTCGCGCCGCTGGCATCGCCGATGAACACCGCGCGGTCGTTGGTGGAGTCTGAGTTGTCCAGCGCGCCGACGAATGAGAACTTGGTGCCGTCGGCCGAGCCGCCGAAGCGTGCGAAGACGTTGGAGGCGGCGGTCGACAGCGCGCTCCAGGTGCGGGTACCCGTGGGGACGGTCGCCAGTCGGGCCGCGGCGGTTCCGCCGGGGTTGTTGGTGATCAGCACGCGCTGCAGCGTCGCGCTCGACGGCGCGGCGATGAAGTTGCTCTTGCTGGCGTTGTTGTTGTTGGGGAAGAGGTCCTCGCCCGAGCCGGTGACGTTCGCGGTCGCGGTGATCGCGCCAGCGCCAGCAACATCGCACGTCAGCGTGGCGGTGTAGGTGGTGCTCAGCGGCACGGTTCCGACCGACCAGACGACTGTGTTGCCCGGGCCCGCGGCGAGGCTGCCGATGCTGGTCGTACCGCCAGTGGCCGTGACGCCAGCCGGGAGCGTGATCGTGCCGACCACGCCTTCGGAGCCGAGATCCGCGGCGCCGTTGGAGATCGTCACGGTGTACGTGAGCGTGCCCGTGCCGGGGGCCACGTCGCAGACGAACGGGTTCGTCAGCGTGATCGAAAGGTCAGACTCGTCGACGACGCACTCGGAGTCCGGCGTGCTGGCGGCGTTGCGGAAGTCCGCGGCCGTCGCGTGAGTGACGGCGGTGAAGTCCGCGAAGTTGTCGTTGGTGTCGGTGCAGCCGAAGCCGGCGCGGCGCACGGCGGTGGTGGTTGACGGGGCGGGGGTCGGGGCGACGCCTTCGAAGCAGTTGGTGCCGACGCCGTAGCCGACGAAGTCGATGATGCCCACGGTCGGGCACGAGCCGGTCAGCGTCGTGGTGTTGTCAACAAGTGCGAACTTGCCGGCGGTGGCGGCGGCGCTGATCGAGGTGCTGGTCTGGTCGAAGGCGATCGGCAAATCGTTGCCGCTGGCGGCGGCGTTGAGCCGGACCAGGAAGTAGCCATCACCGGGGATCGTGCCGGACAGCGACACGCGCGACCACGACGTGCCGGTCGTCGCGGCGTATTGGATCGAGGCGCCAGCGAGGTTGACCGGGATGCTGCTGCGGTTGCGCAGGATCGCGTAGTCATACCGGTAGTTTCCGGCGGTCAGCGTCGTGGTGTTGCCGCCGTAGACCTGGTAGATCTCCAGCGGGTACTGCGCCTGCGCGGCACCGACAGCGGAAAAGAACCCGATACCGGCCAACATCAGCAGTTTCTTGGTCTTCATGATCGCTCGTCCTCTTTCAGTCAAACGGGTGGGCTGCGTGCCGGGCGCTGCACAAGGGCGGCAAAGACGATTGCCGACGACGTCCTTGAGCGACGAACTGATGGACCACGACGCCACGCGAAACGCGCGGCACCTTGGGCCGACGTCAAAAAGCTAGAAGACCCGACACTAAAGAGACTACACGAGGAAGTCCACCGGTGCCACCACCCCTCCACCCAAATGCGGTCAATTCGCGGACGGTCTGTTGCCCGCGTCACAATGGGTAAAGTCGCCCCGGGATCGCTTGCCGGTTTCCCGAGCCATTGAGGGGAAGTCCCAAGCCCGTTTGGGTGTGACGGCCGCGCTGGTCGCCCAGGACCGCGCACGACCGCCTGTGAGCCCGGATGCATCGGCGCTCGCTGGCTCCAAACCGGTGCGGAGCCCCGAGCCTCCGGTGGCCTCGGACGTGGCTCAGCGAGCCGGGATCTTCACCATGACGGACGGCTGGACGACCTCCTGCCCGGCGCGGCGCACGCGAATCCCCGCGCCGTTGTAGAGGTTGTGCGGGAATCGCTGGCGGAGCTCTCGCAGCGACCGCGGCTCGGTCTTGCCGACCGCCTCGTTGCCGAAGACGCCGATCGTGACCATGCTTTTTGTGTCGCCGTGGTAGTAGAAGGCCAGCTCGCCCTCTTTGCGCAGGCGTGTGGCACCCTCTTCGGCGAGGCGGCGGAACTCGGCGATGTCGGCGGGCGTGGACTGCTTTTTGGGGTCCACGTTGCCGTAGACGCCGACTTGGAGGGTGTAGAGCGCGTCCTTGCCGTAGTCGCGCTGGGCTTGCGTGAGGTTGTATTCCGGGCGACCGCCGACAAGCGTGGCGAGGTCTGGCGGCGCGAGGAAGGCGCTGGCGAAGGGACGCTGGACTTCGGATGATCCGGCGGCGGTGCCGCTGAGGCTGTGGACGACTTCGAGCGTGCGCTTGGCGTCGGCATCGGTGGCCTGAGCGAAGCGGCCGAGGCCGAGGATGACGCTCTGGCCGCGCTGCTCGACGAAGGCGTCGCGAAGCTCGGGTGTGACGCGGACTTGCTGCTGGAGGCGCGTGGCGTTCTCGACGGCGTCGGCGCCGCGGAAGGCGCTGAGGACGATCGTCCATCCCTGACGCGCGGCGGACTTGGCCCGTTCGGCATCGGAGCTGGCGGTGGGCGATGGCGCTTCGGCGTTCGTGGCCCGCGTGCCAGCGGCATCGCGGCCGAGCTTTGCATCGCGCGTGCCGAAGACATCGACCTCTGGCGCGGGAACGCCGCCCTGGGCTTCATCGCCACCGCCGCCGACGCCGCCGGTGTTGGTGCCATCGCCGGTGCTGGCGCGGGCCGAGCGCGGCCGGAAGAGATCCGCCGCTTCGTCAAGGTTCACTGCGGGCGTGGGTTGCTCTCGCGGCTCCAGACGGTCCAGCGATTCGCTCTGACAACCGCCGATGCCGAGCGCGAGAGTTGTGAGAAGAAACGCACCGGCGATCACGCGCCACAGCGGGCGATCGCCACGCGGGAGATTCTCGGACTGGGGGCTTGCCCCAAATCTCCCGGTTACGTCTCGATAACCGAATGGATGGGGAACACGAAATGGGCTGCGGTGCATCGATGGACCCCTCAAATCGCACGTAAACCACTGGAAACAAACAACTTAGAGATTCTTGACCAAATCTACGATTGTCTCAAGCGCGACGCCCGTCACGGTCGATCTATTCGATGTTCGCGGTGACCTTTGACATCGAGCACTCAGTGTAGAGTCGCTCGCACAAGAACGGATTCGCGGTTGCGGCATGGATCGCCGGGCACTGCCGGTTGTTCACTTGCTCGCAAAGCCCCCATGGGCGGCGCGGCGTCTTTGTGCGAAGGAGTTATCTCATGGCTGTTGTTTCTTCGTATGACCGTTCTGTCGTCTCGACCGCCGCCGCCCGCGTCGCCAAGCCGGCGGATGCAGGGGCCGCGAGCGTGAAGCCCTCGGATGTGGTGCCGTCGCGCGTTGACACCGTTGATCTCTCACCCGCCGCGATCGCGGCGTCTCAGGCCCAGCGCGAGATCTCGCTGGGGCTTCGTACGGACATCCGCGCCGACAAGGTCGCCGCCGCCCGGGCCGCGATCGCTCGTGGCGACTATGACACCGATGAGAAGAAGCTCGATGTCGTCACGGATCGCGTGCTGAAGGCGCTGTCGCAGTTGAAGGCGTGAGAGGCGAGGCTTGAGGCTTGAGGCGTCTGGAAGGCGGCGGCGTGATGCCGCCAGCTTGGTGGCGCTCGGTCTCCAATCCGCATGTGCACAGACGACCACTCGCCGATCAACCTGGCGTGGTTGGCTTCGCGTCACCGGACGCGGGCGCGGGCACCGCGGGCGGCAGCACTGGCGGCGGCTCGGGCTTCTGCGGTCCCTTGGGCCTCGGCACGGGCGGGACTTCGTCTGCGATCTTGATGATGCCGTGGGCCAAGCCGCGCACGGTGCGAGCGAAGAACGGTGGGTTCAGCGTCTCGGGCGTGTCCGTTGGCTGGTGATAGTGCGGGTTGCGGAAGTTCGCGCTATCGGCGACGATCGCGGCCGGATGGCCTTGCAGCATGAACGGCGCGTGGTCTGATCGCAGCAGATCGGGCGGGGCGATTGGGAAGACATCAACAACGACGGTCTTCAGCTCCGGCGAGCCCTCGCGCATGTGCTTGTCGAGCCGTCGGATGATCGGCGAGTGCTTGCTGATGGTCGCGATGGCGATGAAGTCGCCGGCGGAGCCGGTCTTGGGCAGGCCGGGGACGCCGCTGAACGGGTTCTTCTGCGAGCCGGGGGCTTCGTCGTAATAGCCGATGCCGTCGAGGCTGAGCATGAGCGCGATGGACTCGCGCTCTTGTGGTGGGAGGGCCGCTTGGGCCTCGTTCCAGCGTTCCAGATGCTGCACGGCGCCGACGAGGCCGATCTCTTCGAGATCAAAGAGCACGAAGCGCACGGTGCGTGCGGGCTTGCGATCGCGCATCACGCGGGCGATTTCCATCAGCCCGGCGACGCCGCTGCCGTTGTCGTCAGCGCCAGGGGCGGCGGGCACGGCGTCAAAGTGCGCGCCGACGATCACGACCTCTCGCGGGCGATCGACTCCCCGGATCTCGAAGATGACGTTGCCGTAGCTGGGCTTGGCCGGTTCGTCGGGCGTGGCCTTGGGTGCCTCGGCGGGCACGCCGGCGGGCTTGGTGAACTCTCGTTTCTTCCACGCCACCGGCTCGATGCGCGGCTCGTAGCCGAGCTTGGTGGCCAGCTCGCTCAGCATCGCTCGCGTCTTGTTGAGTCCCTCGCGGTGCTCGTCGGTCGGGCCGGGAGATCGCTTCGTGGGCAACGCGTTGACGATCGCCATCAGCGAGTCGGGCGTGATGGTGTCAAGCTGCGCGGCAAGTTCGGGAGCGAACTCGGCGGGCGCTTTGGCCGGCGCTGCCGGGGGCTCGGTCGGTGGGGACGAACGTGCTGAGGCGATCGGCGTGCAGATCGCAGCCGCGACACCCGCGACCAAGAGCAGCGCCAGCGTCCGTCGTGCCTGCGTGAGCATCGTGTCCATAGACCGGAGCATACCGGCGGGGATTGCGCCCGATGCACGCGCCGCCGGATCACGGCCGTCCCCCACCCCCGAACCCCCCACTCGCCGCACAACCAATGGCCTGTCCGCACGAACCTCGCCCGAGCCGCGCCGGACGCTAAACTCTCGACCTGCTCCTGCGATTTCCGGCCTCTGCGTTCACGCCAGAATCCCGTCGTGAGCATTCACGCCCCGTACTGCACGCCCCGCGTTTCGCCGCTCGCTCTGCGGGCACACTTGAAAGGAACCTCGCATGTTCGAAGCCGTCGCCATCGCCGAGTTTGATCGTCCGCACGCTCTGGTCATCGGGCGGTTTCAAGATGGCGACATCGAGCCGCAGCTCAAGGCGATGAAGAAGGCGGACCCGGCGTTGCTGGCGGTCATCCGAGACGCCGCGAAGCGCCCCGAGGGCTCGGGCGAGAGCGGCAAGATCGCCGAGGCGTTTCCGCCGTCGGGCGGCGGCAATCCCGATCGCGTGCTGATCGTCGGCTTGGGCAAGAAGGACAAGATCAAAGCGGCGGACTTCCGCGGCATCGGCGCGACGATCGCCAAGCGCCTCAGCGCCACGAAGGACACGAAGATCCAACTGAACCTCGGAACCGCGGCGGCTGAGGCGGAGCTTGATCTAGCGCTCGTCGGTCGCTGCCTGGGCGAGTCGTTCGGCCTGCTGACCTGGGACAACCAGCAGTTCAAGGGCAAGGGGACGGACATCAAGAAGCGCACGAGCCTTGAGCTCGCCAGCGATCGCAAGCCGCTGGTCAAGGGTCTTCAGCTCGGGCTCGATCTCGCGGCGGGGGCGAACCTGGCCCGCACGCTCAGCGAGACGCCGCCGAACATCGCGACGCCGAAGTTCATGGCCGAGCAGGCCAAGAAGCTCGCCAAGGCGGTGGGACTTGAGTACTCGATCATCGAGGGCAAGGACCTGGAGAAAGAGAAGCTCACCGGCCACATCAACGTGGGCAAGGCGAGCGAGAACAAGCCGTGCATGATCCGGCTGGCGTACACGCCGGAGAACGTGAAGAAGAACAAGAGCAAGCCGATCGTGCTCATCGGCAAGACGATGACGTACGACACCGGCGGGCTCTCGCTCAAGATCAACAACGGCATGGTGGGCATGAAGCGCGACAAGGACGGCGGGTGTGCCGTGATCGGCGCGATGCACGCGATCGCGACGATCATCAAGCCCAGCCGCCCGGTGGTGGCGTATCTGTGCGCCGCGGAGAACAGCATCAGCGACGAGGCGTACCGCCCGGACGACATCTTGACCTACCGCAACGGCGTGACCGTCGAGATCACCAATACGGACGCCGAGGGGCGCCTCGTGCTGGCCGATGCGCTGTGCTATGCGTGCGATAAGGACGAGCCGCAGTACATCGTCGAGCTCTCAACGCTGACCGGCGGCGTGGTGACGGCGCTGGGCTCGACGTTCTGCGGCATGTTCTGCGACGATGACGCGCTGCGGGCCAAGGTCGAAGCCGCGGCGGAGACCAGCGGCGAGCGCGTCTGGCGCCTCCCCATGCACAGCGAATACCGCGAGATGATGAAGTCCCCCGTCGCGGACATCCTCAACTCCAACCCCAACCGCAAGGCCCACGCCGGCCAGGGCGCGGCGTTCCTGAGCTACTTCGTCAAAGAAGGCGTGAGCTGGTGCCACCTGGACATCGCCGGCGTCCACGCGGTGGAAAGCGACACCGGCCCGTACGTCAAAGGCCCGACGGGCTGGGGCGTGAAGATTTTGGCGGATCTGCTCAGCGGGGAGTGAGGGGAAGGGCCGAGGTTTGAGGGCCGAGGGCCGAGGGGTTCGCGTGCCACCGACCTGTCTTCAGGTCGGTGCTCTGTGCCGTGTGCTTGGTGTTTGGTTTCAAGGGAGCCCGGAGCGCAAGCTCCGGCTTCATCCTTGCGCGTCGATCTCGTCCGAGACATCGGAGTACGCAGAGGACGCAGGGTGTGCAGAGAAACGCAGAGGGAAGACAGGGGATTCGTACACGGAGAGGACGGAGGGGCGCGGAGGTACGCGGCGGGGGAATGGGGGAAACGTGAACGTGAACGTGAAAAGAACCGGCAGGCCAACATGAACGCGAACATGAACATGAAAAGAACGAAGAAAGCCCCGGGCGTGCCCGGGGCCTGCTTGGGTTTCTGTCTGCTGACAACTGAAGACTGACGACTGATCACCAGCGGCTTGCTCCGGCGATTGCACAAGGGAGTGCATCGAACGAGCCCCGCATCGACTTGAGCCAACCCGGAGAAAAGCACCGCGATTGGCGTCGTTCGGCCTTCACATTTGCGCGATCGGGGCGTTCGCCATCGACTTGGGGGCATGAACAATCGTTTTACGTGGCCGTAAAACTCTTTTACATGGCCGTAGAACTCTTTTACATGGCTGCGCGATCGTTGCGCATGGCTGCACAGCTCCATTTCGTGGCTGCACAACTCTGTTGCATGGCCGCGCAACTCCATTTCATGGCCGCGCAACTGTTTTGCGTGGCTGCGCGACTCCGTTTCCCCCTCCGCACCCCCTCGGCCCTCGGCCCTCAAACCTCAACCCCTTCCCTCCGCCCCCCTCCGCCCCTCCGTGTCCCTCCGCGTCCTCCGTGTACAAGTTCCCCTGTCTTCCCTCTGCGTTTCTCTGCACTCTCTGCGTCCCCTGCGTACTCCGATGTCCAAGGCTGAAGCCGGAGCTTGCGCTCCGGGCTCCCGTGGACTCTGACCGAGACGCGGGGGGGGCGTGCAACAATGCCCGATGCACACCCCCCTCACCCCCCACACCCCCTTCGCCAGCGCCCTTCTGGGCCAGTATGAAGCCTCACTGGCGATGCTCCGGCATTGCATCGCCTCGTGCCCGGACGATCACTGGGATCTGCCGATCGCCAAGTATCCGTTCTGGGTCGTGGCGTATCACACGCTCTACTGCACCGACGGCTATCTCATCGCCACTGAGCAGGACTGGAAGCCACACCCGGTCTTTCAGCCCGGCGGCATGGCCGACATTGATGCGGAGTATCCGACCAAGCGCTTCACGCAGCCGGAGCTGCTGGCGTATGTGGGATTCTGCCGTGAGCGGGCGCGCGAGGTGCTGAGCGCCGAGACCGTACACTCGCTCCAAGGCCCCTCGGGCTTCGCGCGGCTGAAGTTCTCCCGCGCCGAGCTGCACATGTACAACGTCCGGCATATCCAGCATCACACCGGCCAACTCGGCGCGTTCCTGGGGCGGCAGAAGATTGCGTCGGGATGGGTCAAGAGCGGTTGGCCGGAGGCGTGAGGAGGCGACGTGCAGCCGACGTCGGTCGGAGCCGCGGGCGCGAGCACGCGGGGCTGTGGGACCCGCGCGATGTGAGCGCTGATCGCGGAGAACGCGGAGAGGAGCGGCGAGGTTGTGTTCGGTTCGAGGTTCCGGTGCCACTCTGCAGCATCCCAACTCGAACCTCTATCGTTTGGTTTGGAACGTCAGTTTCATCTCGCCCGCGCCACAGCCACGGCGCCATCGGTCAGAAGTAGACTTGGACGATACCCTCTGGGCACCAGCAAAATCCAGGAATGTCACCCGATTCAGGGTCAGTTGTCAACTTTGACTGGATCGTGTACTTGATAGGGAAAATGAAGCGAGCGTTCGTCCCAAGCTCAGACTTGACCGCGTCCAGCTTTGCCGCGGGCCGTTTGAACATGCCGTCCCAAAAATGGCACTTCAATCCCGACGGCAAGAACATGCATGGCTGCGTCAGCCCGAGGACGTTCCGCTCTGACGCCCGCGCTGGAGTGACAAATCCATCGAAAACTCTGCCATCAGCCACGGTGAATTTTGCGGCAAGCAAGAACATTCCATCTTGATCAGAAACCGGCAAGCCTTCAGTCCAAGGCCGAAACGTTTCTTCGTCAGTTTCTTCGTACCAAGGTTCTTCAGTGTCTCGCGTATGCACGGACACCCACACCGGACAGTGTGCAAAATCCGCGGCCGTGAGGTCACCGAACTGTTTTAGTGCTGGTCGCTCTGCCATGCAGGTCGCCTTCGTAAGGGGTACTCGCGGTCGTCTTTCGGACGTCTGAGATGTCTTGGTCGTTGCGACAATCCACGAAGTTCTTGAAGGTACGCCCCACCGATCGATGTCCCATCGGGAACTAGTAGGTTATCTCACCTCGCCCGACACATGCACTGATGGACTCATCGCACTGACGCCGGATTGGCCATGGGCACCGAGCAGAGACCCACTCGGCGGTCCGGCGATCGTGCTTGCAGATTTGCCGAGACTCGCCTTGGAGAGGCGGGCCGCCACGATGACGCGGCCCGCCACGACGCGCACGGATGCTCTCTGCTCCTCTCTGCAACCTCCGCGACCATTGCTGAAGTCCGGAGCTTGCGCTCCGGGCTCCCTTGATCCCTTGGTCTCTTGATCCCCCGATCCCTTCCCCTCATTCCACCGTGAACCACTGCACCTCGACGCGGCGCTTCTCGTCTGAGGTCGTGCCGACCGGCTCTTCCCAGCCGCGGCCGACCATCTCGATGCGCGCGGGCTCGGCCTTGTACTTTTCGATGAGTAGGCGGCGGATCTCCGCGGCGCGGTTCTTGCTGAGTTCCACGGCCTTGAGGGCCATCTGGCGGACGAAGGCGTCGCCGCCGCGGGACTTGAACTCGGGCACGAGTGTGTCGTCGACGTGGCCGCGCAGGAGGATCGTGGAGCCCGGCGAGACGCGCATGAGCTTCATGATGGCTTCGAGGTTCTGGGTGTTCTCGGCGCGGTCGGCTTCGAGAGTCGCGGAGTTGGGCTGGAAGAGGAAGCGGATGTCCTTGCTCAAGACCGGGTCGGTCTCGACGGTCGATCCCGCGGCGTC
>JALHNK010000051.1:0-7221 GCA_022843565.1 Phycisphaerales bacterium
CGCTCTTCCGATCTGGATCATCAGGCCCATCGGGGCCCTACCCGCCGGCAGGTTGGGGAAACGGGGTCAATCGACGGACAATCAGCCTTGCACTTGCTTGTGCTTCGGGTCGGCCTTGCAGATCACGCGGACCTTGCCCTTGCGGCGGACGATCTGGCAATCCTTGCAAATACGACGAACGCTTGCTCGAACCTTCACGGGGAAACCTCTCTGAAGACGTGAACGGCGCGGGATTGGAAGGGCCGCGGCGTGATGAAACGGGGGGAAGTATAGCCGGCGAAACGCCGGCAGCCATCCGGGGTCAGCTTTCAGCTGTCAGCCTGAAAAAACGCGGGGCACGGGAAGCGTCAAGGGCCAGGCTGAAGACTTCGCCACCCGAAACCGCAGTGCCTTCTGCCTGCTGAAAGCTGGAGGCTGAAGGCTGGCGGCTCCCTTAGTGCCGGAATGTGATGCGGGCCTTGGTGAGGTCGTAGGGGGACATCTCCACGGTGACGCGATCGCCGGGGAGGATCTTGATGTAGTTCATGCGCATCTTGCCTGAGACATAGCCCAGGACGATGTGCTGGTTGGGCAGCTTGACGCGGAACATCGCGTTGGGCAGCGACTCGGTGACGGTCGCTTCCATGGTCAGTTTGTCGTCTTGCTTGGGCATAGGCGTTCAGGTGGCGAGGCGGGGCGGGGCGAGGGAGGGAAATGGCAAATTTGCAAATTTACAAATGGCAAATAAGAGGAAGGCAAGGGATCGAGGGATACGGGGCCGCGGGGTATCAGATCGCGCGCGGGCCTGGGAGGCGGGCGCCCTTGCCGTCGGCGTTGGAGAGGAAGCCGGCGTAGTTTCGCATGAGCAAGTTGGCCTCGATGCGCTGCATGAGGTCCAGAACGACCGAGACGGTGATCAGCAGGCCGGTGCCACCGAGGAACTGCGTGATTTGCTGGTCGATGCCGAAGCCCGCGGAGATGACCATCGGCAAGACGGCGATCACGGCGAGGAAGCCGGCACCGACAAACGTGATCCGCTCCATCACGGCTTCGAGATACTCAGCGGTGCGGGGCCCCGGGCGAAGGCCGGGGATGAACGAGCCGTGCTCGCGGAGCTGCTTGCTCATTTCTTCGGGGTTGAACTGGACGGTGATCCAGAAGTAGCTGAAGAAGTAGATCAGCACGACCTCGCCGAGGATGTAGAGGAAGTTGCCGAAGGTGAGCTGATCGTTGAGCCAGATCAGCGCCTGGGCGAAGAAGCCCGGATCGGAGCCGGTGCCGGCGACGGACGCAGCGACGCTGGCGAGGATCATCGAGGGGAAGATCATCAGCGAGCTGGCGAAGACGACGGGCATGACGCCGGCGTGATTGACGCGGAGCGGCAGGTAGCTGCGTTGGCCGCCGTAGACCTTGCGGCCGCGGGTGTGCTTGGCCTGTTGGACGGCGATGCGGCGCTGGGCGACGGTGAGAATGACGCTGCCAGCGACGACGACGACGAAGAGGCCGACGAGGATGATGACGCCGATGGGGGCGATCGCACCGCTGCCGACGCCCGTGCTCACCCGTTGAATCGCGGTGGGCATCGCGGCCAAGATGCCGGCCATGATGAGCATGGAGACGCCGTTGCCGATGCCGTACTTCTCGATCTGCTCTGCGAGCCACATCAGGAAGATGGTGCCAGCGGTGAGGGCGGTGACGGCCATGACCCACCAGGCGGGGTTGGAGGCCCACTGCTCGTAGATGAGGCCCTGCGACTGCGTGAACTTCAGATAGCCGATGGCCTGGAAGATGGCCAGGACGATGGTGGCGTAGCGCGTCCACTCCTGAATCTTCTGGCGGCCGGTCGGGCCTTCTTCATTGAGCTTCTTCAAGCTCGGGATGACGGTTTGCAGGAGCTGGAAGATGATGCTCGCCGAGATGTACGGCGCGACACCGAGGCCGAAGATCGTCGAGTGGCTAAAGGCGCCGCCCGAGAGCATCGCGATGACGTTCAGCGCGCCGGCGGCGGCCGAGCCGTCCTCCTGCTGCTTGGCCATGTTCTCGCGAAGCTGTTCCTGGTTCACGCCGGCCAGCGGGATCCAGTGACCGATGCGGAAGACCGCGAGCATCGCAACGGTGAAGAAGATCTTGTTGCGAAGTTCGACGATCTTGAAAATGTTCAGCAGTGCCTGGAGCATGCAAGTTCCTGCAAAGACCGCGGGGCGAGCCCGGGTGAATCGTCAATCCGGACGGTGCGTGCGCGAGAGCGTCACGCGGAGATGGAATCAGATGAGAGGCGAGAGTCTAGGTCGGGTGATCGAGGTGTGTCTGAATGTCAATGAGAAGAGCATGCGCTGGCGAACGGGAAAAGAAGCGGGGGCAAGCCACCGGGGCCAGTTGGCCCGAGAGACTCGCCCCCGGCATCGATGGGCAACGTGAGCAAGGCGATCAGGCCTTGTCGGCGGCGTCGCCGGTGTCCTTGGACTTGCCCTTGGCCTTCGGCGCGTCCTTGGGCGGGGCCTTGAACGACGCACGCTTGGCCGCGGCGGCGTTGAGACGCTTGAGCTTCTTGGTGAGGTTCTTCGGCGTGCGGTCCTCGCTGTTGCGATCGACGCCGCGGACGAAGTCACGACGGGTGCCGGTCTCGTTGACCGAGCCGCCGGCGGCGATGATCATCTTGCGAGCGGCGGCCGAAACGCGGCTGGCCTCGACGGTGAACTTGAGCTTGAGCCCTTCCTTGGCGACATCGCCGAGGATCTTCAGGTCGCGCGAGTCGTCGCGGATCAGGCCGGCGGCGATCAGGGCCGCCTGGTTGACCACGCCACCCTTGGCGAAGTCCGGGTGAGCGGCGATCTCGCGAAGGTTGACGATCCAGAAGTTCGTCTCGAAGCGAGCGTTGGAGAAGCCGTACTTGCGGATGCGACGGAACAGCGGCATCTGGCCGCCTTCGAACGCGCCCTTGCGAGCGGTGCCCGAGCGGGAGCCGGCGCCCTTGTTGCCGCGACCGGAGGTCTTACCGCGACCGCCGCCCTCGCCGCGACCGACGCGCTTGCGCGCCTTGTACTTGCCGGCGTCTTTGGTGATCTCGTGAATCATGGCCATGGGAGGAATCCTGGGAACGGCAAGGGGCGACACAAGCGTCGATCCGCCGCGGGTTTATCAGAGCGAGAGACAGGGAGACAGACGGAGCGAGAAGAACAGTTCAAGAGCGAGACGCGGATCAGGCCGGAGCGCCGCCACCGGGGGTCGCGGTGATGGGCGAGGACTGCGGGCCGGAGGAGCCGCCGCGAGGACCGCCGCGACCACCACCACCGCCGCCGCCACCACGACCGCCACCGCCGCCACGACCCTTGCGTTCCTGGCCGATGGTGTTGACGGGGCCGCGGGCCTTCTCGGTCTTTGCGGCCGCGGACATGAACTGCTTGCCCTTCTCGATCTTCATGGAGATCTCGGTGGCCTCGAGCTGCTGGCCGCGAAGGGCGGCGATGGCCTCGGGCGTGCGGAGCTTCGAGAGGGCGATGAAGACGGCCTGCAGGATGTTCTGCGGGTTGGTGTTGCCGTAGCACTTGGTGAGGCAGTCCTTGATGCCGGCCAGATCGAGCACGGCGCGAACGACGGTGCCAGCGACGACGCCGGTACCGGGCGAGGCCGGGATCAGGCGGACGGACGCGGCGCCGAACTTGCCATCCACCTCGTGGTGGATGGTGGTGCCGATGCGCGTCACCTTGAACATGTTGCGCTGGGCGGCCTTCTGGCTCTTCTCGATGGCGTTGGGGACTTCGCCGCTCTTGGCGTAGCCGAAGCCGACGTCGCCGTTGCGATTGCCAACCACGACCAGCGAGCCGAAGCTGAAGCGCCGACCACCCTTCACCGTTGCGGAGGTGCGGTAGACGCCGATGGTCGTGGACTCAATACTGGATTTTTCGTCAAGCAACTCGGGCATGGGTCAGTCTCGGTGAGGTCGGTCTTGGAAAGACAGCGAGTCGGCGATGCGGTGTGTGTGAGTCGGTGTCGGGACGAATCAGAACGTGAGGCCTTCCTTGCGGGCGGCGTCGGCCAGGGCCTTCACGCGGCCGTGGAACTTGAAGCCCGCACGATCGAAGACGACGGAGGAGACGCCCTTCTCCTTGGCCCGCTTGGCCAGGAGGGCGCCAACGACCGCGGCGGCGGCGGAGTTGCCGGTCTTCTCGAGCTTGAGCTCAGTCTCAAGCGAGGAAGCCGCGGCGACCGTGCGACCGGCCAGGTCATCGATGACCTGGGCGTAGATGTGGTTCAGGGACTTGTACACCGCCAGGCGCGGGCGCGACGGGTGACCCTCGACGCGCTTGCGGATGCCGATGTGACGGCGGGTGCGACGAACGACTTTGTGCTTGCTCTTATCCATGGTTTCAGCCTCGGGCTGAGAGTCGATGCGGAACGGAACGATGCGGACGGGACGCTGCGAAACGAACGATGCGGGAGAGGGCAGATGCCGGAGGACGCGCCGATTAGGCTGCGCCGAAGGCCTTGCCGCTCTTGCGCTTGATGACCTCTTCGCGATACTTGATGCCCTTGCCGTTGTACGGTTCGGGCTTGCGGTGGGCCCGCATCGTGCTGGCGAACTGGCCGACCATCTGCTTGTCGGAGCCCTCGATCTTCACCAGCGACTTGTCGATCGTGACCTTCAGACCCTTGGGGATCGTCATGATGATCGCGTTGGCCAGACCGACGACGAGCTTGAGCTTGTCGCCCGTGACCGCGGCGGTCCAACCCACACCGACCACGTCCATCTCCTTCATGTAGCCCTTGGTCACGCCGACGATGTTGGCGTTGATCAAGGCCCGCATGGTGCCCCAGTACGCGCTGAGGTTCGAGTCGGTCGCCAAGCGTGCCTCGTCCACCGAGCACACGAGCTCCTTCTTGGCCTCATCAACTTCGATCTTCACCTCAGGACGGCAGGTGAGCGCGAGCGACCCTAGCGGGCCGGTGACGGTGACGACGCGGTCCTTGATCGCGACCTTGACGTTTGCGGGAACCGGGATGGGCTTGCGGCCGATGCGGGACATGGGTGGATTCCAGGGGAGGGGGCAGGGGCAGGGATCAGGGGACCGAGGGATCTAGGGATCGAGGAAAGGCAAAGAGGCTGGGATCAGTCGATGACGCAGAGCAGCTCGCCGCCGACCTTCTCGCGGCGGGCCTTGCGAT
This sequence comes from Phycisphaerales bacterium, assembly GCA_022843565.1. Taxonomy (GTDB): domain Bacteria; phylum Planctomycetota; class Phycisphaerae; order Phycisphaerales; family UBA1924; genus JACVCS01. Next base: position 5,143 of record JALHNK010000051.1, read on the forward strand.
CGCTCATCACACCCTTGGAGGTGCTGACGACCGCGATGCCCAAGCCCTGCATCGGGCGCGGGAGTTCATCGACCTTGCAATACTGACGGCAGCCGGGCTTGCTGGCGCGCTTGACGGTGTTGAGGACCATCTCGCCGCGCGGGCCGTAGCGGAGGCGCAGGTTGATCTTGCCTTCGCGACCGTCGGGCAGCACGTCGAAGCCTTCGACGTAGCCCTCCTCACGGAGCACATCGGCGATGCCGCGGCAGACGAAGGAGTTCTTGCACACAACGGTCTTCGCACGGTTGCGCAGCGCGTTGCGGATGCGGGTCAGCATGTCGGAGATCGGGTCGTTGAAAGACATGGTGTTCGTCTCGGGGGTCTTCGTGAGTCGGTGAATCGATCGGCGAGAACATTGGCCGACGGCGGCCGGAGAACGCTGGGTGAATCAGGACGGGAGGCTGGCTCGGATTACCAGGAGGCCTTCCGCATGCCGGGGATCTTGCCCTCAAGCGCGAGCTTGCGGAGCATGATGCGGCTGATGCGGAACTTGCGGTACACGCCGTGGGCGCGACCCGTCAGTTGGCAGCGGCGCACGGTGCGGGTGCTGAACTTCGGGGGGCGGTTGGCCTTGGCAAACAGAGCTTTGGTCGTCATGGTTCCATCCTCGGGGCCGTTGCGTGCGATCTGGTGGTCGCGGCGTTGGCGTCAATCGTGAACAGGTCGGTGAGCGGGCGATCGGGCGGCGGGTGAGTTACTTCTTCTTGTCCTCGGGCTTGACGAAGGGCATGCCCAGCTCGGCGAGAACGAACTTGCTGAGCTCGGGGGTCGAGCGATCGAAGCAGAGGTTGATGTTCATGCCGTGGGTGAAGGTGGCCTCGGCCATGTTGATCTCAGGGAACACGCCCTGCTCGGTGAGGCCGAAGGAGTAGTTGCCCTGCTTATCGAAGCCGGTGGCCTTCAGGCCGCGGAAGTCCTTGATACGGGGGCAGGCGAGGTTGATCACGCGATCAAGGAAGTGCCACATGCGGTCGCGACGGAGCGTGACGATCGCGCTGCTCTCGGCACCCTCGCGAAGCTTGAAGTTCGACACGCTCTTGCGGGCGATGACGACGACGGGCTTCTGGCCGGTCACGCGCTGGATGGTGTCCAGCACCGTGGCCTTGACGTGAGCCGGGAGCTTGTTGCCCTCAAGGTGGCGGCCCATGTTCACGTTGACCACGATCTTCGACAGGCGCGGCTGCTGCATGGGGTTCGCAACGCCGAACTTCTCGCCAAGCGCCTTGGCGACGTGGGTCTTGACGCGCGACTGGAGGCGCGGCTCGACGCGCGGGCCGGCGGCGGCGCCGTCATCGAGCTGGATCGCTCCGCCCTTGGGGCCCTTCGCGGCGGCCTTGGCCTTGCCCGCGGCCTTCTTGGCCTCTTTCGCTGCGTCAACCGGGGGCTTCTTGCTGTCGTTCTCGCTGGCCATAGGTCTTCTCGCTTGAAACTTCGATCGGAAACAGAGTTCTGAATGTCAGGGCGCCATCGGCGCGCCCGGCTTACTTCTTCTTGGAGGAACGCGTGCCGCGGACGACCGAGAGTTCGCTGCCGCCGCGAGCGGCGACGCGGACCTTGGAGCCGTCAGACTTCGTGGTGAAGCGGACGCGGGTGGCCTTGCCGTCGACGACGGGCGAGACCTTGGACATGTGCATCGGGGCCTCGCGCGTCACCACGCCGCCCTGCGGGTTGGCGCGGCTGGGCTTGAGGTGACGGGTGACAAGGTTGACGCCCTCAACGACGACGCGCGTCTTGTTGGCGTCCATCTTGTCGGGCATGACCTTCTTGATTTTGCCGACGGCGCCCTTGAAGTCGCCGCTGGTGACGACGACGGTGTCGCCGGATTTGACATGGCTCGGCATGATTACACAACCTCCGGGGCAAGAGACACGATCTTCATGTAGTTCTTATCGCGGAGCTCGCGAGCGACGGCGCCGAAGATGCGGGTGCCCTTGGGGTTCCCGTCGTCCTGGATCAGCACCACCGCGTTGGCGTCAAACCGCACATACGACCCGTCGGCACGACGGATCGGCGTCGGGGTGGGCCCGACGTCGGGCCTGG
>JALHNK010000051.1:7231-17095 GCA_022843565.1 Phycisphaerales bacterium
GATCGAGACGAACACGCGATCACCCACGCCGGCCATGCGGCGGGTGAACTTGCCGGTGGCGGTCGAGCCGCCGTACACGCGGATGACGTAGGCGATCTTCGCCCCGCTGTTATCCGCGACTTCACACCTTGTTTCCTGCTGCAGCATGGTTGGACTCTTTGTGCCCGCGATGGACTCGCGAGCGGGTGGACACGATCAGTTGCAACGGACGAGACTTCGAACGACACTCAGACTTCAACTTCGAACTTCGACTTCAATCGTCGCCGGGCTTCAAACCTGGCGACCGGTTACATCAGGCCTTGGCCGGGGTCTCAACGCCCTGGAACTTCATGCTCGCGCCCTTGCGGACGATGCGGACGAGCTTCCAGAACTTGGTCTTGCTCATCGGGCGGCACGGCGTCACTTCCACCAGGTCGCCGAGCTGGCTCTCGTTGTTCTCATCGTGAACATGCAGCACCGTGCGCGTACGAAGGATCTTGCCGTACTTGGGGTGCATCATCGAGTTGGGCACCACGACCTTGCGGGTCTTGGTGCGCTTGTCGCTCTCGACGAGGCCGATCTTCGTGGCGGGAGCCTTCTTGGCGGGGGAGCTGGTGGCCATTGGTCGCGTTCTCACTGGGGAAAAGACTTCGAATCGTGCCGGGGACGGGGGGGGGGGGGGGAGGGGGGCTTCAAATCACGGGTCGAACGATTACTTCTTCGAGGCGGCCTTCGCGGGCTTCGCAGCCTTGGCGGGCTTCGCCGCCGGAGCGGCCTGGGTCGCGCCGGAGTTCTTGGCGACGTGACGAGCGGAACGCTCAGTCAGCAGACGCGCAACGTCGCGACGGACCTTCTTGAACTGCGAGTTGTCTTCGACCTTGTCGGTCGTGAGCTGCTGGCGGAGATCGAACAGTTGCTTGCGCAGGCGCGTCGCCTCGGCGGAGATCTCTTCCTTGCTCAACTTGCGAACTTCGGTGCCGTTCATTCTCAAATCCTTGCGAGTCAGGGGTCGGGGACAGCGGTCAGTTTTCAGTCGTCAGTTTTCAGCAGATCAACCAGAGTCGAATCAATCAGACCGCGACGCGCCGGCGCACGAGGCGGCAGCGGACGGGCATCTTCATCGCGACGCGGAGGAACGCGGACTTGGCAACAGCTTCCGAGACGCCGGCCAGCTCGAACAGCATGGTGCCGGGCTTGATGCGAGCCGCCCAGTACTCGACTTCGGCCTTACCGGTACCCATTCGGGTTTCCAGCGGCTTCTTGGAGATCGGCTTGTCCGGGAAGATGCGGATGAAGAGCTTGCCCTCGCGCTTCAGCAAGTGCATGCACGCGATACGACCGGAGTCGATCGTCTTGCCGGGCAGCCAGCAGCCTTCGAGGGCCTGCAGGCCGTAGTCGCCGTAGGCGACGTAGTTGCCCTTGGTCGCCTTGCGATCGCGGACTCGCCGGAACTCTTTCCGGTGCTTGACTCGTTTGGGCATCAGCGCCATGGGAACTTCTCCAAACCTTGAACGCCTCGCGGCGTGGTATCGAACACTTGAAATCCGACTCGACTCACGAAACCCGAAACAAACCTCGAAACCGGACCGAAGCGAGGACCGTCGCGATTAGCGACGGCCGCGGGCCTTGGTGCGGCCGCCAGCGGCCACCGGCTCCGCCGCGGGCTCGGCCTTCTCGGCCTCGTACAGACCCTTGAAGATCCAGACCTTGCAACCGATCGCGCCGTAGCTCATGAACGCCTCGGCGAAGCCGTAGTCGATCTCGGCCTGCAGCGTGCTGAGCGGGAGTGAGCCCTGGCGAACCTCGGCGGTGCGGCTCATTTCAGCGCCACCCAGACGACCGGCCAGAACGATCCAGATGCCCTTGGCGCCGGCCTGCATGACCGCGTCGGCCTTCATCTTCATCGCACGACGGAACGCGACACGCTTGCGAAGCTGCTCGCAGACGCTCTCGCCGACCAACTGCGCGTCCATGTCGGGGTTCTTGATCTCGATGATCGCGATCGACACCTTGCGGCCGGTCATGTACTGCAGCTCTTCGGTCAGGCGGTCGACCTCGGCACCCTTGGGGCCGATGACCAGACCCGGACGGGCCGAGCGGATGATGACCTTCAGCTCTTCGCGCGTGCGCTCGATCTGCACATCGCTGACCTGCGCGAACGGCGGCTTGCGGTTCAGGCGGCTGTCAATGAACTTGCGGATCTTGTAATCCTCAACAAGCAGCTCGCCGAACAGCGCCTTGGGCGCGTACCAGCGGCTCTTGTGGGGCTCGGTGATGCCGACTCGCAGACCGTATGGATGTGTCTTCTGACCCATGTGTGTTTTCTCGTGGAAACCCGTCCCTGCGTGTGCCGAACTCTCAACTCCCCCACTGCCCACTCTGACTGTCACTTCCCAGTGCCCAGTGCCTGATGCCCGGTGCCTGCTTCTTACTTCTCTTCCAGCGTCACCGCGATATGCGTCATGCGCTTCAGGATGCGATGCGCACGCCCGCGGTCCTTCTGATTGAATCGCTTCATCATCGGGCCCTCGTCGGCGGTACTCTCGCAGACGACCAGGCGGTTGGTGTCGGCCTTGGCCTGCTCGGCATCGGCGAAGGCGCCCATGAGGGCCTTCTTGACGTCCAGCGCGGCGCGCTTGGTCGTGTAGGTGAGCAGGTTCGTCGCGGTGAGGTAGTCCTTGCCGCGAATCAGGTCCACCAGCAGCTTGGCCTTGCGGGGCGAGCCACGATGGTACTTGAAGATGCAGGAGAACTTGGAGACCTGGCCGATCTCGACGCCGAGGACCTCGGCGATGCGGGAGATCTGGGCGGCGCCGGCGCGAGGATGATCGCTGCCGCGCATCCAGTTGCGGAGGGCGGCCTCGGCCTTGGTCTGGTTGCTCAGGCCTTTGCCCGGCTCGACCAGGGCGGAAGCGAGCGTCTCGACGCTCATGCCCTTCTCCTTCATGACCTTGCTCAGCTTCTTGGCGTGGATACGCACGGTTCGACCTTTCGCTTGCGGACGACAGACGTGAGACTTGAGACGCGAGGCGCGATTCGACTTACTTCTTCGGAGCGGGCGCCGCCGACTTGGAGCCGTCGGAGATGCCTTCCTTCTTGTTCGTGTGACCCTTGAACGTGCGGGTCGGGCTGAACTCGCCGAGCTTGTGGCCGACCATGTCCTCGGTCACGAACACATCCAGGAACGCGCGCCCGTTGTGAACCTTGAACGTGTGCCCGACAAACTCGGGGACGATCGTGCAGGCGCGGCGCCACGTCTTCAGCGGCTCCTTCTTGCCCATCTGGTTGAGTCGCTCAACCCGACGGTAAAGACGCTCATCGACGTACGGACCCTTCTTCAGACTACGGCTCATAGATGTCCTTCTGACTGATTGCGTTCGGACGGGCCTCTGCCAAATCTTCAACGGGACGAAACGGTTGCTCGATTACTTGCTCACCAGGCCGTAGCGCTTGCTCACGCGACGACGGATGATCAACTTCGTGGAGTGCTGACGCTTCTTGCGAGTGCGGCCACCCTTGGCCAGGACGCCGGTGGGTCCGCAAGGCGGGCGGTTGCCCTTGCTGCGGCCCGACCCACCACCGAGGGGATGGGCGTTGTGGCTCTTGGCGACGCCGCGGGTGATCGGGCGGCGTCCGAGATGACGCATACGACCGGCCTTGCCCCAGCGAACGTTCTGCTGATCGGAGTTGCCGACCTCGCCGATCGTGGCGCGGCAATCGATGTGCACCATGCGCGTCTCGCCCGAGGGGAGCACGAGCGTGGCGTAGTTGCCTTCCTTGTTGCTCAGCATCGCGTACATGCCCGCCGAGCGGCAGAGCTGGCCGCCCTTGCCCGGGGTCATCTCAACGCAGTGAACCTGAAGACCCGTGGGAATGAACCGCAGCGGCATCGCGTTGCCGACCTTGGGCTCGATCGCGGTGCGGGCGCTCATGACCTTGTCGCCGGGCTTGATGCCCATCGGCGCGATCATGTAACGCTTGACGCCGTCGGTGTACTTCAGCAGGGCGATGTGCGCCGTGCGGTTGGGGTCATATTCCACACCCACGACCTCAGCCTGGATGCCCTCGCGATCGATGCGCTTCCAGTCGATGACGCGGTACAGACGCTTGGCACCGCCGCCACGGCCGCGCGAGACGATCTTGCCGTGGTGGTTGCGACCGCCCTTCTTGGGCAGCGGCGTGGTGAGCGACTTCTCGGGGCTGAACTTGGTGACCTCCGTGTTGAGGTTCACCGAGCTGAAGCGTCGGCCGGCGCTGGTTTTGTCGTAAATGCGAATCGGCATGGTTGGCTCGGTAAAGACAGGAGACGTGAGGCGTGAGACTTGAGACGTGAGGCAGAAGGTTTCAGTTCCGATCCACTCGGCCCTCGGCCCTCAAACCTCGGCCCTTCCCATTCAGACCAGTTCGATCGCCTGGCCCTCGGCCAGACGGACGTGCGCGAGCTTGGTGAGCTTGCCCTCGATCATGCCGTAGCGATACATGCGGTCCCGCGCCTTGCGGATCTGCGTGTTCACCTTGACGACCTTGACCTTGTAGAGCAGCTCGACAGCCGCCTTGATGTCGTTCTTGTCGGCCTTGACATCGACCTCGAACGTGTAGCGTCCGAAATCGCTGGAGGCGATGGTGCTCTTCTCAGTGAGGAGCGGCTTCTTGATGACGTAGGTGGCTTCCATGGATTACTTCGCCTCCTTTGCAGCGGGGGCAGCGCCCATGGGGTTGATCTTCGCGTCCTTGCCCGTCTGCGACGACGGCCCCTTCAGCCACGCCTCGAGCTCGGCCTTGCCGATCACCAGGACGCGGTTGTTGAGCATCTGGAAGCAGTTGAGGGAGTCCGGCGAGCAAAGCTCGATCTCTTCGGCGTTGCGAGCCGCGAGGCGCACGTTCTCGTCATCGTGACGGACGGCGATCAGAGCGCTCTTCTCGGCCTTGACGGCGCTGAGGAAGGCGATGAAGTCTTTGGTCTTGGGGGCGGTCATCGACAGGGAGTCGATCACGCGAACTTCCTTGTCCAGCAGCTTGCTGAGCAGGGCGTTGCGGTTGGCCTTGCGGCGCATCTTCTTGGGCATGTCAAGGCGGTAGTCCTCGCGGACGCGCTTCTTGCTGTGGCCGTGGCCACCGCCGCGGAAGATGTTGGACTTCTTGTCGCCGTGACGGGCGTTACCCGTGCCCTTTTGCTTGTAGATCTTGCGGGTCGAGCCCTCAACCTCGCGACGGTTCTTCGTGCGGGCAGAGCCCTGGCGAAGGTTCGCGTGGTAACGGACGTACGCCTGCTTGATCAGCGACGGATTGACGGCTCCGCCAAGAGCCTGCTCGTCAATGGTCAGTTGCCCGACCTCGGAGCCTTGCATATTCAATACGGGGACTTTCATAAGTCTCCTCGATCTGACGCCTTCGGCGGTCGGGAACTGGTCCCGCTCGCGCCTGCTTCCCGCTGCTCTCCGGTGCGGCCCTGTGCCGTCCGGTGCAAATCGGGTTTGCTTCGCCTATCCGCTCTTGCCTCTATCGCCCCGTGGGTTTGCACCCGGTGGGCCGGTGCGATGAAGCACCGGAGGAAGAGAAGGAATCGACTCGGCCGTCTCCGCGAGGGCTGTTCCCTCGCGGCGTTGGTCATGCTGTTTGCGTCCGGCGGTTGTCGCTGAGCTTCTTGCCTGCACCTTGCGGTGCACGCCGATCGTCCCGTTGACCCTTCCGAACCCATCGGCTGCATTTCCTGGCAACCGACGGCTGATCCTCACTCAACTGAGCTCAGAGTTACGCGCTCCGAACCCTGAACATTCAACACATCTGAACACTCAACCCGCTCCGGCGAGCCGGGGTGGGTCGAGATTCTAGGCACGTCACTTGGGCTTGGCAGCTTTTGTGCGATACAAACGTACCGCGTGGCGCACCTGGACCAACCCGGTGTTCGGTCCGGGGACCGATCCCTTGATCAGAACGAGGCCGGCCTCGACATCGACGCGGGCCAGCAGCAGTGAACGATTGGTGACGCGAACGTGGCCCATGTGGCCGGGCATGCGCTTGCCCTTCTTCAGACCACCACCGAAACCACGGTTGGAACAAAGGCCGCCGATGGAGCCCGGCGAGCGATGCTTACGCTCGGTGCCGTGGCTGGCGAACATGCCCTTGAAGTGGTGGCGCTTCATAACGCCCTGGAAGCCCTTGCCCTTGCTGGTCGCAATGGCGTCAACCCAGGTCACGCCTTCCATGTCCTTGGCGGTCAGGGTCTGGCCGACGGTGTACTTCGCAGCTTCCTGCGGCGTACAACGGAACTCGCGGTGGTAACGCTTCGGGGTCGTGCCCGCCTTGGCGTCGTGCGCGATCTCCGGCTGCGTGCTGTTACGCGGCTTGATTTCCTGGTAGCCGAGCTGAACAGCGCTGTAGCCGTCCTTCTCAAGCGTGCGGATCTGCGTGACCACGCAGGGGCCAAGACGAACGACCGTGACAGGCAAGCTCACACCGTCCGCATTGAAAATGCGGGTCATGCCGAGCTTGGTTCCGAGCATCATGAAAGCCATAGTTCACCTGAGTTCAAAGACGGGATCAGGGTTTGAATACCTGAGGCACTAGGCACTAGGCACTAGGCATCAGGGATTTAGCACCCGAAGGTGCCACGACGGGCGAAAACGAACGAACAAAGCTGGATCACTAGTGCCCGATGCCTAGTGCCCAGTGCCTCTACTTTCAGGCCTTGATCTTAATGAAAACGCCCGCGGGGACGACGAGCCGGTTGAGGGCTTCGACGGTGCGGGCGTTGGGCTCGATGATGTCGATGATGCGCTTGTGCGTGCGAATCTCAAACTGTTCGCGCGACTTTTTATCGATGAAGGGCGAACGCAGAACGGTGTAGCGCTCGATGCGGGTTGGCAGCGGGACGGGGCCGACGACCTGCGCGTTGGTGCGCTTGGCGTTGTCCACGATCTCGCGTGCTGACGCGTCCAGGGCCATGTGGTCGTACGCTTCCATTCGGATTCGAATTCTGCCGCCGCTCATCGGTGTGCTGCTTTCTGTTCTCTTGGAAGTTGCGCTTGCAATCGAAGCGTAACCGCCACAACCACTCGTGACCCAGGGCTCATGTGGTCCCCCCGCTGCACAGCGGTAGGAATCGCCGTCGGCAGTTTCCTCAGCCGTGAGGAAACTTGACCAACGTGCCTTGTCCTCGGACCATCGCGTTTATGGCGCTCCGGGTCCAGCAGCCCATCCTCCGACGGGCCCGTCCGCAGCCTACATCACCAGACGGTGACGATGCACACAGACGACAAAACATCCCCGCCGAGCCCGACGGGGAACCGCAGAGGATAGATCGCCGCCCGCCCGGGTCAACTCTTGGCCACAATTTCGCGTTCGATCTTCAACCCGCGGCCAGGTCGCCCCCGCCGCGACGCCCCACGCCGACCCGGCTGGCAAACCCTTTACACAACTTTGGCGACGACCGCGAAGACAACCAGAAATCCCGGTCCGCTCGCGAACGAGGGCACGATCCACATACAGTTGTAGACGGCGGATGCGCCGGGGATCGTCCTCGCGGGACGGCGCATGTTGACGGAATCCTGACATGATACAAACGCTTCTCATCGGCGGAACGCGGCTAATCGTGGTCTTGGGCATGTTGGCCCCGTGCATGGCTCGTCAACCAGCCGCGGCTCCGCCAGTGCCCACCCAATCCACGCCCCCCACCCCCTCGACCACCCCCACCCTAACCACGCCCCCCACGACCCCTGCGCCGTCGGACGCCACGCCGGCGCCGGTCGCCCCCGGCCCATCCATGCCCAATCCGGGCGCAGCGCTGCTCGCCCCGGAGCCCTTCCGACTCGACATCGTCGGCCTCACGATAAACCTCCCGGCCGGTCTCGCCACCGAATCCACCGATATCGGCGGCGTCGTGACGGTCCAGATCTTCCCCGCCGATCGCTCGTACGTCATCAACATCCAAGTCCCCGCCACGACGCCCGAGATGCCCGATGTCCGATCCGCCACACGCCGAATTCTGGATCAGTTCAAAGCCGCGATGCCAGTGCAGGACACCAAGGACGGCCAGCAGATCGCTTCCGGCGCGGCGCTGCTCGAGCCGGTGCGTGAGCTCCGGATCGAAGGCTCTCGCGAACCGGGGGATCGTTTCTACTTTGCGATGCCGCGCCGTGACAAGGAGCGCTCGCTGGTTGTCCAGGGCTACACGATCTTCCGGCCGCTGGCGAATCGCTTCGCGATCTTCGAACTCGTCTGCGCCGAGAAGGTTCTGCCGGTCGCCAAGCCCGTGTACGAACTGGCGATCGCCACCGCCCGCTTCGAGGATCCGGCGCTGCTGATGAGCGAGCGGCGCGGCGCCGTTGACGCTGGCGTCAACCTGCTCCAGGCCTATCCGGTCGACAAGCTCCAGGCCGAGATGCCGACCGATCAGCAGTGGTTCCGTTTCTTCAAGCCCGGCTTGAAGGCCGACGGCTCGGACGATGAGGAACTCGGCTACCGCTCCATCCGCTACTGGGCGGGCACGCGCGACGACCTGTCTACCACCGCCGCGGCGAGCAGCACCGCGGGCATCGAAGGCGCGGCCCGATCCCAACCCGCTGGACCCGCGAACCCCGCCGGGACGCTCTGCCGCGTCGACGCTCGCATCTTCGTGCGACTCCCCTCAAAGGGCGCAGACATACGCGCACCGGCGACCGGCACCGCCGCCCCGGACGCCAACCTCCGCGTCATCGACAGCCAGGCCATCTACTTTCTCTCCAGCGATCGCGGCGAGGAAACCTGGTCCATCCGCATGACCATCAAAGACCCCGACGGCGGGCGACCAGTCGTCTTCACCGAAACCGGCGCTCGCACGGGCAACCTCCTGACCATTGCCCTCAACTCGCCAAACGAAGACGCGACGACGCTCCGCCCGCTCATCCAAGGGGCCGGATACGTCTCGCAGCTCGAAGCACAGTTGCTCCCGCGCCTGCTGGTAAGATCCCGCGTACACGCCGACATCGGTCTCTACGCCTATCGCTCGGAATCCAAGTCGGTCGTGCTGCGGCGCGACAAACTCATCGCCGACCCCAAGGGCCGCGACCTCTGGGTCGTCACCACGCGCCATCGTGAATCGCCGGACGTGCAAACCAGCGTGCTCAACAGCGAGGGGGATCTTCTCCGCAGCGAGCTCAGCGACGGGCGCGTCTGGGAGGCCGTCACGCCGACCGAGCTCTTTAACCGCTATCGCGCCAAGGGCCTGCCCACCGGCAACCAGCCCGGCCCCGGGGCTGGCCGTCGCGGCGGCGATCGCGGGCGCTGAGCACTCATCCCACCGGCGCGCCCTGGGCCACCGCCACTCATACGCTCACTCCCCATGGCCGAACACCTCAAGCCCGACAACCTCCGCGCACAGGTCCTCATCATCGAAGACGAGGTCGCGCTCGCCGAGGTCATGGCCGAGGCACTCCGAAAGCCCGGACACGTCTGCACCATCTGCCACGGCATCGAACGTGCCATCGACGAGCTCAAGCACGGCACCTTTGACGTCATCGTCACCGACCTCCGCATGCCCGAGTCCGGCGGCAAGCTCGGCGTCGCCCCCGATGGCGCAGACTCCGGCATGATCGTCCTTCGCACCGCACGCAAGCTCCAGCCGCAGGCCGAGTGCATCATGGTCACCGCCCACGGCGACGTGCAGACCACCCGCTCAGCATTCAAAGAAGGCGTCCGCGACTTCATCGAGAAGCCGCTGGACATCGCGGTCTTCCGCAAGGTCGTCTCCGACGCTGCGGAGGAAGTGCTCCTGCGCCACGAAGCCACGCGCGACGGCGTGGGCGAACTCGTCCAGCACGACGGCTTTGAGGGCATCATCGCCGGCAGCGAGCCTATCCGCAAAATCCTCCGCAACGTCAACGGCTTCTCGGCGATCCAAATGCCGAT
>JALHNK010000051.1:17105-21027 GCA_022843565.1 Phycisphaerales bacterium
CAAGGAGCTCATCGCGCAGGCGGTCCACAAGAACTCGTCGCGGGCCAAGGGTCGCTTCGTGGCGCTCAACTGCGCCGCCGAGACCGAGACGCTCCTGGAAGACCAGCTCTTCGGCCACGTCCGCGGCGCCTTCACCGGGGCCGAAAAAGACCGCGAGGGCGTCTTTGAGTACGCCACCAACGGCACGCTGTTCCTGGACGAGATCGGCGACATGCCGCTGAAGATGCAGGCCAAGCTGCTGCGCGTGCTGGAAACCGGCCGCGTGGTGCGAGTGGGCAGCAACGACGAACGCCAGACCGACGTGCGTCTAGTGAGCGCGACCAACAAAGACCTCAAGGCGATGATCGCCAAGGGCGAGTTCCGAGAGGACTTGTATTTCCGCATCAAGGGCGCAGAGGTGGTGTTGCCGCCGCTGCGTGATCGGCGTGAGGATGTGCCGCGGATCGTGAACCACGCGCTGGCGCGATGCGTGGGCAAGGCTCTGGCGAAGGACGCGCCGGTGCCGGGGATCACCGACGCCGCGATGATGCGCCTCAGCGCGTACTCGTGGCCCGGCAACGTGCGACAACTGCTGAACGTCGTGCAAAACATGGTCGTCAACGCCATGGGCGAGGCCGACGACCCGCGCACGACGCTGATCGTTGACGTCCGCCACATCCCCGAGGACATCCGCAGCGCAGACGGCCCGGACGACCACGCCGTCGGCCTTGACGACGATCTCGGCGGTGGCGCCGCGGGCGTCGGCGGCACCACCGGCGGCTCGCTCGCCGGCACGCCGCTGGAGCAGATCGAGAAACGCGCCATCCGCGAGACGCTCCGCATGTATGCCGGCAACCGCGAACTCACCGCCAAGGCTCTGGGCATCGGCGAACGCACGCTTTATCGCAAGCTCCGCGAGTACGGGCTGAAGTGATCGAGTTCAGCGCACCGCGGCCGCTGGCACCGTCTGCATCCGCACCCGCACGAGCAGATCATCGAGCGCCGCCCGGCCCAGCACCGGATCAACTTCCTCCGGCAGCGAGCTGGCCGTCCGCGCCGCCTCCAGCTCCGCTTGCAGGCTCGCGTACTTGCGCTCGTGCTGCAACAGGCTCTTGCCCGCGAGCTCCTGCTTCTCCGCGCCGCCGACCTTGAGCCGGATCAACTCCGCGATCTCATCGCTGCGGTGCTCATCGTTCAAACGCACGAGGTTGGACTCGACGCGCCCGGTCCGCATGAGATGGATCCCCGCCAGCAGCACGCGATAGGTGTAGAGCAGGCCCTTCACGGTCGTGCCGCCCTTGATCACCATGTCCCACTGGTTGTGCGCGAAGCTCATGTAGTGGTGCCGGTGGTTGCGGGTGATGCAGTGCGTCGCGATCGCCTTGAGCTCGGCGTGCTCATCGCACGTGGCCACGACGATGTCGGAGAAGATCTGCTCAAGGACGTACCCGTTGTTCTTCAGCAGCAGCCGGAAGAACTTGCCGACGTCGTGCGTTACCACGTCCATCTCGACCTGCGCGTCCTTATCCATGACTTCAACAGTCTCACTCGGCGGGTCCAGCTTGCACAACAGTCGCACGGGCGTGACGTGCGAACCGCGCAGGTCGTAGTCCGAATCCGCCGACGAGAAGCCGTAGAGATGCGCCCCGCTGAAGGTCACAAACAGCAGCGGGTGCGGCTGCTTGCGCATGAACTCGGCCACCACGTCGCCTCGAACGCCGGGGGCAATCGGCTGGGCCGGGGCGACATACTCAGCGGGCTGAATCAACATGGCCGAGCGTAGCTTCGCCACGCGATAAGCCATGCTCACGCTCGAAGAGCCGCGTCCCAGCACGCCACGGCCGTGCCGTCGGGCTGACACTCCGCGCCCGCGCACCCCGCGGCGACGACCGCCATCGCGACCCCTCCGCCCAACAGCGGCCCCGCGCCCGGGCGGTCTTGCGCATCTCGCATCTTCCTCGCACCTAGAAAGATGCTACGATTTCGACATGATCAGACCCGAAGACATCTCGCCGCTCACGGACTTCAAGCGCAACACCGCCGCGTACATCAAGCAGCTCAAGAAATCCAAGCGCCCCGCGGTCCTCACCGTCAACGGCAAGGCCGCGCTGATTGTCGCCGATGCCGGCGCGTATCAGGCGATGCTGGATGAGCTGGAGCGGGCGGACGTTGTGCGTTCCATCCAGCGATCGCTCGACGAGGCCGACGCGGGCAAGGTCCGCCCCGCCGCGGCGGTCTTTGACACCATCCGCCGCCGCAAGCGCGCAAGGCGCGCGTCGTGAAGCACGTCGTCCGCTTCACCGCGTTGGCAGAGTCTGATCTCACGGCGCTGCACGACTTCATCGCCGCGGACTCGTTGCGCCACGCCGACACGTTCATCGCCGAGATGCAGGAGGGGATCGAGTCGCTCGCAAACTTCCCGCGCCGGTGCCCGAAGGCCCTGGAACACGCCGCGGCCCCGCACCGAGACCTGCGGCAGCTCATTGTCGGTGAGTATCGCGTGATCTTCGAAGTCGCGGGCCACGCTGTGACGATCCTGCACATCCGCCACGCCGCCCGCCGCCCGAATCGCAAGGCTGTCAAGCCCAATGACTAACCCGACCGCCACCAAACCCCCGCGCCTCCAATCCCTCGACGCCTTCCGCGGCCTCACCATGGGCGCCATGGTCCTGGTCAACAACCCCGGCTCCTGGTCGCACATCTACCCGCCCTTGAAACACGCGACGTGGCACGGCTGCACGCCGACCGACCTGGTCTTCCCCTTCTTCCTCTTCATCGTCGGCGTGTCGATGGCCTTCTCGTTCGCCTCGCGCGAGCCCGGCGCCACGCCGTGCGCCGTGGTCCCGCTTACGCGATCGCTCACCGTCAAAATCCTCCGCCGCGCCGCGGTGCTGTTTGCGCTGGGAATGCTGCTGGCGATCTTCGGCCCGCTGCTTGACGGCGTGCTCAAAGAGAACTGGCACGGCCTGTCCACCATCCGCATCCCCGGCGTCCTCCAGCGCATCGCGATCTGCTTCGCGATCGCCAGCGTCATCGTGCTCACGCTCAGCCTCCGCGTGCAGATCATCATCGGCGCGGCCCTGCTGCTCGCGTACACCATCGCGATGCTCGCAATGGCCCCAAGCGCCGATCCGTTCGCCTCCACCGACAACCTCTGCCGCACGATCGACCTGGCGATCCTCGGCCCGGCCCACGTCTGGTCGGCCCAGCCGACGGACCCCGAGGGCATTTTGTCGACACTCCCGGCGCTCGTCACCACGCTGATCGGTTTCTGGATCGGCCTGCTCTTGCGACGCACGAACACCGACGCCAGCACCCCCGCGCCCGTGACCAACGCCCCCGCCACCGAGGCACCCATCCCCAGCGCACACACACACCAATCCAAAGTCTCGCCCCGCCGCACACTGAACACGCTCGCGATCCTCGCCGCGGCCCTGCTCCTGAGCGGCTTCGCCCTCAGCGCATTCATGCCGCTGAACAAAGCGCTCTGGACACCAACCTACGTCCTCTACACCGCCGGCATCGCCACCGCCACCCTCGCGGCGATGCACCTGCTCATCGACATCCTGCGCATCTCACGCTGGTCTATCCCGCTGCAAATCCTGGGTCTCAACGCGATCCTGCTCTTCGTCGGCTCGGGGCTCGTGGGCCGCTTGCTGACATCGATCACCGCGTACTACGCGCCGGCGCCAATCTCCGCGCCCGCGACGACGACCACCACCCCCATCCACGGTGATCTCACACTCGGCCAACCCGTCTCACTGAAGACCGCCCTCTACGAATCACTCACCTTCACCGGCCTCAGCCCCATCAACGCCTCACTGGCCTTCGCACTCTTCACACTGGCGTGCTGGTTCTGCGTGCTCTGGTCCCTGTGGCAGCGGCGGTGGTTCTGGAAGGTGTGAGCGCATTCGCCCGCGACGATCTCGAGATCGGAAGAGCA
>JALHNK010000052.1 GCA_022843565.1 Phycisphaerales bacterium
CCCCGGGGGGGGGGGGGGGGGGGGCGGGGGGGGGGGCCCCCCCGCGGCGGAAGGGTTGTGCGGAGAAGCGTCACTCATCTGCGCGAGTTTAGCGTGGGCGGAGGGGAGGGGAGGGGAAGTACGCGGAGGACGCGGAGAGCGCGGAGGTACGCGGAGGGAAGACAGAGTGGGCCTGCGCGTCAGACGGATTCTTGTTGACCAGTGCGCTCGCGAGAGTTCCACCCGTGCATTCGCAGAGCCTCAGGCGCGGCGTCCAAAGGCGCGGGAGTTACGGGCAGGGCTGGAAGAACTGAGTGAAGAAGAGGTTGTAGTCGGCTTCGGTGACGCCGTTGTTGACGAGGGCGCGGGTGGCGGGCGTCGGCGGCGGAGTCGGGTAGGTGAAGGCGGTGCCGCTGTCGTAGGCGAGGTCGCAGGCGGGGTCGGCGTCGAAGAAGTGCAGGAGGAAGAAGTTGTAATCGGCCTCGGTGAGGCCGGAGTTGGTGGAGCGACCCTCGACGAGATCTTCGGCGCGGTCGTTGGCGATGTCTACGAGGCAGCGGCGGCGCTGGTCGGGGGGGATGTAGCGGGAGAGGGTGAAGGGACTCAGTGGGAGGATGAAGCGATCGCCTTCGATGCTGCGGCTCCACACGCGCCAGTCCTGCGAGTACGGCGCGACTTGCTGGGGGTTCTTGTCGGTGATGGCTCGGAAGCTCGTGCCGTCGTAGAGCGCGTAGTGCCGTTTGACTTCGGGAACGCCCTTGACGATCGTTGAATAGCGGATGGGGATGATGGCGATGGAGCCCGACGCGCGGAGCTCGAGGCGTTCGATGGCGGTGATGCTGCCGGGGCCGAGGACTTCGGGGTTGACGAGCGTGAGCGGGAGGATCTGGACGGATTCGGTGGCGAGGCGGAGCTTGATGATCGTGTCGGTGGGCGCGGAGCCGCCGGCCGGCGGCAGGAGCGAGCACACGGCGAACCAGGTGTCACCATCGCCGCCATAAGAGTAGACATCGAGCACCGTGAGCCCGGTTTGGGCGGTGACCAGCGTGCCGACGTCGACCGGCTGGCTGTTCTTGAGAAACATGAGTTTGTGATCGAGCGAGCCAGCGACCCGCGCGCGAAAGAGGACGGCCTGGCCCGAAGCCCTGACATCAGCGATGGATGTGTAGGTGAAGGTGGCGTTTCGGGGCCGGCCGGTGGGGGGGATCACGACCGTTGCGGGCTGCCCCACGGCCTTGCGGATGACGCCGAGCGGCGTTTGGTTTGGGAATGAAAACGCGACGGCGTAGATCGCGTCGGCGCTCGCCCCGTGCCTCGCGGGGCTGCGCGGGATGGCGTAGTTTTCCGTCTGTGAGAACGGCGAGGATGCGCCGTTCTCGTTGAGGAGAATCACGCGGTTCATGCCGGTGAGCATCGCGATGTCTTGTCCGACGTAGCCCAGCGGCTCGACGAGCATGTCGTTGGATTGGACGCTGTTTGTGGGGGCGTAGTGGTATGTCGCGGTGTTGCCCGAGAGTTTCCGGCTCGTGCGGGAGCGCATGTCAAACTCGAAAACGCCGGTGGCCTGCACAGCGACCCGCGGCCAGCGGATGACGAAGCGATCGATCGTCACGCTATACCCGATCGAGTCTGGCGACGGGGGCTGAGGCGGCACGAGCGGGATGTGCTCAAACTCCGCCCCCACCGGCGGGCGATAGGGAACCGAAGCGAGCAATGGCGCGGCGAACGCAGCGAACGCGAGCGTGCAGGCAAAAATGGTGCGCATGGCAAGAGCTCCGTGAAGGGAAGATGAGCGCAGGACCGGCGCGATACGTTCGAATGACAACCGAAGGGGTCGCGAGGCGGGGTCTCGGGCGGCGATGGAGCCGCGAGCCCATTGGGCCGCTCAGAACGAGCGGCCTCTGGGCAGAGTATACGACGGGCGTGAGCTGGCGTGTTGCAAGATTCTTGTGAAGGTCGTGAGAATCAGGGGCGGGCGGGGGGGGGGGGGTGAGCGGCGCACTTCGCACACGGCCGGAGGGCACACGTTGCGCAAGTGGCGCGCGTGTGTGCGTATAGGCCGCGTCTACCTATACTGCGGCCCTTGCTGCTCTGGAGAGCTTGCGGGCGGAGTTGGAGCGTTTGATCGCATTTGAAAGGATGTTCGCCGTGGCAGACAACCACTTTGACGTGATCGTGATTGGTGGCGGGCCGGCGGGGTATGTTGGCGCGATTCGCGCGGCTCAGATGGGGTTCAAGACTGCGATCATCGAGCGGGCGAAGCTCGGCGGCGTGTGCTTGAACTGGGGCTGCATCCCCAGCAAGGCGCTGCTGGCCAATGCCGAGCTGGTGGAGAAGATCAAGGCGGCGGAGGACCAGAAGTTCTGGGGTCTGAAGCTGCCGGCGGGGGAGATCGGGCTGGATTGGGACCGGATCATCGGGCGCTCGCGCGATGTGGCGAGCAAGCTGAACAAGGGCGTTGAGTTCTTGATGAAGAAGAACAAGATCACGTTCTTTGTGGGCAATGCGAAGATCACCGGTGCCGCGACGCCGGCCAACGGCGGCAAGTGCAAGATCGACCTGCAGGAGTGCGTGGTCAAGGAGGAGCTGACCAGCGCGCCGGCGACGCCGGGCAAGACCACGCAATCGCTCACGGCGACCAACGTCATCATCGCCACCGGGAGCATGGCCCGCGATCTGCCCTTTGCGAAGTTTGATGGCGACAAGATCTGGGGCGCTCGCGAGGCGATGTTCAACAAGGAGAAGCCCAAGCGGCTGGTCGTTGTTGGCGCTGGCGCGATCGGGATGGAGTTTGCGTACTTCTACAAGTCGATGGGGACCGAGGTCACGATCATCGAGATGATGGACCGCATCCTGCCCGTTGAGGACAAGGACGTGTCGGCGGCGATGGAGAAGCTCTATCGCAAGCACGGCTTCAACATCCTGACGTCAACGACGACGATGGCGATCGACAAGACCGGCGCCGGCGTGAAGGTGACGTACGCGCCGTTTGTCAACGGCAAGGCCGACGAGAGCAAGAAGCAGACCATCGAGGCGGACAAGGTGCTGCTGGCGGTCGGCGTCGTGGGTCGGACCGACGGCCTGTGCGACGCGAGCCTGGGGCTGAAGATCGAGAAGGGGAGCATCGTCACGGACTTTGTCCCCGGCGTGACGCGGAACGAGGCGATCGATTACAAGACGAACCTGCCGGGGATCTACGCGGTGGGCGACGTGATCGGCCCGCCGTGGCTGGCGCACGTCGCCGGCGAGGAGGCCGTGCTCTGCGTGGAGCGGATCGCGTGGCGTGCGGACCCGAAGAAGCACCACGAGCCGCACCCGATGGATTACAGCGTGATCCCCGGCTGCACGTACTGCATCCCGCAGGTGGCCAGCGTGGGGTTCACAGAGCAGAAGCTCATCGAGCAGGGCTTGGTGAAGGGCAAGGATTATGCGGTGGGCGTGTTCCCGTTCAGTGCCTTGGGCAAGGCGATCGCGGCGGCTCATACCGACGGGTTCTGCAAGATCATCCGAGGCCTGCCGCGGGGTGAGGTGCTGGGCGCGCACATCATGGGCGATCAGGCGACGGAGTTGATCGCGGAGATGAGCCTGGCGCGCCGGCTGGAGGCGACGACCGAGGAGATCATCGCGACGGTCCACGCGCACCCGACGATGCACGAGAGCATCCACGAGGCGGCGCTGGCGAGCGAGGGTCGCGTGATCAACGCGTGATGGGGAGGAGCTGGGCACTGGGCGCTGGGCATCAGGCATCAGGCATCAGGCATCAGGCATCAGGCATCAGGCATCAGGCATCAGGCATCAGGCATCAGGCATCAGGCATCAGGCATCAGGCATCAGGCATCAGGCATCAGGCATCAGGAAGTTTGAGACACCCAACGAAAGGCCCCGGCTCAGTTGAGCCGGGGCCTTTGGTTTTTGCAATCACGATTGCCGATTGCCGAATCCCGATAGCCGCAGCACACTCTGCCCTTCCGGCCTAGAACGTGCAGCCGTTGAAGTACACGCTGAAGAAATGATTGTAATCGCCTTCAGTCACGCCGTTGTTGATGACGGTGCCGGGTAGGGGTCGTGGCAGTCGGCTCGTGCCGTCATCGTTGGCGATATCGCACACCGAGTACGCGTCGAAGAAGTTGACGAAGAAGACGTTGTAATCAGCCTCGGTAACGCCGGTGTTTACATTCTGGGCGTTCGGACGCCAACCGAATATGGGCGGCGTCCCATGAGTTCCGTCGATGATTCTCGCACGCTCAATCGTAAGGCCGTTATCGAAGGCGATATCGGCGGCGTTGCAACGAGGCGTATCCGCTGGCAAGACCGAGACCGTGCAGTTGCGGGTCGTCGCACTGCCGCAAACGTTGGAAACAACGCACCTTAAGAGCCCGAACTGTGCCGCTGGGGCGACGTTGGCAATCGTGAGGGCCGGGGTCCTGGCACCCGAGACGACACCAAGCCCATCGACTGGTGCATCCTCCAGCGGGACAAAGATGTCCGTAGTTGGCGACTTCCATTGCCATGCATAGATGATCACCCCCGTGCCGATTGCGGTCGTGGTAATGCTGACGGACTCGCCGGGGTAAGCCACAGCGGATCCAGCGGGTTCCGACAAGAAGGTGACGCACTGCGCAATGTTGAGTGCAAAGGGCCCTGGTGCAACGCCAGCCCGGGAGCTGACCTGAATTCTCAGTATCAGATCTGGGAACACAGTCACCAGCATGGCCGAGGAGTTGGCGGGGGAGTTCCCGCCATTATCATCGCAAGTAGGCAAGAAGCTAAAATTGCATGAGGACTCCGCGGTGAGAATGGTGTCGGCCTGAATCGAACCTTCCGTATCGATTGCGTAGACGGTGGTCACTGGACTCGTGGACCGAAAGGCGTACCAGACGCCACGGGTCGAGGCGGTCTGGCAGCGCGGCACAACGTCGCCGACGTCCGTCGCTCCCGTGTTGTCTCCGAATGTCGTCCCGATCATTGCCGGAAGAGCCGTTGCGCACGTGTCGTTTGAAGGACAGTCACCGACGACGATGAGCGATGCGGCGGCCGACGTTTCATTCCCGCACGGGTTGCTGACGACGGTGCGGAAATAGACCGGGTTGGAAGGACGAGCGACGCCGCTGATCGAAAGCACCGCGCTGTTAGTGCCCGCGATGAGGCCGAGACCGGTAATCACGCCATCGGCAACTGGGGCGTACGGGCCCGCGACCGATGACGCCATTTCCCACTGGTAGATGGGTGCTTCGGGGGCCGTTGCAGTCGTCGAAAACGAAACAGTCATGCCCACGCACGCGAACGCGTCCACGGGTGAGGCAACGATCGTCACGCAGGGTGGCGGCGCAATGTTCAGAACATAGCCACCACCGCTTCCGGCAAGCCTAGCGGTGCTGAGCATGAGCTTGATGTTCTGACCCGCGGCCAGAGGTAGCGCGAGGGACGACAAGAGCCCTGTTCCGCCGCTGCTGTTGCAGCCGAGCTGCGCGGCCCCGGCGGAGCAGTCCATGAACGCGGTCAGGACGGTCGCTATCTGCGTGGACCCTTCGGTGTCAAAGATATAGGTCCCCGGACGTGTCGCTGTAAAGTCAAACCAGACGCTCTGACTGACCACTGCGCATGTTGACAATCGATCATCTGGGGTGGACGCGGTCGAGTTATCGCCGACCGCCGCCACGGGCCCAAGGAGGACTGTTTTCGCGCCGGAGCAGATGTCGTTGGACGGCGGCGTCGGGGGCGGAATGATGTTGAGCACGTAGCCGCCTGGGGCACTGGTCGACGCGGTACTGAGCATGAGCTTGATGTTCTGCCCGGCGGTCAGGTCGAGCTCGAAGCGAGAAAGCGCATCGGTGCCGCTGTCGTCATCGCAAGCCAGCGCCGTCCCTTCACAACCGGCGTAAGCCGTCAGTGTTGTATCCACTTGCGCCGAGCCTTCGGTATCGAAAATGTATCGGCCGCGCTGAGGGGCGGTAAAATCGAACCAAACGCTTTGGATCGCTGTACCACACGACGGAATGCGGTCATCCGTGGTCGTCGCGCCGGAGTTGTCGCCTGTAGCAGCGGAGCGCCCGACATTGACGACCGGTGCGCCCGCGCAGAGATCGTTTGTCGGTATCGGCAGAACAACGGTCAGCGGGAACGAGCATGAGTTCGTCAGACCCGTCGCGTCAGTCGCCGTGATCGCAACGGGGTATCGATTAGCGATCTGCCCGCTGGGGACGTTGAGGACCGTCGAGAAGTTGCCACCGCCGTTGTCCATCATCGGCACGGCGTTACTCAGCCCGAACGCTGAAAGGTCGGCCGTAACACCCCCTGGCGCGTTCGTCCACGTCACGTTCGTGCTGAGCGTGACCGAATCTCCGAGGACCACCGTTGCGGTCGGCGTCGCATTGCAGTTGGCCAGAAGCGGCGCGCCGGATGGTGCGACGTTGAAGGTGTAGAAGAGGATGGCGTACGGCTGCCGCCGCACGGCGGCTTGCGTGATCGTCCCGCCGGAGTGCACGATCGCAAAGTTCAGCGTCGAGATGCTGGAAGTAGCTGAGGTTGCCAGCGCGTTGGGGAACGCCATCACGTTGCCCGAGCGCACGTCATCGTCGATCGGCGAAGCCAGGTTGTTCGCTACGTTTGAGTTGCCGATCGCGAGAATGTACGTGCCGACGCCGAGAGTCCTCGTCAAACGACTGCGCGATGTCGTGCCGCTACCCCCTCCGACAACGGACTCGTCGTCGTTGCCCGCGTCAACGATCGGGTTGAAATCAGCATCGTACAGCCACATGTCGGTGTCATTGGAGTGACCCTGACCAACGGTTGTGAAGGTCACTGGACCCGGAACGACGGCCGGAACGATCACTTCCGGCGTGATGGCACTGCGCGACAGCGTTGACGTGAACTCCCCGACGTTGGGCTGATTCGAAATCAGATAGACGACGCGTGACGGAAGCTCGTTCGCGTATCACTGCACCGTGCGAGCAGGCGTAGCCGTTGCCACGGTTGTCTGAACTGCGACATCGCTTGTGGCGTTCACAACGCCGCCAGCTTGTGACAGTCCTCGAAGTGTCACGCCAGAAAGAGTCGAGTTCACCGTGAGGCGATATCGCCATATTCCACGGCTGGGCGCGGGAGTGGTCGTGATATTGAAGTAATCAAGAGCAAAGGCAAAGCCGGAAGACAATCTTCCGGAGATTGAGTCACCGGGCCGAAGCACGAACGAGTTGGCAGTGGCCCTGCTGTCGTTCGGCTCGACCTCGGGAAAATCGGTCGCGAACGAATTCGCCGTGACCAGCGAGACGCTCAGGGCGGCGAAGAGTGCATTCAGGTGGTGCAATCGCATGGAAGCTCCGTGGTGGTAGCGCTTCGCTGACGTGGTTGGGCTTGGAAAGGCGGAGCCCGGGGCACATTTCGCAAAGAGCAAGAATGATACCGACTTCTTAACGCAAGTCGACGTGAGCGGCGCGATCGAGTGTTCTCCTAGCAAGCAGATAGTCGCTTCGGCACGGAACGCGCCGCAAGCCAATTGAAAAGCCCCGGCTCAGTTGAGCCGGGGCCTTTGGGTAGTTGCGAATCTTGAGTCCGGTCTGCCTTCAGCAGATCCGACTCATCGCTCGGATCGGCTTAGAACGCACAGCCGTCGAAGAAGACGCCGAAGAAGTAGTTGTAGTCGCCTTCGGTCACACCGTTGTTGGTCACGATGCCGGGGGCCGGGGTCGGGACGCGGCTGCTGCCGTCGTCGTTGGCGACGTCGCAGACCGAGACCGCGTCGAAGAAGTTGGCGAAGAAGACGTTGTAGTCCGCTTCGGTCACGCCGTTGTTGTCACCGGTGAAGGGGCCGATGATCTCGGGGGTGCCGTTGGTGCCGTCAACGATCTCGGCGCGGGGGAGGAAGTCGCCGCTGTCGTACGCGATGTCCGCGCCGTTGCAGCGGGCCGGGTAGGGGTTGGCGACCGTGAGGGTGGCCTCGGAGGTGGTGGCCGAGTTGCAGGAGCTGGTCACGACGCAGCGGAACTTGTCCGTGCTCGCGGCGGCTTCGGCGTTGGCGATCGAGAGCGACGCGGTGGTCGCGCCCGAGACGGTGCCGAGGCCGGCGACCACGCCATCGGTCACGGCGGTGAAGGGGCCAGCGCCCAGGAGCTGACGCTCCCAGACGTAGGTGAGGGTGCCGGGGCCGGTGGCGCCGACGATGAAGCCGGCGGTGGCGCCGGGGGCGATCGAGACGTCAATGGGCTGCGTGGCGATCAGCGTGCACTCAGCGATGTTGAGGTTGAAGGCGCCGCCGGCGGGGGCTGAACCGAACGAACGGACCTGGATCTTGATCTCCTGGTTGGGGGTCAGCGTGACGGTGAGGCGAGACAGGTTGACCGTGCCGCTGTCGTCATCGCAGGCGATCTGAGCGCCGCCGCAGGCGTCGTAGACGCTCAGCACGGTGTCAGACTGGGTCGAGCCCTCGGTGTCGATGAGGTAGGTGCCGCCATTGGCACCGGCGGTGAAGGTGTACCAGAGGCCCTTGCCCGAGAGGGTCTGGCAGGTGGGGACGACGTCGCCGGCGTTGTTCGCGGTGGCGTTGTTGCCAGCGGTGGTGCCGACGATCGCGGGCAGAGCGCCCGAGCAGGCGTCGTTCGGGAGGCAGTTGATGACGCCGATGGCGACGTCGGTCGAGTTGCCGGT
Organism: Phycisphaerales bacterium; assembly: GCA_022843565.1. Lineage (GTDB taxonomy): Bacteria > Planctomycetota > Phycisphaerae > Phycisphaerales > UBA1924 > JACVCS01. Next base: position 8,623 of record JALHNK010000052.1, read on the forward strand.
GCCGCAGTCGCCGGTGACGACGACGCGGATGCGGGTGCCGTTGGCCGCGAGAGCCGCGTTTTCGATGGTGATGCTGGACGCGGTCGCGCCGGTGACGACGCCGAGGTCGTTGATCTCTTCATCGGTCAGGTTGGTCCACGGACCGGCGGAGACCGGGGCGGTCTGCCACTGGTAGGCGGGCGTGCCGGTCAGCACCGTCGCAACGGCGCTGTAGCTGAGGGTCGTGCCGACGCACTCGCTATCAGCGACGGGCTGGGTGGTGAAGGTGACGCAGGGCGGGGGGATGAAGGAGACGTTGAGGGCGAAGCCGCCGGCGGTGGCGCTGGCCCAGGTGCTGAGCATGACCTTGATGTTCTGACCCGCGGTCATGACCAGAGACATGCGCGAGAGCGAGCCGGTGCCACCCTCGTCATCGCAGGCGAGCTGCGCGGCGGCGGGGTCACAATCGACGAACGCCGTCAGCACGGTGTCGGCCTGGGCCGAGGTCTCGGTGTCAAAGATGTACGTGCCCGCGTTGGGGGCGGTGAAGTCGTACCACACGCTCTGCTTCACAGAGATGCAGGTCGAGGTGCGATCGCCCACGGTCGTCGCGGAGAAGTTGTTGCCGGTCACGGTCACCGGGAAGGACGTGTTGGGGATCGTGATAGAGCCTGAGCACAGGTCGTTGGCCGGGGGCGGCGCAATGATCGTCAGCGGGATCGAGCAGGTGCCGGTCTCAAGGCCGGGCGCGGGGTTGGTCGCGGTGAGCGTGACCGAGGTGGCGCCGAGCGGCTGAGCGCCGGGGACGCTGACGTTGATCAAGTAGTTGCCGAAGCCCGCGTCGGTCAGGGGCTCGTTATCGGTCAGGCCGAAGGCGGTGAGGTCCGCGGTGACGGTGCCGGGGGTGCCGGCCCAGGTCACGTTGGTGCTCAGCGTGACACTACCGCCCTGAAGGACGGTGGCGCTGGGGGTCGCGGTGCAGAAAGCCACGGTCGGGTTGGCGGTCGCTGCGACGGTGAACTGGTAGAAGAGGATGCCGTAGGACTCGGTGCGGCTGGCGGTCACCGGGATGGTGCCGGCGCTGCTGATGATGTTGAAATCGAGATCCGTGGCCGCGCTGCTTGAGGACGACGATGAGAGCGCGTTGGGGAAGTCCAAGCAGGAGCCGCTGCGGAAGTCATCGTCCGTCGGGGCGGGGAGGTTGTTGGCGAGGCCGCTGGTGCTGATCGCCAAGATGTAGTCGCCCGGGGTGAGCGTGCGGGTCAGGCGGGATTGCAGCGTCGTGCCCGGGCCGCCACCGGCGATGGACTCGTCGTCGTTGCCAGCGTTCGCGATCGCAACGAAGTTGCTGTCATAGAGCCAGAACTCGGTATCAACGGTGGTGACACCTTGGGTCGAGATCACGACCGAGCCGGCGGCGACGGTGCCGGGCACGACGGTCGGGGTGACCGGGGTGCGGGTCATCGTGGCGTTGTACGTGGCGGTGGTGGCAGCGCCGCCAGCCACGCGATACATCACGCGCGTGGGGTTGCCGTTGGCGTACCACTGATTGATGCGGGCGGGCGTCGTCGTGGCCGAGCTCGTCTGCGGGGCAGCATCGGTCGTGAAGGCGCCGAGCACGCCCGCGGTCTGACTGACGCCGCGGAGGGTGCCGGTGTGGCCGGCGGTGCCGGTCGTGGTCAGCGTCAGGCGATAGCGCCAGATGCCGGCGGTCGGAGCGGCGTCGGTGGTGATATCGAAGTAGTCGACCGAGGTCAGACCCGTCGATGCCGGGGCCGTGCTGCTGACGGTCGTGCCGGTCGTGATGCCCGAAACCGAGTCGCCCACCGCGAGGGTCGCGACGTTCGCGGTGGCCTTGGTGCTGTTCGGCTCAACTTCCGGGAAGTCCGCTGCAAACACGCTGGGCCCGACGAGCCCGATACAGGCGGCCGTGAGGACCGCCTTCCGATTGAATCGACGCATAGAGAATCTCCTCTGTTCAAAGACACGTTTCCTGCAATTACGGGTTGCAGCGGCCCTCAGCTGACAAGAGTCTACATGAGGAACGTCGCAATTGCCAAGCCGAAAAGCCTCGATCTGGTGAGATTTTCCTAGGGGATGGCGACGGTCCAGCGCGACTTTCGGTCTTGCAGAAGACTGCACTTTTTGCTCACCACAATTCCCCAAATGCGCGAACCGCCAGCTCGCCGAGCGTCGCAGCGATGCCGCGGACTCCCCAGAGCACCAGAGATCGCCCAAGTTCACGTTCGTCGAGGGGAACCCCCGTGTGGCCACGTCGCTGCTCGCGCCTCCTGGAGCGCCGACAGCCCCGCGAAAACGCTGGCGCGGGAGTGGGGGATCTGGGTGCGCGGCGGGAACCCGGCGGGTGGGGGGGGACGGGGGACAGGGGGGCGATGGGCGAGTGTGGGGATGCAGGCGCGTGTTCGCCCCGCGGCGGGCTCACTCGTGGTTCTGATGCTCGCTGAGTCTTGCGCTCGCGACCGCCCGAACGACCATTGATGAACTGCAGAGTCTCAGCAGTGCATCGGAGAGTCTTTGCCGCGGCGCGTGGTCGCGCGAGATCACGCGGCACCACGCATCACTGGCAGCCGTCGAAGTAGGTGCTGAAGAAGAGGTTGTAATCGCCCTCGGTCACGCCGTTGTTGACGCCGGTGATGCCGAAGGGGGCCAGTGGCGAGCCGTCGTCGTTGGCGATGTCGCACACGGGCAGCGCGTCAAAGAAGCTGGCGAAGAAGAGGTTGTAATCGCCTTCGGTGACGCCGTTGTTGACGTTGGGGCTGGGGAGTGGCGCGCCGGTGTCGTCGGCGATGTCAGCCGGCGAGCAGCGGAGGATGACGGGGCTGGCCAGGACGAGGCCCATGGTGTTGTCCGAGAAGCGGGCGACGAAGGCGACGTCGCCGCGATCGTTGATGGCGGGCGAGCCCATGAGGGCGATCTTGCTGCCGGCGGTGTTGCCGTAGCCCATGGTGAGGATTTGGCCGGAGGGCAGGCGGAGGGTCTTGCCCTCGCCGGCGAGGCGGAAGGTGGAGGAGCCGTCGGCGATGAAGAGGCCGGCGCCGATGGGGCCGCCGCCAGTGAGCTCGGCGCGATACGCGACCTGCCCGGCGGAGTTGATCGCGGGGGTGTAGATGGAGAGCGTGTTGTTGATGCCGGTGGCGGGGAACTGCGCGGCGGTGGCGATGGTGGTCGCGTTGCCCAGACCATCAGAGCGGAGCAGCGACCACGCGAAGTTGGAGGCGCTGCGTGCGAAGTAGGCGACCTCGCCATCGCGGCTGACGGCGACGGGCTCGGCGAGCGAGTCGATGTTGCCGCTGATCGTGGCGATCGTGACGGTGGGCTCGCCCTCGCGGATGCGATCGATGCGGCGCGTGTTGCTGTCGCGCAGGTCGAACCGAGCGGCGATGAAGCCGGTGGCGCTGATCGCGGGCGGGCTGATGTAGACGTACGGCCCGGCGGCGAGGCAATCAGCAAGAGCGACCTGCTCGCGCTGGCCATCGACCATGCGATCGACGACGATTTTGATGGTGGAGCTTGGATTGGTCGGGCTCGTCGCGGCGGAGCCGCGATAGGCGACGCCGCCGGCATCGAGGATGCGCATGGGGCTGAGCTGGCCGTAGAGCTGGAGCGGGCCGCCGAGATCGATCGGGGTGTCGATCGCGCCGGAGGTGTCGCGGACTTCGCCCGAGCCGAGGAGGCCGGCCTTGGTCAGCGCGAGTTTGCCGGAGCGGAGATCGAGGCGCTCGCTGTAGATGCTGGTGTTGTAGATGACCTGCACCGGCGTGGAGACCGACTGCGACGCGCGGTCGTAGACGATGAAGCTCTCGCGGCGGCTGCTCAGGCCGGCATCGGTGACCACGCGCAGGGCGACGTTGCCGGACTCATCGAGGCCGATCTCGTGGGGGATGCCGGACTCGGCGAAGGTGGAGTTGCCGGGGACGTTCAGCGCTTGAAATGACGCGCCGGTGCGGGCGACGATCGTGTACGTCCACTCGGTCGGGACCGCGGCGTTCATCGTGCCGGCCGACAGCGCAACCATCGCGGCGGCGAGGACCGAGGTACGGACGCGAACGCATGAGCGAGTCTCTGCCATGACGCAGCTCCCAAAGCGAATGTCGATTCCGCCCGCGCCAGAAGCGGTGGGTCGAGAATCATGTCCAAAGTGTTCATCAAGCTATGGCCCAGAGCCAACTCCGGATGCAGAATCAATGATAAATCGTCTTCAAATGTCCCGATGGGTCAAAGATCGCCACAGCATCGCCACGAGATCAGGGTGGATCGCGGGAGTTCGAACCAAGGAAACACCCAAGGGATTCCCCTCGACTCGTTGCGGTGCGTCGTGCGGACTCTCGGTTGATCATTGCCCGAGCGCGGGCTGAACCCGGACCTTCGCCGGGCCTCAGGTCCGGCGTCCGGCGTCCGAGGGCTCGGGCTCAGCGGGCATCGGCGTGAATCGCCTGGCGAGTGATGAATCGTGATCGGAGGATTCGAGGGGCTGGTTCGGTGGGCACCTTCTGCGCTGGTGTGCATCGGAGTTCCTAACCTTCCGGCCCGCGTGTTCCGCACGCGTTGATGCCTGCGTACGGGCATCGAGGTCGTGCTGCTTCGTCTTTTCGGTCGCGTCGTGTTGCGAAGCGATCTGTCAACCATCGTCAACCAACCATGACCACGATGACCTCTCGAAGTTCCGCTGTTCCGACGCACCTGGACGCCGATCATCGCGAATCGCCGCGCGCCGGCGCGGCGGCGGGCGATCCGCGGTCGTTTGCGGGCAGCGGGTCGCGCGAGCTGGCGGGCGGGCCGGACGGCGCGTCGCTGCGTGAGTCGATCGAGCGGGCGTGCGGCGCCCTGTTTCGCAAGCAGCGCGAGGACCGGCCGAACTTCCCTGGTGCGCACTGGTGTGCCGAGCTGGAGGGGGACTCGATCCTCTCCAGCGAGTACATGCTGATGAAGTACATCCTGGGGCAGGAGGATGGCGAGCGGGAGCGGTGGCTGCTGCCGCGGCTGGCGAAACAGCTTCGGCTGAGTCAGCGGGCCGATGGCTCGTGGGGGCAATATCCGGGCTCGCCGGCGGATATCAGCGCGTGCGTGAAGTCGTATCTGTGTTTGAAGCTGGCGGGTGATGATGTCGGCGCGCCGCACATGGTGCGGGCGCGCGAGCTGATTCGCCAGCAGGGCGGTGCGGAGAAGATCAACACGTTCTCGATGTTCTATCTGGCGTGCCTGGGGATTGTCTCATGGGAGGCGTGCCCGGCGATCCCGCCGCAGATCGTGCTGGCGCCGCACTGGGCGCCGTTTCACATCCGGCGGATGGCGGCGTGGACGCGGACGATGATCCTGCCGCTGGCGTTGTGCTCGGCGCTTCAGCCGGTGCGGAAGCTGCCGGTGAATGTCGATGAGTTGTTCGTGGACATCGCGAGCAAGTCGCGATTGAACAAGGCTTGGGACGAGCGCGAGGTGGTGGGTTGGACGAACTTCTTCCTTGTCACGGACAAGCTGATGAAGCTGGCGCGTCGCGTCGGCCTCACGCCCTGGCGCAAGAAGTCTGTGGCGCTCTGCGAGGAGTGGATCGCGCGTCGGATGGACTCGCGGACGACCGAGGGGCTGGGGGCGATCTTCCCGCCGATGGTGTACGTGCAGGTCGCGTTTCAGAAGCTCGGCTATGGGCGCGATCACCCGCTGATCGCGCAGGCGGAGAAGGATCTGGATGCGTTCATCATCGATGAGCCGAACGCGGATGAGCGGCTGGATCACACGAGGTTGCAGCCGTGCTTCTCGCCGGTATGGGATACGGCGATCGCGATCGACGCGTTGACGGAGGCGGGTGTGACGGCGGCGAGCGACGAGCGTCTGGCTCGCGCGTGCGATTGGTTGCGGGCCCGCGAGGTGAAACTTGTGGGTGATTGGATCGACAACCTGCGTCCGGAGCATCGGGCCCTTCGCCCGGGGCTGGACATGGCGTGCTGGGCGTTTGAGTATCGCAACGACTGGTATCCGGATGTTGACGATACCTGCATGGTGGCGCGGGCGCTGGCGAAGGCGGGCGATCGGCCGGGGCAGGATGCGAACCGCGATGGTGCGAAGCGCGCGGTGCAGTGGTTGATCGCGATGCAGAATGATGATGGCGGATGGGCCGCGTTTGATCGCACGAGCGATCGAGCGTGGATGGAGGCGGTGCCGTTTGCGGATCACAACGCGATGCAGGATCCGAGCTGCTCGGACATCACTGGCCGCGTGGTGGAGTCTTTGACGGTCTGCGGCGTGAGCCCGGATCACCCGGCGATCGAGCACGCGGTGCGGTACATGCTCCGCACGCAGCAGCCCGAGGGGTGCTGGTGGGGGCGCTGGGGCAACAACTACATCTACGGCACCTGGCAAGCCATCAACGGGCTGCACGCGGCGCGCGTCGCCGGTGACCATCCGGCGATGGTGCGGGCACGCAACTGGCTGCTCTCGATCCAGAACGCCGACGGCGGGTTCGGCGAGTCGGCCAACAGCTACCTTGATCGAAACCTCATGGGCCAGGGGCCGAGCACGCCGAGCCAGACGGCGTGGGGCCCGATGACGTTGCTGAACCTGGTGAGTGTGGATCATCCGGCGATTGCGCGTGCGGCGCGGTATCTGATGGATCAGCAGCTCGCGGGCGATAAGCCGGCGTTTACTGAGGCGCTGACGCGCCGCGCGGCGGACGAGGCGGCGATGGCGCTCGGTGTTGGCGACTCGCTCAACGGGCTGGCGGAGTTGAAGCCGTCGGCGGGAGATGCGCGGCGAGCGCACGAGCTTGCGGATGTCTACGGCATGAGCCCGGCAGTGAACGGCAACGCGAGCGGGCGCGTGCGAGCGCCGGGCAGCATCGCGGGCGCACCGGAAGCTGACGAGCCGTCGCTGGCGAAGATCGACCATGTGCGCGATCTGGCCGGCGGCTGGAACGAGCACTGGTTCACGGGCACGGGTTTTCCCAAGGTGTTCTATCTTCGGTATCACCTGTACCGGCACAGCTTCCCGCTCAAGGCGCTGGCGAAGCTGGAGCGGGCGCGCAATGGCGCTCGATAGCGCATCGCGCGCGAGCCCGGGCGTGCTGAGATGATTGGTGTGCGACACCTTTGCGCGCGATCTTTGTGATGTTGCTGTGAACAAGCGCCGGTTCGCTTGCGTCCGACGCTGGCGCGTGGCATCATGGCGGGATGAACGCGATGACATCGTTGGCGAGGCGGGCGATGGCGAGCGAGCGGCGCTTGGCGCGTGCAACCGTCCTTGGCCGCGCGGCCTTGATGGTGGTGGTGGTGCTCGGCGTGTGCGTGCTGGCGGGCTGCCGCGGGGTGGCGCGTGAGGATGTGGTGTCGTGGCGTGAGGCGCTGAAGGTGGCGACGGAGCAATCGCGAGCGACATTCGAGGCGACCAACGAGCAGGTGGATCGCAGCCGGTTTGCCTGGCTGGTGAAGCAGCCGGCGATCAGCGAGGAGCTGGTGCGCCCGGCGCTGGATGGCGCGAGCGTGGCGCGATGGAACGCGGCGCTGCGGGCGCTGACGGACTACGCGACTGCGATCGAGCTCCTGCTTGCGCCGGAGACCAGCGCGGAAGTCGGCGAGTCCGTGCGGGCGGTGGGCGGGCACATCGGTGACGCGGCGAACACCCGCGCGATCAAGAGCGACGGCCCGCTCTCGGTGGCGATCGGGCGGATCTCTGAGCGACTGGTGCAGGTGAACGCCGGCAGTACCGCCAGGCAAATCATGCTCGAAGCGGACCCGGACGTGCGCGCGGTGCTCAAGCAACTGAGCGACATGCTGCTGCTGGAGCGCGGGGACGTGCGGGCGGGCGTGGTCGAGACGATCCGCGTGACCCGGAACAACGAGATCGCGACAATCGAGGAGGAGTTTCGCGATGCGCCGACGCAGGAGCGGTGGGCGGTGACCGAACGCTACATCGGCGCGCTGCGGCGGCGCGATCAATCGGTGCTGGTCGTCTTGTCGCTGCGCGATGCGCTGCAATCACTGGCGGCGACACACGCGCTGGTGGCCAGCGGCCGGCCCGCTGATGCACGGGGCATCGTCGAGCAGATGCGGCGCGATCTGAGCGAAGTGCGTGCGCTGATTCAGACCTCTCGATAGCGTGTGAAGTGGACGTGGGGCGACGGCCGCGGGAGATCAACCTTGAATGACGAACTTGTCACGATGCAGGACCGGCTGGTGAAGACGCACGGTCGCCTGCGCGAGCGCCTGCGGAAGGAGAACGACCCGGCGGCGCGCCGGGCGATCCTGAATGAGATGACCGAGGTGATGGTGCGCGTGCAGATCGTGGGCTCGGTGCTGTTTGCCAAGCAATCACTGGAGCTGGATCAGAAGGCCGCGAAGGTCAAGAGCGCGACGGCGAAGGTGAACAAGGCGATCGATTCGGTCAAAGACCTGCGCGAGCTGCTGGACACGATCTCGTCGTTCCTGGCGCTGGTGGATGAGGTGATCGACCTGGCGAAGCTGGCGATGTTGTAGTCGCGACTTCAGTCTTCGGCGCTGATGCTCGCTGGGCCTTCCTTGCCGGCGACGCGTTCCATGTAGCCGTTGCCCTTGCGTTCGTACTTCGTGAAACCCATGCGTTCGAGGTTCTTGTTGCTCAGCGTGCTCTTCTCTTTGATGGGCGACCACTTGCCAGCAATGGCGGGCGCGACGATCGCGCGGCGGCACGGCTTGCCCGTGCCCGGCTGCTTGCTCAGCGCGTCTTCTTTCATGAGCTGGTGCAGCTCGAAGGTCTCGCCGGTGGGCTCGCCCTGCTTGTCGAGGATTTCGTAGACGTAGATCGGCATGGACAATGATATCGGCGGGGTGGGGCAGAGGGTTGAGCGTCAGGCGTCAAAGCGGCGGCCCCATCTACAGTAGCGCACAGATGATCGTTTCTCAGAACACGACCGTCGAAGAGTTCATCGAGTACACGAAGTGGGAGTTCATGTATCCCGGCGAGCGAGAGTCGCTCGGCGAGGCGTTCAACTTCTTTCTGCGAACCGTGCCGCTTGCACGACTGAACTATCCGGATCACAGCAGCCCGTGGACGCCGGGGCCGGGGCCGCGAACGACGCTGATCTCGTGGCTTCAGGCGATCAATCTCCGCCAAAAAGTCAAACCCCGATGCGTGCTGGACGCCGGGACGCTGTTGAAGCAGTTCCGCTTTCCGGACGATCCGGCCTCTGCTCAGGGAAACTGGTTCACGTACCCGCCGTCACAGTTCGGCGGCATGGCGCTGCCCGCGGACCAGGAGGATGAGCGGCTGTTTGTCGTCGTCGCGCGGATTATCTGCCTCGAGTCGACCATCAGCGATGCGTTCATGGGCTGGGCCAAAAGGCGAAGGTCCCCGTATGGGTATGGCGGCGAGCCGCAGCTCTTCATCGATAACCGCGGACCGTTCGCTCGCAACCTGACGCTGGCGCCGCCCGCCAAGCCCGTCAAATAACTTCGCTCTCGATGCTCGCCTTTTCGCCCTTGAGCTTCTTCTCGGTGTACTTCTTGATCCAGGTCTCGAAGCTCTTGCCGTGCGCGGCGTCTTTGCCGCTGAACTCCAGACGGGCGATGTCGTTGTAGCGGACGCTCACCGGCGTGTCGCTGGTGGCGGTCAGCACGCGGACGGTCGAGTCCTGCGGCGTCTTTCCGAGGCGGCGATCGAAGATGTAGCCGGTGACGGTCTTCTGATCGCGGAGCGCGAGCGTCACGTCGCCCCGGTAGTCAAAGGCCTTTTCGAGCGCGTCGGCGAGCGTCTGCGCGTCGGCATCGCCGACGGACCAGCCAAAGAGGGTGCGCTCATCCGCGGCGGGGGCGGCCGCGTTGCCGAGCGTGCCGGGCTGGGTCGAGGCGTGATGTCCGGCTTCTGCACCGCTCATGGGGAGATCCTTGGGAAGGGAGTAGGCACTGGGGACTGGGGAATAGGCACTGGGCATCGGGCATGAGGCACTGGCGAGAGGATTGAGTGAGCGTGCGATACGTCGCGTCGCGCGGCCCGCTCCATTCTGCTGACAACTGATCACTGACGACTGACCACTTCCTGCTGGAGGCTGACAGCTGGCGGCTGAAGGCTCCCTCAGAACCTCAACCGCTGCCCGCTCTCGGGATCCATCAGTGTCCACTTCTGTTCGCGGCAGGCTCGAGCCAGGACGGGGAAGGCGAAGTCGTCGTCGGTCATGGTGACCATGATTTGCTTGACGTCGGGGGAGGAGGTGGAGAGTTCGGCGATCAGGCCGGGGCCGTAGAGGCGCAGGAGGGACATGTCGGCGGCGCGGCCGGCGGGGGCGTTGTCGTGGGCGGTGTTGAAGCGTGCGAGGATGGCCTGCACCTCGTCGATGGAGCCCATGGAGGGCAGGCCATCGCCTTCGTCATCGGCGGGATTGACGGTTTTGAGAATGACAACCTGTCGGGACCTAGCCATTGGTGAATCATTGGCGAAGTCCCGGCCCGTTGCGCTTGGTTAGCTGCCGGATTTCGAGGGGGCCTTGGCGCGGCCGCGCTCGATGAGGAGCTCCTCGGCGACGCGCATGAGCTGGTCCAGCGGCGCGGGCTTGAGGATGTAGCGGTCAACACCGAGAGATTCGGCGTATGCCTGGTGGCGTTTTCCCTCATTGGCGGTGAGCATGATGACACCCGGGCTGGCCTCAACGCCCTTGATCTTTTCAAGGACCAGGAAGCCCGAGCGACCGGGGAGCATCATGTCCAGCACGACCAGATCGGGCTGCTCATCCTGCACCGCCTGCACGCCCTCGTTCCCGTCGGCGGCGCAGCGGGTGATCGCGCCCTCGGCGGTGAAGACGGTGTTCATGGAGTCGAGCACGTCTTTGTCGTCATCGACGAGGACGATTTTGATGGCTTCAAAGCGGCCGGGCATTGGGGGCTCCAGGGAACTTTCGATACGTTCGAGGCAAAGGATTGTTCGCACTGGGGCGTCGGTGGTTGCAGGGGCGCAGGATTGGAGGATCGAGATCGTCCACGCATGGGCGAGAATTCACGGTGTGGTTGGAGCTTGGTGAGTTCGCCAGCACTGCCGACGAGCACCCGGCGTGGGCTCATCCATCCGTCACGTGACCGTTCGCGAGCGGCGTTGATTCAGCAGTGCGATCAGGATCAGGAGCGCCGAAAGCACCGTACTGATGCAGATCATCGTCGCGATCAGGTTGTATGGACCCCCGAGATACCTGACAAGCGACGGTTGCGGGCCCTGTCCGTGCGACTGAAGCCACGCGTCCATCGTCGAGCGCGACACGAGTTCTCTCGAGTACCACTCGGCGACCACGGCGTCAGTGAACGCAGATGCCCACATCAGCCTCCACAGCGTGTAGAGATTCAACAGGAAGAGGATCACTGCGACGCCAAGCGTCAACTGCCGGTGGTATCGGGTCAACATGGGGTGCCTTACGCGGGGGTCGGCGGGTTCACGGCATTAGCGCAGTTGTCGTTCGAAGCGGCGACGTTGCCGCTGGCGGGACCGTACTGTATCGGCAATGGGTTACGCGCTCGATGGCGCGTGGCATTGCTCGTGCCGCTGGACGGCGCTGCGTTTCGTGCTCGCGGAGTATCGCGGGCCCGGCCGCACTGATCCGCAAAGCCGGATCAGTGGCAGGGGGCGACGACTGGGTGTTATCAATGCCATGCCCCGCAGATGTTCAGCCTGTGACACCGTGAGGAGTTCGGCAATTGGCGAACGACGAGTTGACGGAAGCGATTCGTGACGAGCTTGATAGCACGATGCAAGCGGCTGGCTTTCAACGACCAAAGCGATCGCTGGTCTTCACAAGGAATGTCGCGGCAAGTCGGCAGAGCATAGAGATTACTGTTCAACGCCGTCCGAGGTGGCAACCCGACGCGGTCGATTATCTCTACCCGTGGACGCGGGTGGAGTTCACGCGAATCAGCGACACTGCCTTAGAACTCGTCAACAGCAATGTGTTCTTAATCGGCAGCGGACATGCTGCGATTGCTCAGCCAATCGAATTTATCTGTCCCAAAGACCAGCGAGTGCAATGGTATACCTTCGGAACATCTGGCGATTACGTTCGGTGCGTTCGATCGATGAAGGAAGTCATTCTGCGCCATGTCATTCCTTTTCTCGATGATTATTCTGACCCGATGTCATTGATTAAGTACTTTGAGCAAGGAGATGAAAGGCTACCCTATCAGAGAAGATTAGCCTTGTTCATTGCTGCAGCTTGCATTGTCAATGGTCAAGCCGCCAAAGCGCTGGAGGTTCTTGAAGCGAAACTCGGGAAGCCCGGCCCGCGTGAGCAGTATTCGAGCGCATTCGAGTACGTGCACCGAGCGCTGAGGGCGGCGGTGTGATGCCGTCTTGGGCCAAGTCTGCACACCGATCTACTCCCGGGACAGTGGCAGTGGTCCAGAGTCGCGGCTGGCACATGCCACGAATTTGGCC
>JALHNK010000053.1:0-4238 GCA_022843565.1 Phycisphaerales bacterium
ACGCTCCCCGCGTCGGCGAGCCTCGCTCGCTACGCTCGCTCGCCCCGCCGACGCGGGGAGTTCACCGTCACCCATGCCCTGAAAAGCGCCACCTATGTCCTGGATCTAAACATCCTCCCGGGGGAGGTGCCGCGCATCGCGGCGGAGGGGGCAGGACAGCGAGATACTCGTGACCACAATGATCTCGCTCACTTCCGACGAGCCTCGCGGAAGGCCTTGCGCTCGGCGTTGACTCGTGCGTTCTCGGCCGTGGCTTCGGCCATTGCCTTGAGCGCATCGTTGAATCGGCCGATGGTCCCCAGCGGGGCCGACCCCGAGAAGTACACCCTGTCTCCCTCGCGCGTCCAGTGCGTGAACGAATCGTGCAGCTCGATCAGGTACGGGCGCATGGACTTGCAAAGTGAGATCTCGCTGGCAGCGAACTCGGTCTCGAGCTCGCGAGATCGCGTGAATCGGATGTTGTTCAGATAGACTTCAACTCGCTTCGCCCCCGCGTCCGTCATGTGCTTGATGACAAAGGCCCTGGAGCCCGACTGGATGTCGTGCATGGCTTCGGCCGCCTTGATCGCCCGGTCCAGCAGGCCGATGCGCTGAACGATGTGATCCCGCGAGGTGAGCGTGTCGAGAGCCAGCCCGCCGGCCTTGGTGAACTGGCCGATCGCCTCGAGGTACGCCACGTTCGCCGGCCCGGAGACCTTGTTGAAGTCGGCCATCGCCAGCAGAAAGAGCTTCTCATCGCCCTTTGTGTTCTCCGCGATGGTCTTCAGTTCGTAATCAACGTTGTGGACCAACGCGTGAACATCGTTCGCTTCGATCGAGCCCGCCGCTTCCTTCGCCGCTGTCTCCTGGCTCAGCGCGTTCAGGCGCTGCATCGCTGCTGTGCGGTTGTCCACGCCGCCCTTGGTGCTTTTGACCAGCGGAACGACACACAGCAGCGCCGCCGCCAGCAACGCTACCACGCTGAACGTGAGCGGCGCCACATTCGGCGCACGCCGACGCAGCAGGAACGCCAGCGGCGCGATCAGCAGCGAGATCAGGACCAACATGCCCACGCCCCGGCCGGCGCTGTTGCTCACTTCGTCGGAATCGAACTTCTCGACCGTCAGCGTCACGATGATCGGCACGAACGCGAGCGCTGCCGCGCTCAGAAGGCACACAACCATCGAGGCCACGGGGATGCGAACCGGCGGCCGCGCCGGCGGCGAAGGGATCCCCGGCGGCACATCGGCCATCGACGCATCCTCCACCCGCGGCGGGATTGCCATAATCGGCCGACGCGCCTTTGAATACGCCCGTTCAGATGGATGCGGCGTGGACATGCCGGGATGTTATTGCGGATCTAATGAGGCGGCAAGCGTCCGCCAGGCGTTTCGGATGTGAAGTTCCTGCGTCAGAGTGCCCCCGATCGCCATCCGAAGGATGAATCGTGTTCCGTTCGGATGATCCGACGCGGTCACGACCGTGTGCGTCATCAACAGTTCGCCCGTGGCGTTCACGCGATCCAGCAGCGCACGGGCCCGCGCGTTGACCGCGTCGAGTGATTCGCCCTTGCCCCGGCGCGGCGCAAAGCACACCATCGAGAGTGTCCGCGCGTGAGTGATCTCAAAGCGGTCGTCCGCGCGCACGAGCGACTCAAAGACCTCTCCGAGGCGAACGTGCTCGCGGATGTACTCGCGCAGCCCCACGGCGCCCGTGGTCCGCATCACGATCCAGAGCTTCAGCGATCGAAACCGCCGACCCAGCGGCACCTGCCAGTCGCGATAGTCGATCACGCTCCCGGCGTCGCTGGCGCTGTTGCGAAGGTACTCCGGCGTGATCGACAGTGCCCCGGTCAGCGCTCGGCGGTCCTGCGTGTAGAAGCAGTGGCAATCAAAGTTCGTCAGCAGCCACTTGTGCGGGTTGAAGCCCAGCGAGTCCACGCGGCTCAGTGCATCGCCCTCGCGCCCGTGCAGCATCCACCGATGCTCCGGGCAGACTGCGGCGCAGCCGGCGAACGCCGCGTCCACATGCAGCCACACCCGACGCTCGGCGCAGACGCGCCCGATCGCGCCCACATCGTCGATCGCCAGCGTGCCGGTCGTCCCGACGGTCGCGACGACCGCCAGCGGCACGCGCCCGGCGCGGGTGTCCTCATCGATCGCCCGAGCCAGAGCCGCGGCGTCCATCGACAGGTCCGCGAGTGTGGGAATCAGCCGAACATGCGAGCCGTCGGGGGTCGGCGAGATGATCGATCGATCGCCGGTCGTTGGGTCCGGCCCTGCACACAGGCCCGCAACCATCGCGCCCTTGATCACCGATGAGTGGGCCTGATCAGTGGTGTAGACGACGAATGCCGGCGGCGCTGAGCTTCCGTTCGTCGGGCGTAGAGCGAGCGCCGCGCGTGCGCGATGCCGAGCCGCGACCAGGGCCACGAGCGTCCCCTCGCTGGCGGTCCCCATGATGATGGATCCGCCGCGGGTCGCCGAGATGGAACTTCCGGTGGGCCCGGTCGCCAGCGTGGCGCTGTATTGGTTGGCGTGGGGGATCGGTGCCAGCGTGCCGTCGGCCGCGTGGGTGTCGGCGTCATCGGGCTCGTGCATGAAATCCCGCGGCAGGTCGATGAGCTTCGCGAGCCAATCCAGCACGCGCATCTCCAGCTCCGTACACGCGGGGCTCGTGGACCAGAGCATCCCCTGCACGCCCAGGCCCGCCGCGAGGAGCTCGCCCAGGATCGCACCCGGCGAGGCATTGGCCGGGAAGTAGCCAAAGAACGACGGGTGCTGCCAATGCACGATCCCCGGCATGATGAGCGATGGCACATCGGCCATGACGCGATCGATCGACTCGGGGTGCTCGGGGCAGCCGCGAGGCAGCGCCGCGAGCAGATCGCCGGGCGAGAATGTCGGGCGCACGGGCACGCGAGCTTCGGCCGCGCTGGCACCGAACCCTGAATCCGCGAGTGTCTGCCAGTAGTCGCCGATGAAGTCGACCAGTTGCTTGCCAACGACACGGAAGTCGTCAATCGAGACGCCCGGGGGAAGTCGCGCCGGTGCCGGGTGCGGGGCGTGGGCGAGGTGCTCGGGCGCGTGAGCAGCCGCATCTGTGGTCGGCGTGTCCGCGGCGTTATCGCGTGGCGAGTCGGGACGGGCGTTCATCATCTCGAATCAAAGGCACGCGGCACGAGGCTCGAGCAGAAAACAACGCGGCCCCGGTCGATTGACCGGGGCCGCGGGAGAAGTCGTGAGAAAAGAAGGGCGCGATTACTTGAGGAGATCGCGGAGCATCTGCCGCTGCTGCTCGAAGAAATCCTTGTTCAACTCCGCACCGACCATGTTCCCGAAGTGGAACTCGAAGTTGGGGTTCAGGCCGACCATCCGCTCCATGTCATTCAGGAATCGCTGAGCGC
Organism: Phycisphaerales bacterium; assembly: GCA_022843565.1. Lineage (GTDB taxonomy): Bacteria > Planctomycetota > Phycisphaerae > Phycisphaerales > UBA1924 > JACVCS01. Next base: position 3,386 of record JALHNK010000053.1, read on the forward strand.
GGCCAACCTCTGGCGCACGGCGCTCGCGGGGCATGCCCTCGGCGAGCTGGACTGCGAGCTGGTACTTGCGGACGACCTCACCGAAGCTCGCCTCGAACTTCGTCGAATCCTCGGAGAAACGATCGATGTACTTCGTGGCTTCTTCGGCGACGAACTCGTACTCGGTGAGGCCCATGGCCTTGGCCAGCTCTTCCTTGGTGTCCGCGATGCCGCGAGCGAACTTCGTCTCGACCGCGTTCTTGGAGTTCATCGTGAGAACCTCGCCGGGGCGGTTCACCAGGATCTGGCCGGTCAGGTCCTGGAACCAGGTGACGTTCCCGTTCTCGTCAATGTTGCAACTCAGCGGCTCCATGATCTGCATCGCACGCATGATCTTCGGATCGCGCCCGGCCCACTCGCTGCGGACGCGCATCTTCTCAAGAATTTCGACAAGGCCGAAGCCGCTGGTCGCCTTCAGGTTGCCGCTCCAGCTCGTGCAGCCGCCGATGTTGCCGTTGGTCATCATGTACATCTCTTCGATGCACCAGGGGCCCATGGCCGCGGCGGAGATCGCCGATTCGATCCATGCCACGGTGCGGAACTTCCTCTTGTACGTGTGCTGGAAGAGCTCGGCGAACGCGTCGGTCTCGAGCGAGTAGCCACCGCCGGAGTTGACGCGGATGACGACGATGTCGACCTTGGCCTTCTCGAGCATGGGGATGACATCGGCGAAGGCTTTGGCCGAGATGTTCACGCCGACCATGTCCTGGAACTTGCCTTGATTGCGGGCTGGCGAGCCGAAGTTCAGGACCGCGATGCGCGTCGGCGTACCGGTCAGGGCTCGGTCTGCGATGCCGGCCTTCTTGCCCTTGTC
>JALHNK010000053.1:4248-20898 GCA_022843565.1 Phycisphaerales bacterium
CCGTCGGCCTTTGTGCCGTCGGCGGGCTTCGAGGCGTCCGCGGGCTTGGCGGCTTCGGCCGGCTTCGCCGCTTCGGGCTTCGCGGCTTCAGGCTTCGGCGCCTCGGGCTTCGGTGCCTCGGCCTTCTTGACGTCGTCGACCTGGATCGACTTCACATCGTCGGCGGAGATGAACTCGGTGACCTGCTTGCCATCGACGGTGCGGATCAGGATGATCACGCCGCCCTCGTTGCGCTGGATCTTGCCTTCAAGAACGCGACCGTCCTTCATGGTGATCTTGTCGGCGTACGCGCCGGCGCTGGCCAAGAGGATCGCGCCGACGAAGGCGAGCGTTACAAGCAGGAAGCGGAGAGTGCGAGTGAACTGAGACATGGTGAGTGACTCCAGAAAAGCCGGTCGAGAAACACTTGAAATCAGACGGTGTCTACACGGGTGAATGCCGGAACGTTGGCCTCGCTCTGCGGGGCATCAATCGCGGTCGAGTCGCATCTGCTGCTTGATGCGGTCGATGAGCACGTTGATCTCGCTGATCCAGCCGTCGGGCATGCCGCCGATGTTCCGGCCGTTGATCGCCTCTCGATACTTCTCGATGTCGCGCTTCATCGAGTTCAGAAGCGCTAGTTGACGCCCGCGGAGCGTGTTGCGCTCGGCCGCGGTGCGACCCTGGACGTTGATCTCGCGGTACTGGCGGAAGGTCTTGGCAAACTCGCGCTCGGCGTTGGAAACCTCTTCGGACCAGTCGGCGAAGATCTTGCGTGCCCGCTCGCCCATGAGGACATAGTTCCGCTCGATGCCGAGGTTGCCGACCAGATCGTCCTCGGACGCCGCGGTGCCCTTGCTCACGCCAAGATCGCCCGCGATCTTCGCGTTCAACGTCAGCACGTCGTTGCCCTCAAGGCGGACAAGCTGCTCCATCGTGTCGCGACGGTTCGGATCAGCGCCGTCGGCCAGAATGTCGATGCCCGACAGGTCGTTCAGGAAGACCGGCTTGCCGTCTTCGTATCGCACGCTCATCAGCGTGTCGCTCCGCGACATCGCGCGAACGATCTCGACCGGGTACCCGCCGTCACGCACCATGCCCTCGAACCGACCCATGCGGAGCGAGCGCTGCTTCTCGCGGACGACCTCGTCGCCCATGCCCTCGAACACCAGGTTCAGATAGCCGACCCCACCAACGCGGGCGTCGGGCGCGAAGTACAACTCGGGGATGCTCAGTGTCAGCATCGCCGACGGCCCCATCGCCTTCCGAACCCAACCCACTACGCGAGGCTTGGACCCGTCACGCGTCTTCCAGTCCGGATCGTCGCGGATGCCCTCGTGGAACATCGTCGCAAGTTCGCGTGCAGTCTCCGAAGCCGGCGACTGCCACACCGTCTGCCCCATGATGCTCGCCCACTCCTGGTAGGTCTGGCCGTTCACGGTAAAGGACGTGTTGATCGCGAACACGATGATGTCCGCTTGCTCCTTCTTCGCATCCTGCATGGCGCGACGGAACGGCGTCGCGGAGATATCCCGCCCAAACTCGCCGCGCAGCGGGATCAGGTACACCCGCTTGACCGCCGGATCGTTCTTCTTTGCCTCAAACTCCGCCTTCGCCTTGGCGCGTTCGGACTCAGGTGCCTTCGCGGCCTTCTCATCGGACGCCTGCGCAAACGTCGTCCCGACGTTCGCGTGCAGCCCGAGCGCGAGGCCCGCGGCGATGGTCAGACACTTCAGCCAGTTCATGCGCGATGTGGTCATTTCTGCAACTCCCATTCAATCCGAAAGTGCGATTAGTCCAGACGGGTGATCCAAGGCGGAGACATCAGTCGCAATCGTACGCGAAAAACACTCTGAGCGGTTCGGTCAACGTCGTCCTGGCCCTCTGTGATGTCGTCGTCAGTGCGTTCGTGCGGTGTGTCGTACTCGTCGTCTTCGTCTTTGTCTTCGTTGAGTTCGTCGGTCGGGGCGTCGGGGATGCTGTGCCGCGAAGCTGTGGCGAGACTACCGAGGGTTAGACGCCGAGGGTCCGAGAGAGTTCCATCGCTTCTTCGAACGACCGCACGCGGCCCTCGATCTGGGCGTCGTACACCAGATCCAAGAGTCGCTTGAAGGGCTTCCCGGGTCGCATTCCGATGGCGATCAGGTGATCTCCGGTGACGAACGGGGCTGGCGCGATTCCCGCGATATCGCGGTTAAATGCATCGAAAATTGTCACAAATTCCTCAAAAAGCTCATGATCTTGACACCTCGCGAGCTCCAATGCAATGCCGAATCCGGGCTTCGCGGCCAGGCGCTTTCGGCCGGCGATCGAATGTGTCTGCCACTGGGTGACCAACTCGTGATGTGCCAGAAGGACGTCACGGAGCGCTTCGGATTCGTCGTTGGACAGCATCAGCGATGCCCGCCAGTCGCGGCAGATCGAGGTCATCTGCTCCGGTGGGATGATCCTGAATGCAGCCGACGCCGCGCCAGTCGCTGGTGGTGATTCGTTTAATGTTTGGTATTCGCCATGTCGATCGATCGCCCACGCCGCGAGCGCCGCGGCAACCGGGACGGGCCCGTTTGGGCGCGCGTGCGCGAGTTCGGCTTCCAACGACCATGCGCCGGCGAGGAAATCCTGCCGCGTCCAGGTCAGCGGCCGGAGGCTTGAGAGCAGGCGCAGCGGCTGCGAGCATGCGCCTTGGCCGAGGATGGGCTCATCGAGTGCGAGCTGTTGGAGCAGGATCGCGGCGGCGGCGCGCGTCGGGGCGCTCAGCATTCGTCGAAGCTCATCACCGATGCGTTCACGACTGACGCCCCGCAGATCCGCGGCGTGGCGCCTGATGGCGCTCGAGGTGGCGTGGTCGATCGTGAACCCGAGCCGCGCGGCGAATCGCACCGCCCGCAGAGCGCGCAGGTGATCCTCACGCAGGCGTTCATCGGGATCGCCCACGGCACGGATGACCTTGGCGCGAAGGTCGCTGAGGCCGCCGACGTAGTCGATGACTCGCCCGCGGACGCCGTCAGGCCCGGGGGATTCGGTGGGGTCCAGGAAGATTGCGTTGATCGTGAAATCGCGACGGCGGGCATCGGCGGTATCGTTGGCGAAGGTGACGGAGTCGGGGCGTCGGGCGTCGGCGTAGTGGCCGTCGGTGCGGAAGGTGGCGATCTCGATGATCTCGGCATCGAGCTTGACGAGCATGACGCCGAAGTGCTCGCCGACGGCGTGTGCGCTGGGGAAGATCGCGCGGATCTGGGTGGGCGTGGCGCTGGTGGCGATGTCAAAGTCGGTCGGCGTGAGGCCCAGGAGTTCATCGCGGACGCAGCCGCCGGCGAGCCAGGCGGTGTGCGAGTGCTCACGCAGGCGGGCGATGATCGTCATCGCGCTGCGTCGGCTCGACTCAGGATCGGTGGCGCGGCCCATGGGAAACAGTGGGGGCGCGGGGTGCAAAGGTCAAGCGGAAACCCGGTGTGTTCTTGGTGCAACGGCCGGGGCGTGGTAGGCTGTACCCATGACCCATCAGCTATCGACGCGAGCGAGCCGAGTCCTTCCCTGGCTTTACAGCGCGGGCGTGATGCTCGCGCTCAGCGGGCCGAGCGCTGTGTGCTGGGCACAGGCGCCCGGTGCGCCTTCCCGCCCGGCGCGAGCCGCGATGCCGAAGGAGCCGGACGCGCCGCTGAAATCAACACACCGCCCGACGCGCCCGGAGAAAGCGATCGAGGTGACGCCGAAGCTGCTGAGCGATGCGGTTGTCGCCTCGGGCGCGATGCTGCTGAAGATGCAGGAGACGTTTGACGCGCCGGGCACGCCCAAGAGCGAGTGGCCTTATCAGGGCGTGTATCGCGTTGAGGCGCGTATCCCGATCGGCTATCGCGTGGGTGGCACGTCGATCTGTGCGATCGCGCTGATCCGCTGCCCCGACATCGAGAAGGACGCCCCGCGGCGGGAAGCGCTGATGCGGGCGTGTGACTTTGTTTGCGCCCAGACCGCCCACCCGCTCATGAGCGTTGACGACTACGACGCGGGCTACGACGTGCGCGGCTGGGGCTACACCTTCGGCCTCGACTTTCTGCTGACGCTCAAGCGAGAGAAGCTGGTGCCGGCCGATCGTGAGGAGAAGGTGCAGAAGACCATCGCCTTCTTCATCGATGCGCTGGAACGCACAGCGATCCCCGAGGCCGGCGGCTGGAACTACGCGAGGCCCGCGGGCAAGGACAAGAGCGCCCCGCCATCGAGCTTCATGACCGCCAGCACGCTTCTGGTGCTGTATGACGCGCGGCGCGACGGGCACCGAGTAAAGGACGAGACTGTCGATCGCGCCTTGAAGTTCCTGATCACCTCGCGTGATCGCGGGCCGAAAGCTAGCGATCCGGTCAAGGGCACGAGCGTGGTCTACAGCGGCTCATCTCGCGTGGGGCGAGATTCCAGCGCGGAGTTGCCGGGCGCGACGGGGCGCATGTGCGTAACCGAGGCGGCGTTGTTTCTGGCCGGGAAGTCTGGCGAGGTCGAGCTGCGCACCGCGGTCGATGCGTTCATCGAACACTGGGACGCGCTGGACGTGCGCCGGATGCAGACGGGTACGCACGTTGCGCCGTATGGCGTTGCGCCGTACTACTTCATGTTTGCACACAGGTACGCCGCGATGTGCGTGGAGATGTTGCCCGAGCCGCTGCGGGCCGAGCGCCGGGCCAAGATCCACTCGCTGATGTTCGGCGTGCGGAGCAGCGATGGGACGTGGAACGATCGCGTCTTCCCGCGCTCTGCGAACTACGGCACCGCGATGGCGGTGCTGACAATGACGCAGCCGACGGTCGCGCTGCCGGCGCGATGGGATGCGCCGAAAGTGGAAGGCGAGAAGTGAGAACGGTCGTCGGCGTGGACGGGTGCCCGGCGGGGTGGGTGTGCTGCTCGATGGAAGTCGGCGAGCCAGCAAGCGCGGCGGTTCGGGTGCTCACGCCCTTTGGGGATGTGCTGGAAGCGTTCCGAGACGCGAGCGTGATCGCGGTGGATATTCCGATCGGACTTCTGGACGGCGCGGTGCCCAGTGGACGACAGGTTGATCGAGAAGCACGCCAAGCTGTCGGAGCTCAACGTAGAAACAGTGTGTTCTCGGCACCCGTGCGTGCCGTGCTCAATGCAAAGTGCCACAACGACGCAAAGAAGGCGTCGATGTCATCGTCTCGTTTTCGCATCTCGATTAGTGCGCAGGCTTTTGCGATCGTCCCGAAGACCAGAGAAGTTGACGCACTCATGTCGGCGTCAACGCAAAAGCAGGTGGTCGAGGTTCATCCGGAGTTGTGCTTCGCGTGTATGGGGGATGGGCGAGGGCTTGCTATCTCAAAGAAAGACAAAGGCGGGCCAGAGCTTCGCAAGCAACTGCTCGCGGCCCACGGATTCACCGGTGTGGAAGCGGCGATCCAGTCGTTCCGGCAAAACGTGGCTGCGATCGATGACGTGCTGGACTCGATGGCGGCGTGCTGGACCGCGGCTCGGGTCGCGACGGGCGTCGCGAAACGATTGCCGGAGGGTGAGCCGCCGGTGGACTCGCGCGGGCTTCGCATGGAGATGTGGTGCTAGCGCTCGCTACACCATCGGGATCAGCGCGTCCTTGACATCCCGCCTCGGCGTGTGCGGCGGGCGCTTCAGCACGTATCCCATCCGCAGGACGATCTGCGGCACCTCGGCCTCGGGCACGAGTTTGCGAAGGTACGGGCGCAGCGCTGGCATCTCGACCGGTTGATTGAGGTAGCTGGCGGTGATGCCCCACGCCGCGGCGCGGCAGAGAATCGCCGAGAGCGCCTGACCGGTGTTGAGCCACGCCTCGGCGTGATCATGCGGCGAGCCCAGGACCGACAGGAGCGGCGAGTGCATCACCAGGTGCTCGTCCGCGGCGCCCTTGCCCCGTCCGACATCGAACGTGCGCACGACCAGTGGGGCGATCAGCGATTCAAGCTCGCTGAAGCCCATGGCGAAGCCGGGCACGCCGTCCTTGGTGTGAGTGCGATTGTGGTGCATCCACATCGCCAGCTCGCGCCGAAACTGGCGTGACTCGAACTGGAGCAGATCGGCCTCGGCGACGAGCTTTGCGAGCTTCGTGCGCTGCAGCGTCGTCTCGACGGGCTGGAATGTGACGCCGAAGCCGGTGGCCATTCGGATGAACTCATCGATCGCCACGCGGGGCACATTCTGCACGCGGAAGCGTGTGCGCGTGGTTCGGCGCATCCGCAGCCCGTCAAAGATCCGCTGATCTTGCGGGCCGGGCACGACGATCCCCGTGACTCGGACGCGAGCGAGCATGTCGGGCTCTGATCCGCTGGGCAAGAGCTCGACCTGATGCTTCATGCCGAAGCGCTGCATGGCGATGCACAGGTGGTGCAGCGCGCACCCGACCGAGATCGTGAGCTCGCGATCGTGCGGATCAACGACCGGCAGTGCTCGGGAGCGATCGGCGTAGATCTCGACATGGGACGTGCCCACCTTGAACTTCCACGGCTGGGCGTTGTGGCTGCTCGGGGCGAGAACCGCGTAGCGAACACAGAAGAGAAGTTGATCGCGCACGCTGCCGGCCCGCGGGAAGTTGTCCTCGTCGATATCCCAGGCGCTGCCGGGCGTGAAATGCTCGGGCTTGAGCGCCGGGAACTCGATCGGTGCGCCGGAGCTCGCGGCTCTGCTCGCGCTGACACGCTTGGAGCCCGGCGCGGAGCCGGAGAGCGCGGGCGCATCGAGTGAGAGCAACTCCTGGCGACGATGGTCGCTGATGTTCACACGGTTTCGAGGCTTGCTAGGCACTTCGTGGCTCTCCTGCTTCGTGGCCTCGATGCGGGCATGATCGTCGGGTTGTGCCGGTGGGGTCGGCGGATCGTCTCCGCAAGGCTAGCGGCGTGTTCAGCGTTTGGCCTTCAGCCAGGTGTGAAGCTTCGGCGCGTCCCAGGTGTTGATGCACCGTTCGCGGGGCAGCCAGCCGCGCCGTGCGGTCTGGACGCCGAATTTCAGGTTGTCAAAGTCCTCGGGATGGTGAACGTCGCAGTTGATCGCCAGCACGCACCCGGCGTCAACGCTCTGGCGGATATGGGTGTCGCGCAGGTCCAGTCGCATCCAGTGGGCGTTGATCTCCAGCGCGACGGCGTGCTGCTTCGCCGCGGCGACGAGCGTCGCCATGTCTGGAGACAGCCCCGGGCGGCGGAGGACGAGCCGGCCGGTTGGGTGGCCGAGGATGTGAACCAGCGGATGTTCGATGGCGCGGAGCAGCCGCTTGGTCGCGGTGGCGCTGTCTTGCGTCAGGGCCGCGTGGGGCGAGGCGACAACGACATCGAGGGCCGCGAGCAGGTCGTCGTCATAGTCCAGCGAGCCGTCGCTGAGGATGTCCACTTCGCTGCCGGCGAGGATGGTGATGCCGTCGATCTCGCCGCGCGCCGCGTGGATCGCGCCGATGTGAGCGCGGAGTCGCTCGGGCGAGAGGCCGCCGGCGATCACGCTGGACTTGGAGTGATCGGTCACGGCGATGGTGTGAAACCCGCGCCGTTTGGCCTCGGTCGCCAGCGCGACGATCGAGAGCACGCCGTCGGATGCGGTGGTGTGTGCGTGAAGATCGGCGCGGATGTCGCTGAGGCTGACCAGGGCCGCGGGCGCGCTGGCGGGTGGCGTGTCGAGCGCGAAGGCGCTGAGCTCACCGGCATTCTCGCGCAGTTCGGGCGGAATGAACCGCAGGCCCAGCGCGTTGTAGATGGCTTCTTCGGTGTCGCTGGCGATCGGCGCGATGCCGCGTTTGTGCGGGGCCTCGGTGGTGGAGTTGTCCTCGGGAAAGAGGCCGTACTCGTTGAGCGTGAGGCCCCGATCGAGCGCTCGCAGGCGCATGGCGACGTTGTGCTCTTTGGAGCCGGTGAAGTACATGATCGCGGCCCCGAACGACGCCTTCGGCATGATGCGCAGGTCCACCTGCACGCGCGGCCCGGCCTGTTCACCCGCCGGCGGGCTGTCATCGGACTCATCCCAGCGCGATGAGAAACCCACGAGCATCTGCACGCTCGTGCGCGTCTCGGCGCTGCCGCCGGCCACGACGCCCGTCACCCCCTTCATCGTGATGAACGCCTCGTGCGCCGCTCTGCTGATCGTCGCGTTGTCGGTCGCGAGCAAGACATCGATATCGCCCACGGTGTCCTTGCCACGCCGCAATGAGCCGGCGAAGGCCATCGGCGAGTCGCCGACAATCGGCCGCAGCGCCGCGAGCACACGATCAGCGACCGCCGCGGCGGGGCCGAGCCGCAGTCGCTGGGCCGCCTCGACGTGGAGCGCCAGCGATGCCTTGATCTTCTCGACCGCCTTGGCACCCATACGCGGCAAAGTGAGGATCGTGCCGTCGTCGATGATGCGCTGCAGGCTCGCGCGGTCGACGACCTTGCCCTCTTGCCAGAGCATCCGCACGGTCTTGGGCCCGAGGCCGGGGACTTGCATGATGTCCAGCAATCCGGCGGGTGTCGCGGCCCGCAGTTCGTCGAGTTCCTTGATGCGCCCGTCGCGTGAATACTCGATGATCTTGTCCGCGAGCTTGGGGCCGATGCCCTCGATCTCCATGAGCGCGGGCTTGCCGCGATCACGAGCGACGGCGCAGATGTCCGCGGGCCAGGCCTCAATGGCGCGAGCGGCGCGGGCGTTGGCGCTGGCGCGGAAGGAGTCGGCGCCGTTGAGCTCCAGGAGCTTTGAGATCAGGTCCAGTTGCTCCGCGAGATGGGCGTTGTCGCTCATGATCGATCGTAGCGAAGCGACCCGGGCAGCCGCGCTGATGGCGGTGCGCTACGCGTTGCCGCGTTTGCGATCGGCGGGGCGTTGATCCGCTCCGGTCGTGCGTGCGTACGTGACGATGCGCTGCTCGATGAAGCCATCGCCGGCGACGGGCGGGTGGATGAGGCGCACGGTCTGGTTATCGGCGCCGGTGGCGAACTCGCGAACGATCTGAGCCTCGACGGCGCTGACGATGCCGGCGCGTTCAGCGGGCGGGACGAGCAGCAACGCCGCGAGCCAGCGCCGGGCCAGGTCGGGCGTGCCCTCGCGCAGCAGCTCAATAATCGCCCGGACGTGGTCGTTCGGTAGCGGCATCGGCGATCCGCCGGGCTCTTGCCGGGGCGTCACCATCGGCGCGCGTCGCGCCGGCCCCGAGTCGTGCGGGTCCGTCGCCGCCTTTGGGGATCGTGACTCGCGGCGAGGGTCCGGCGCTGAGTGATCGATTGTCGGCACGGGCGGTCTCCTGTGCGAGCGTCGGCGGCTGCGTGTGGTTGCTCTCAGGTTTCGGGAGCGATGTCGCGCTGGCAACGCGCAGTCGAGTCTCCAGCGTGTGAACAAACCGCTCGACGCGGTCGAGCCGATCGCGCATGGTCTCGATGGCCACCGCCATCGCCGAAAGCAGCTCGCCCGGGCCCGCGTCGCGCAGCGATGCGGACTTGATCTCACTGGCGCGCATCGGCCCCTGGCCCGAAAGAAGCCACTGGCCGTTGATGCCCTTGCGTTGGCAGAGGCGGATGATGAACTCAACACTGGGCGATTGGCCCGACATGTAGCGGCGAGCGGTCTCGGCGTTGGTGCCGGTCAGGTCGCCGATCTCGCGATAGGTCATACCCGCAGTGATCGCGGAGAGCCGGTCATGGAGCGGTGATTCATCCACGCACGAAAGATAGCAGGAACGGATGAGGTTGACACAAGTTTGTGCGAAGTGGCAGGAACAATGGCTTCGTTCGCATAAGGCTGTGGAAGCAGGCATTGGGCACTGGGCATCGGGCACTGGGGAGAACGCTGAGGGACTTTCGGTCGCGCGATGCCCAATGCCTAGTGCCCAGTGCCCTCCCCAGTCACCCGACATCGGCGAGGCCGATCCACTTGCCGTGGGCGCGAAGGACGCGGCGGCGGAGGAGCGCGTGCGCCGGTGCGCTGAGTGTCGGGCTCGTGCCGACGGTGGCCTCGGCGTCGCGCTTGGCGAGGGTGAGCAAATCGAGGTCTTTCGAAAGATCAACCACCTTAAAAGGTGGGAGGCCGGATTGGCGGAGGCCGATGACATCGCCGAAGCCGCGGAGTTCAAAGTCGCGCTCGGCGAGCTTGAAGCCGTCGGTCATGCGCGCAATAGCGCTCAGGCGTGCCTCTGCGCCCTCGGTGATGGGGGCGCCGATGAGAATGCAGACCGAGGACTTACCGGCGCGCCCGACGCGCCCGCGAAGCTGGTGGAGCTGCGCGAGCCCGAAGCGCTCGGCATCTTCGATCACGATGACGTTGGCGTTGGGCACGTCAACGCCGACTTCGATGACGGTGGTGGCGACGAGGCAATCGATCTCGCCGCGCCGGAAGGCGTCCATCACGCGCTCGCGGTCCTCGCGTTTGAGGCGGCCGTGGACCTGGCCGATGCGTTTGCCTTTGAGTGGCCCGCGGGCGAGGTCGGATGCGACTTGGGCGACCGAGCGCAGCGAAGTCTGAAGCGGCGCGATCGCGTTCGAATCCGCCTCCGTCCCCTCGATCCCATGGTCCCTTGATCCCCCGGTCCCTTCCCCGATCCCCACCCTCAATCCCTCGATCCCTTCCTCCGCATCCGAGTCGATCGCGGGGACGACGACGTACGCCTGGTCGCCCTGGTCGATGCGTTTAGCGAGATACGCGTAGACGTCGTGTCGGCTGGCGGGCGAGACGACGCGCGTGGCGATCTTCTTTCGTCCCGGTGGCAGCTCGTCGATCGTCGAGACATCCAGATCGCCAAAGAGGGTTAGCGCGAGCGTGCGCGGGATTGGTGTCGCGGTCATCACCAGCGTGTGCGGCGACAGCGGGCGTGCGGAGGCGTCATCACCCTTCGATCGCAGCGCGGCCCGCTGATGCACGCCGAAGCGGTGCTGCTCGTCGATAATGATGGCCGCGAGGCTGTGGAAGCGGACGGTCTCGGTGAGCAGGGCGTGCGTGCCGATGATGAGGTCAACATCGCCCTTGGCGATGCGGGCAAGGAGCGAAGTTCGTTCGCGGGCGGCGAGCGAGCCGGTGAGCAGCGCGATGCGCACGCTGGAACCGGCGAGCATCCGCGAGATGCCGATCATGTGCTGCTCGGCGAGCAGTTCGGTCGGTGCCATGAGCGCCGCCTGGTGCTTGCCCGCGACGCTCATGAGCATCGCGTAGAGCGCCACGACGGTCTTGCCCGAGCCGACATCGCCCTGGATCAGCCGGTTGGCGGGCGTGGGCTTCTGCAAGTCCGAAGCGATCTCACGGACGACGCGATCCTGCGCCGGCGTGAGCGCGAAGGGGAAGCGGGCGCGGATGGCCTTGTCGATCTTGGGCGTCAGCGCGAGCGCCGGTGATTGTGTGCCCGCGATGCGCTCGGCGCGCTTCATCTGCACCGCCAGTTGGAGCATGAGCAACTCGTCATACGCGAGGCGCCGTCTCGCCGCGGCGGCCTGCTCGTCATCGCTCGGGCGATGGATCAGGCGATACGCCTCGGCGAGTTCCAGCAACCCGCGCTCGGCGCGATAGCGCGCGTCCAGATGATCGGCGATCAGCGGCAGCGCGCGATCGAGCACGCGATGATCGTGAGCTCGATCGTGTGCGAGGGCATGGCCTCGCTTGCGGGATAGATCGGGCGCAGGCGGGCCTCGTGCGCGCCGGGGTCTTTGGATTCGTCGCTGGCCAGGATCTCGTGCTTGGGGTTGGCGATCTGCAACCCCGGGCCGAAGCGCCGGGCCTTGCCCTTGACGCGCATACGCAGGCCCGGCTTGATCTTGTCCTTGAGATAGAGCCCGTTGAACCACGTCAAGTCCACACGCCCGGTATCGTCGATCAGCACCGCCTCGAATCGCGGGCGGTTGCCCTTGGCGACCACGCGCGTCGCAGAGACCAAGCCTCGGGCGCTGACGATCGAGTCGGGCTTGAGCTGCGAGATCGGCGCTTCGGCCTCCTCGCGTTCGTGGCGAGCGGGGAGATAGGCGATGAGCTGGCCGATGTTGCGGATGCCCAGTTCGCGCAGCGATTCTGCCCGGCGCGGGCCGATCCCCGGCACCACCGTCAGCGCGGCCTCAAGCGTGATCGACCCTTCGGTCTCGTGCGGCACGGTGCAGGGTAGACGGTGCGGAAATGCGGTCGGACCTTCGCGATTGAAAAACACCCGCCGATGGCGGCGGGTGTTCGCATGTTTCCGGGATCTCGAGGCTCAGCACGCCTCAGCGCCGACGACGGCCGCAAACGACGCCCGCCAGGGCCAGGAGCGCCGCGCTCGACGGCGCTGGGATCACGCCTTCGAAGGTCATCTCGCTAATGAACGTCCAGGCGTCTGCACGGACGAACTCGAAGCGGACGTACTGAGCGGTGATTCCGCCGGTCACCAGGCCGAAGGAGCGGGCGGTGGTGTCGGCGCTTTCAAGGGCGGAGACGGTGCGGGTGAGGGGATTGGAGAAGTTCACGCCGTCGTTGCTGAACGACGCGGTGTAGGACTCAAAGACCGAGACGCCGCCGAAGCGGGAGTTGTTCGCAAAGACGCCCACGACACTGAACTGGGCTGGCTGAGCGAAGGTGAACGTGATCGTCGGGTTGAAGTTCACCCAGCCGACCCACTCCTGCGCCGGGCCGTTGCCGAGGTTCGCGTTCCAGGCGTTGCCGCCGACGACACCATCGGTGAGCTGGCCGAGGCCGCCGGAGAGCGGCGAGCGGTCAGCGTTGCGGTTGCCGGCGCCGTTGTAGGTGTCGTCCCAGTAGTTGAACGTGCCGCCGGCGGCTTGGCCGTCGCCGTTGGCCATGGCGTATGAGGTGGGCGTGAGAAGCGACGGCGGGTTTCCGGCGACAGCAAACCCGGTCGCGCAGAGTGCAAAGCCGCAGGACGCAACAACCAAACGCGATGTGATCACGGGTCTTCCTCCACGAAAAGGCTGACTCTCGCGACCGAGAGAGAGGTCACCAGAGCAGCGTTGGAACTATGGCGTGGTTCTCGGTCCGTGCCAAGAAAAAGACCGCCCCGACGGCAAAAAAGCACGTCGAACTCGGGCTTCCACGGAGAGCGATACACCTCATCGTGGTGTCTTGTGGTCGATTCCAGGCGTACTTTGATCGGATGCCGTTCCTCGGGCGATCGCGGGAACCGCAGGGTCAGCGAGTCACTCGCTCTCCTTCTCACCACCGGGCACGCGGCTGGCGGCGATGACCTGATCCGCCTCGTTCAGACTCACGACGCGGACGCCCTGCGTGCCGCGACCGATCTGGCTGATCGAGGCGATGTTCATGCGGACGAGCTGGCCCTGCTTGGTGACGACCACGACATCGTCGGACTCCACCACGCCGATCGCAGCGACCGACGGGCCGTTGCGATCAGAGGTGCGGATATCGGCGCGGCCCTTGCCGCCACGGGATTGCGAACGCATCGGGCCGACCTCGGGCTGGACGCGATACTCGTCGATCGCGGTGCGCTTGCCGTAGCCGTTGGCGGTGATGGTGAGCAGGCCCATGGCGGGGTTGACGGTGTGGAAGATCTCCTTGTCCGCGGGGTCGGGCCGCATGGGCACGACGACGAGGCCGATGGCGCGATCGCCCTCGGCCAGATCGATGGCGCGGACGCCGCCGGCGGCGCGGCCCATGTCGCGCGCGTCCTGCTCGCTGAAGCGGATGGCCTGGCCCAGCGCCGTGGCGATGAGCAGGTCATCGGTGCCGCTGGTGAGCGCGACATCGAGCAACGCGTCGCCCTCGCGGATATCCACTGCGATGATGCCGCTCTTGTTGACGTTCATATACGCCTTGAGCGCGGTGCGCTTCACGAGGCCCTGGCGCGACGCGAAGGTGAGGTAGTTCGAGCCCTCTTCAAAGTTCTTGACGTTCAGGAACGCCACGGCCTTCTCGTTCGCCTTGAAATCGATCATTTGCACCAGCGGGCGGCCCTTGGCGGTGCGGTCCATCTCCGGCAGCTCGTAGACCTTGATCTTGAAGACGCGCCCGGAATCGGTGAAGACGAGCAGGTGATCGTGTGTGCTGGCGACGAACATGTGCTCGATGAAGTCCGACTCGCGCGTTTTGCCGGCGATGATGCCCTTGCCGCCCCGGCGCTGGGCCTGGTACGTGTCCAGCGCGACGCGCTTGGCGTAGCCGGCGTGGCTGATCGTCACGGCCATGTCCTGCACGGGGATCAGTGCCTCGATGTTGAGGTCGTCATCGGCCAAGTCGGAGATCTCGGTCTTGCGCGGGCTGGCGTGGCGGAGCTTCATCGCCTCGCAATCGGCTTTGATGAGGTCGCGGACCTTCTGCTCGCTGTTGAGGATGGCCTCGAAGTCTTCGATCTGGGCGATGATCTGGCGATAGTCCGCCGCGAGCTTCTCGAGCTCCAGCCCCGTGAGCTGGATGAGGCGCATGTTTCCGATGGTCTCGGCCTGAACGCGCGAGAGCGCGACGCCGCCGAGAGAATCGAACTTGCGGACGTGCGCGAGCAGGCGGTTGGGGACTTGCGCCGCGAGGATGTGCGTCTCAGGGATCCGGAAGCGGCGCGACATGAGCTTGTCGATCGCTTCCTGGCGCGTGCGGCTGGAGCGGATGAGCTTGATGACTTCGTCAATATCGCAGACCGCGTAGATCATGCCTTCCAAGACATGGGCCTTCTTGCGGGCCTCGCTGAGCAGATACGCGGTGCGACGACGGATCACCTCCGTGCGATGATCGATGTAGCACTTGATCATCTCGCGCAGGCTCAGCGTGCGCGGCTGGCGATTCACCAGCGCAATGTTGTTGATGCTGAAGGTCTGCTGGAGCGGCGTCTGGGCGTAGATCTGCTTCTCAACGATCGCCGGGTCAGCGCCCTTCTTGAGCTCAACCACCACACGCACCATGGCCTCGCGACCGGACTCGTTGCGGACATCGGAGATCTCGGTGATCGTCTCTTCCTTCACGGACTCGACGATGCGCTCGGTGAGGGTTTTGAGGCCGAGGTTGTAGGGGATGGCGTCGATGACGAGCTGCTGGCGGTCTTTGGAGCCGGGGACGTCTTCGACGCGGACGGTGCCGCGGAGCGAGACCTTGCTGCGCCCGGTTTCGTAGCCCTCGATGATGCCGCGACGCCCGAGGATGATGCCGCCAGTGGGGAAGTCTGGGCCCTTGATGCCGCGCCGGACGATGATCTGCTTGCCATCGGGGCCATCGGCGTAGACATCGGTCATCAGCTCGATAAGCGTGATGTCGGGGTTGTCAACAGTGCGGATGATGGAGTCGAGGACTTCAACGGGGTTGTTCGGGGCCATGCTGGTGGCCATGCCCACCGCGATGCCGACGCCGCCGTTGATGAGCAGGTTGGGCAGGCGACCGGGGAGGATCGTCGGCTCCATGAGGCGGTCGTCGTAGTTCGGCTGCATGTCCACGGTGTCCAGCGCGATGTCGTCGAGCATGTCCACCGCGGCCCCGGTGAGGCGGGCTTCGGTGTATCGCATGGCCGCGGGCGGATCGGGCTCGATGGATCCGAAGTTTCCTTGCGGGTCGATGAGTGTGGCGCGTGTGCGCCAGTGCTGGGCAAGGCCGACGAGCGTGGGGTAGATGACGGCCTCGCCGTGCGGGTGGTAGTTACCGCTGGTATCGCCGGCGATCTTGGCGCACTTCATGTGCTTGCGGCCCGGGTAGAGGCGCAGGTCGTTCATCGCGACCAGGATTCGACGCTGGCTCGGCTTGAGCCCGTCGCGCACGTCCGGCAGCGCTCTGTCCATGATCGTGGACATCGCGTAGGTGAGATAGGAGTCCTGCAGCTCGCGCTCGATCATCAGATCGACGATCTTGCCGTGGTTGTGCTCGGGCGAGGTGGGTGCGGGGGGAGTGGGCGGTACAGGCGGGAGTTCGTCGGGCATGGAGTTGGCCTGGTACGGGTGTGTCGCGTGGTCGCGTGGCGTGGTGATTTCTCGGAGCGTGCGATCGCCGAAACTCGGGCCAATCCGCGGCCCGCGAGATGATAGCGCGCCGGGTAGATTTTTGCCGGTTTCTCGCTTGGAATATTCGGGATTCGAGAGATCAAAAAATGGCCGCTGGCGGGGCGTTTGGGCTCAGCGATCCTGGGGCCGGCTTCGGCGGTCGGCGGGGGTGTGGGGGGGGGGGGGGGTGGTTGGTGCTGGCGGCGGCGTGGTCGCGCCAGGCACTGCGGGCGGCGCGGCCGAGAGCGCGTCGAGCGAGCGGATGGTCTCGACCAGACAGAGGAGTGTCATCGCGGTGGCCTCATCGCTCGGCCGCGTCTCCCAAGTCGCGGTGCGAACGCCGCCGAGATCGGCTTCGTCCACGCCCCGCCACTTGGCGGAGTCGTCGATCTGGAGCTGGCGGAAGAAACGCAGGGCGCTCAGCAAACGCACCAGCTCGCGCGGCCGGCGTGCGACGGGGACCGCCTGCTCATACCGCAGGGCGGTCGCGGCGAAGGCCAGCGGACGCGCCGCGTGCCAGTTGGGCAGCGGGTTCTTGGAGCTGGTGAAGACGATCCCGCCGGCAAAGTCCGCATCGGCCTCGCCGGTGTCATCGGGCGAGAGCTGATGATCCCAGACGGTGTTGAGCATCTCTTGCATCAGTGGCGCGGGATCGGGGCGGCGCAGGTCGGCCCAGCCGAGCCAGGGCATGGCGCTGACGAGTTGAGCCGCGGGGACGCCGGCCAGGAGCGCTGCGGTGATCTCATCGGCGCGAGCGGCGTCTTGCGGCGAAGTCGCCATCGCGCGGCGTGCCCACGCGACAGCCCCGGCCTGC